>JBEVIG010000040.1:0-6210 GCA_040510855.1 Solirubrobacteraceae bacterium
CGTTGCGCGCCAGCGCCAGCATCAACGCGATCGTGTGCTCCGCCGCCGCCACGATGTTCGACTGCGGCGCATTGGCCACGATGATCCCGCGCTTCGTCGCCGCCGGCACGTCGACGTTGTCCACGCCGATCCCGGCCCGCCCGATGACCTTCAGGTTCCCGGCGCGCTCGATCAGCCCCGCGTCGAGCTGCGTCGCCGAGCGGATCAGGATCCCGTGGTAGCCGCCGATGCGGTCGGCGAGCTCCTCGTGGCTCAGCCCGGTCTCGACGTCGACCTGGAACCGCTCGCGCAGCAGGTCGACGCCCGAGTCGGCGATCTTCTCGGCGACGAGGACGCGGTACTGCTCGGCGAGGAGGCTCACGCCGCGGCGAGCACGCCGGCCTCCAGGAACACGCGCTGCGCGGCGCCGACCCCGGCGCCGTGCTCCACGTCGTGCCCGAGCTGGGCCAGTGCGATCTCGAGGCCCGAGAGCGACGTGAGGATGTCGAAGGCGCCGAAGTAGCCGCAGTGGGCGATCCGGAGGATCTTGCCCTTCAGGTCGTCCTGGCCGCCGTTCGCCGTGATGCCGAGCTTGCGCAGGGTGCCGGGCACCTTGCCGCCGTCGACGTCGCCGGGGAGCTCGATCGCGGTCACGACCGTGGAGCGCTCGTCCGGGTCGCCGTAGAGGTCGAGACCGAGCCCCGCGACGCCGGCCCGCGTGGCGCGGGCGAGCAGGTCGTGGCGGGCCCAGACGTCCTCCAGGCCCTCCTCCTCGATCATCCCCAGCGCGACGTCGAGGCCGAGGAAGAGCGACACGGCCGGCGTGAACGGGCTCGCGCCCTTCGCCTGGCTCTTCGCCGTCCTGCCCCAGTCGAAGTAGTAGCGGCCGCCGGGCTTGCCGTTCGCGGCTTCGAGCGCGCGCTCGTTGACCGACGCGAAGGCCAGGCCGGGCGGCGTCATCAGCGCCTTCTGCGAGCCCGCGACGACGACGTCCACGCCCCACGCGTCCTGCTCCAGGCGCGCGGCGCCGAGGCCGGAGACCGCGTCGACGACCAGGAGCGCGTCGTGGCGCTTGACGACCTCGGCGATCGCCTGGATGTCGTGCACGATGCCGGTGGAGGTCTCGCTCAGCGTGGCGAAGACGACCTCGGTGCCGGGGTTCTCCGTCAGCAGCCGGTCGACGTCGGCGGGGTCGAAGCGGACGCCCCAGCCCGGCTCGTGGCGGACGAGGTCCGCGCCGTAGGACTCGCAGAGCTGGATCCAGCGCTCGCCGAACTTGCCGGACGCGAGCGCGAGCGCCTTCGTCCCGGGCCGCACGAGGTTGGCCACCGCCGACTCCATGGCGCCGGAGCCGCTCGCGGCGAAGGCGAGCACGGGGTTGCTCGTGCCGAAGACCTGCGGCAGGCGCTCCAGGACGCGCTCGTACAGCGCGTCGAAGGCCGGCGCGCGGTGGTAGAGCATCTGCGTCGCCATCGCCTGCGAGACCTCGGGCGGCACGGGCGTCGGGCCGGCGGTCATGAGGTACTGCTTGATGAAGGGATTCGGCGTCACAGGCTGGGGAGGGTCGGGGCCGGGAGCCGTGAGAGTAGCGGGGTCACGCGTCAGCGCCCGATGAAGGCCCGGAGGCCCTCGACCGCGGAGCGGACGCCGTCCACGCCGCTGCCGCCCTCGTCGTCCTGGCGGCGGCGATCGAGCTCGCGCTCGATGTCGCGCCGCAGCTCCTCGAAGTCGACGCCCGCGGCGACGAGCGCGATCAGCACGACGGCCGCGGCGACGCCCGCGATCACGCCGGCGCGGCCGATCCACAGCGCCGCGGAGGGCTGCCCGGCCTCCCGCGCCCGCTTGCCGAGCGACATCGCGGCGAACGAGAGCGGCAGCGTGATGAAGAACAGCGTGCCGAGCGAGAGCAGGAGCAGCGCGAGCCCGGTGATCCCGAGCACGAGCCCCCAGACGGCCGCCGGGCTGCTCGCCTGCCTCGGGGCGTCGAACCGCGGGGGCGGCGGCAGGCGGTCCGCCCCGGTGGCCGCGGGCTGCGGCGCTGCGGGGCGCGGCGCCGCCCACTGGGGCGTGTCGAACCGGGGCGGCGGGTTGCCGCCCGGCGCGACCGGCGGGAGCCAGCCGCCCTCACCCGGGGCGTCGTCGGCCATCGCCCCGAATGGTGGCAGGCGGCGGCTCTAGCCCGCGTGGAATTCCGTGTCGATCCAGTCCATCATCGAGCGCAGCTCCTTGCCCTCGCGCTCGATCTGGTGGTTGGCGCCCTCGGCGCGCATGCGCTGGAAGTTCTCCTGCCCCGCGCGGTTCTCGGCGATCCACTCGCGGGCGAAGGCGCCGGACTGGATCTCGCCCAGCACGTCCTTCATCGCCTGGCGCGTCTCGTCGGTGATGATCCGCTTGCCGCGCGTGAGGTCGCCGTACTCGGCCGTGTTGGAGATGGAGTAGCGCATCCCGGTGATGCCCTTCTCGTACATCAGGTCGACGATCAGCTTGAGCTCGTGGAGGCACTCGAAGTACGCCAGCCGCGGGTCGTAGCCGGCGTCCACGAGCGTCTCGTAGCCCGCGCGGACCAGCTCGGAGACGCCGCCGCACAGGACGGCCTGCTCGCCGAAGAGGTCGGTCTCCGTCTCGTCCTTGAAGGTCGTCTCGATCACGCCGCCGCGCGTGTTGCCGATCCCCTTGGCGTAGGCGAGCGCGAGCGCCTGCGCGTTCCCGGTCGCGTCCTGGTCGACCGCGATCAGGCCCGGCACGCCGGAGCCCTCCGTGTACTGGCGTCGCACGAGGTGGCCAGGGCCCTTCGGCGCGACGAGCGCGACGTCCACGTCGGCGGGCGGCTCGACCTCGCCGTAGTGGACGGAGAAGCCGTGGCCGAAGAGCAGCAGCTTGCCGGCGGAGATGCCGTCGGCGATCTGGTCGCGATAGACCTCGCCGTGCTTCTCGTCCGGGAGCAGCACCATCACGATGTCGCCGCGCGAGGCGGCCTCGGTGATGTCCGCCACCTCGAGGCCCGCGTCCTTGGCGACCTGCACGGACTTCGAGTCCGGGCGGAGGCCTACGACGACGTCCACGCCCGAGTCCTTGAGGTTGAGCGCGTGGGCGTGGCCCTGCGAGCCGAAGCCGATGATCGCGACGGTCTTGCCGTCGAGGAGGGTGAGGTCTGCGTCGTCGTCGTAGAACATGAGGCGCGTGAGGCTACTAGGGGCGTGCGCCTAGGCCTCCGCGCTGGCCACCCACGTGCGGGCGGGGATGCGGAGCGTCCCATCCGGCTGCGCGTATTCCGCCGCCGCGGCGAGCACGGCGGCCCGGGCCTCGGCGACGGTCTCGGCGGGGCCGGAGGCGATGGCGGAGGCCACGCGGCCCGAGGTCTGGGAGACCCCCTCCCACCAGTCCTCGGGCGATGCGAAGTCGACGGTGAAGTCGAGCGCCTCGACGTGGTGGTCGACGAAGCCCGCGTCCTCCAGCTGCTCGGCCACGATGCCCTCCGGCGCCCAGGTGAACTGCCCCGGCGCGTCCGGCGCCGGCGGCTCGATCACGCCGCGGTCCATCAGCTCCCGGACCGGGCGGGCACTCCACTGGTTCTCGTCCGGGCCGGTCCACGCGGCGAGCGCGAGCCGCCCGCCGGGCTTGAGCACCCGCCGGGCGCCGCTGAGGGCGACGCCCGGCTCGGCCATGAGCATGAAGCCCCAGCGGCAGAGGACGCCGTCGACGCTCGCGGCCGGCACGTCGATGCTCGTCTCCGCGTCGATCTGCTTGAAGCGCACGTTGGTCACGCCGAGCTCGTCCGCCCGCCGCCGCGCCGTCGCGAGCATCTCGGCCGAGAAGTCGGAGGTGATGAGCTCGCCGGTCGGCGCGACGAGCTCGGCCGCGAGGAAGCCGGTGTCGCCGGTGCCGGCGGCGAGCTCGAGCAGCGTCTGCCCCGGCTGCGGGTCGAGCGCGTCGATCAGCCAGGCCGAGACGGGCATCGTGCTGGTGCGCAGCTGGTCGCGCCGCGCCTCCCAGCCCGCCGCCTGCGCGCCCCACCGCTTGCGGCTCTCGATGCGGAAGTCGTCGGGGGCCGGCACGGGCGCGGACGCTAGCGCAGCTCGGTCCGGCGCACCTTGCCCGACTCCGTGCGCGGGAGCTCTTCGACGAGCTCGAACGTCTTCGGGACCTTGAAGCCGGCGAGCCGCTCGAGGCAGTGGGCCCGGAGCGCGGCCACGGAGACCTCGGCGCCCGGCTTCGCCACGACCCACGCGGTGATCGCCTCGCCCCAGAGCGGGTGCGGGCGGGCGAAGACCGCGGCCTCGGCGACGCCCTCGTGCTCGGCGATCACCGCCTCGACCTCCGCGGGCGACACGTTCTCGCCGCCCGTGATGATCAGGTCCCCCTTGCGGCCCGTGACGACGAGCCGGCCCTGCTCGTCGAGCCGGCCGAGGTCGCCAGTGCGCAGGCTGCCGAGCGCGTTGATCGTGCCGCCGGACACGAGGATCTCGCCGTCCTCGGCGATCGCCACGCCCACGCCCGGGAGCGCCTTCCCGGCGGTCTCGAGGTCGCCGGGCTCCGCGACGGTGACCGTCGAGCACGCCTGGGTCAGCCCGTAGCTCGGGCAGACGGGGAAGCCGGCCGCGCGGGCGCGCTCGAGCAGCGCGTGCGGCATCGAGCCGCCGCCGAGCAGCACGCGCCGGAGCTTCGGCCCGGGCGTCGCCCCCGCGTCGAGCAGCCGCTGGAGCTGCGTCGGGACCAGCGAGACGATCGTGATGTCGTCGTCGCGCAGGAGGCGCGCGACCGCCTCGGCGTCGAACGGCGGCGGGGCGAGCACGGCGGTGGTGGCCATGATCGCCGAGCGCAGGAAGACCATCAGCCCGCCGACGTGGGAGAGCGGCAGCGGGCACAGCCAGCGCTCGTCGTCGCCGAGCTGCATGGCCTGCGCGAGCCCGCGCGTGTTCGCGCGGACGTTCCCGTAGGTGATCGCGACCGGCTTCGCGGTCCCCGTCGTGCCCGAGGTGTGGACCACCAGCGCGATCTCGTCGCGCTCGGCCGGGTCGGGCAGCTGGAACACGCCGGACTCGCCCGTCAGCGGGCGCTCGATCTTGATCTCGATCTCGCGCAGCACGGCCTGGCGCTCGCGGTCGGCGAGCCGCGGGTCGATCGGCACGGCGGGCGTGCCGAGGATCAGGCACCCGTGCAGCGCCTCGAGGAACGGGAGCCCCGGATCGAGCATCAGCGCGACGGGTTCGCCGCGTGCCGCGCCGCGCAGGTGCAGGCCGCCCGCCGCGCGCACCGCGCGGAGCAGCAGCTCGCGATAGGAGACCTGCTCGTCGCCGACCGCGATCGCGACGCGTTCGGGGCGGCGCCCGGCGGCGCTGGAGAGCCAGTGGCCGAAGTCCATGGGCCGCAAAGGCTAATGTCACCCGCCGTGAGCGTGCAGTGGACGACGGCGGCGGAGTACGAGGACATCCGCTACGAGCTGAGCGGCGACGGGATCGCCAAGGTCACGATCGACCGCCCGGAGGTGCGCAACGCGTTCCGGCCGCAGACGGTGATCGAGCTCTCGGATGCGCTGGAGCGCGCGCGCGAGGACCCGTCGGTGGGCGTGATCGTCCTGACCGGCGAGGGGCCGCTCGCGTTCTGCTCGGGCGGCGACCAGCGGGTGCGGGGTGACACGGGCTACATGCCCGAGGGCGCGAAGGTCGGCCGCTTCCACATCACCGACCTGCACGTCCAGATCCGGCGCCTGCCGAAGCCGGTCGTCGCGATGGTCGCCGGCTACGCGGTCGGCGGCGGCCAGGTGCTGCACCTCGTCTGCGACCTCACGATCGCGGCCGACAACGCGCGCTTCGGGCAGACCGGGCCGCGCGTCGGCTCCTGGGACGGCGGCTACGGCGCGTCGCTGCTGCGCGACCTCGTCGGGCCGAAGAAGGCGAAGGAGTTCTGGTTCCTCTGCCGCCAGTACGACGCGGAGCAGGCGCTGGAGATGGGCCTCGTGAACGCCGTCGTGCCGCTCGACCGGCTCGAGGACGAGACCGTCGGCTGGTGCCGCGAGATGCTCGCCCTCTCCCCCTTCGCGCTACGGCTCGCCAAGGCGAGCTTCAACGCGCACGAGGACGGCTACGCCGGCCTCCAGCAGCTCGCGCACGACGCGAACCTCCTCTTCTACGGCAGCGAGGAGGCGGCGGAGGGCCGCGAGGCGTACAAGGAGAAGCGGGCGCCCGACTTCTCCCGGTTCCCGCGCCGGCCGTGAGCGTGACCGAGCGCCCC
>JBEVIG010000041.1:0-8467 GCA_040510855.1 Solirubrobacteraceae bacterium
GGCGCGGACGCGGTGCACTTCGCCTCGGACGTGTCGCCGTTCGCGATGGCGCGCGACAAGCGCGTCGACGCCGCGGTGCCGACCGTCCGCCACCCGGGCAACTTCGTCGCCGACGTCGGCGTGCCGCGCACCACGGGCGGCGGCCCCTTCACCGTCTTCAGCCCGTTCCACCGCCGCTGGGCGGAGCTCGACCGGCGCGAGGTCCACGGCGCGCCGCGCGCGCTCGCCGTGCCGTCCGGGCTCGCCGCGGGCCGCATCCCGGCGGCGCCCGCGCCCGAGGCGGGCGAGCCGTTCCCGCCCGGCGAGGCCGCGGGCCGCGAGCGGCTGCGCCGCTTCCTCGCCGGCGCGGTCGAGCACTACGCCGACCGCCACGACCGGCTCGCGGGCGGGACCTCGGAGCTCTCGCCGTACCTGCACTTCGGCTGCCTCTCCGCGCGCGAGACGGAGGAGCGCGCCCGCGCGAAGGGCGGCGCGGGCGCCGACGCCTTCGTCCGCCAGCTCGCGTGGCGCGACTTCTACGCCCACGTCCTGCTGCACCACCCGCGCAACGCGCGCCACGCCTACAAGCCGCAGTTCGACGAGCTGCAGTGGGCCGACGACGCCGAGTCGCTCGACGCCTGGCGCGAGGGCCGCACCGGCTTCCCCGTGGTCGACGCCGGCATGCGCCAGCTGCTCGCCGTGGGCTGGATGCACAACCGCGCGCGGCTCATCACCGCGTCGTTCCTCACCAAGGACCTGCACATCGACTGGCGCGAGGGCGAGCGGCACTTCATGCGCCACCTGCTGTGCGGCGACGAGGCGCAGAACAACGGCAACTGGCAGTGGATCACCTCGATCGGCGTCGACCCCGCGCCGTACTTCCGGCGCATGTACAACCCGATGACGCAGCAGATGCGCCACGACCCGGACGGCGGGTACGTCCGCCGCTGGTGCCCCGAGCTCGCACGCGTGCCGCTGGAGCACCTCGCCGCGCCGTGGGAGATGAGCGACGCCGAGCAGGAGGCCGCGGGCTGCGTGATCGGCCGCGACTACCCCGCGCCGATCGTCGACCACAAGGCCGAGCGCGAGCGCGCGATGGAGCGCTACCGCGCCGTGAGCGGCTGACCGATCGCGACCGCCGCCCCGTCGCGCGCCGCGGTCCGCGCCGCCAGCAGCACCTCGAGCACGTGCAGCCCGAGCGCGCCGCTCGCGCGCTGCGGCGTGCCGTCGCGCACGGCACGGCAGAGGTCCTGAAGGCCGAGCCCGCGGGCGTTGTCCCGCCACGCCGACACGAGGGCGAGCGGCTCGTCGGCGGCGCCCGGCCGACGCACGAGCACCGGGCCGTCGAACGTGTTCGGATCGCCGCCGACGAGGGTCCCGTCGCTGCCCGTGACCTCCACGCCGTGGCGCGCGGCCCCGTCGGCGTCGAAGCTCACGGCCAGCGTCGTGAGCACCCCGTCATCGTGCTCGAGCACGGCGACGACGCGCGTCGGCTCGGCGATCGGGAACGCCGCGCCGGCCGCGGTGGTGCCGGTCGCCCGCGGCCGGGACGCCAGCGCCGTCACCCGGCGCACCGGGCCGGCGAGCGCGACCGCCGTCGCGACCCCGTAGGGGCCGAGGTCGAGCAGCGGACCGGCGAGCTCGGCGTAGAGAAAGGCCGGCGACGGGTGCCAGCGCTCCGGGGGCGGCGCCAGCATCCGCACGTGGACGATCGCCGGCGTGCCGATCGCCCCGCCCTCGAGCGCGGTCCGCAGGGTCTCGATCCCCGCACCGAGGAACGTGTCGGGCGCACAGCCGACGAGCAGCCCGGCGGCTGCCGCCGCGTCGAGCACCGCACGGCCGCGCTCGACGCTCGTGGCCAGTGGCTTCTCCGTGTAGACGTGCTTGCCCGCCGCGATGGCGCGCAGCGCCACGTCGGCGTGGAGATCGGGTGGCGTGAGGTTGAGGACGACGTCGACGTCGGGGCGCTCGAGCAGCTCCTCGGGCGTGCACGGGGCCAGGCCGTGCTCGGCGGCCACGCGCTCGCGCGCCTGCGGCCTGACGTCCGCGCAGGCGACCAGGCGCAGCGCGTCGAGCCGCGGGCCGTTCGGCAGGTACTGGGCGCTGACGTTCCCGCACCCCATCAGCCCGACGCCCAGCTCGGTCCCGGCAGCGAGGTCCATGGCCGCCGGACGCTACCGTTGCCGCGCCGATGGCGCCCGAGCTCCACGTCCAGCGCGACCAGCCCGAGGGCGTGCCGCCGCTCCACCTCACCGGGGAGCGCACGCTGCCGGACGTCCCCGAGGAGAACTACTGGTTCCGGCGCCATCTCGTCGTCTACGAGTGGATCGCGGCGCGCGCGCACGGCCGGCGCGTGGTCGATCTCGCGTGCGGGGAGGGCTACGGCAGCGACGTGCTGGCCCGCACCGCCGCGTCGGTCGTCGGCGTGGACGCCAACCCGGACGCGTACGAGCACGCGCGGCTGAAGTACACGCGGCCGGGGCTGCGCTTCGAGCGCGACATGATCGAGACCTGGAAGGGGGACGTCGACTGCGTCGTGTTCCTCCAGACGATCGAGCACGTCCAGGATCCCGACGCGGTGCTCGAGCGGATCCGCGGCCTGATCGGCCCCGGCGGCGTCGCCTACGTCTCGACGCCGAATGTCCTCACCCTCGCGCCGGAGGGGCAGGAGCGCTCCGGCAACCCGTGGCACGTGCGCGAGTACAAGCCGGAGGAGTACCGCGCGCTCTGCGAGCGCCACTTCGGGCAGGTCGACCTGCTCGGGCTCTTCCACGCGCGCAAGCTGCGGCTGCACCAGCTCGCGATCGAGCACGCGGGCTGGGACGCGATCCACGCGCGGCTCGGCATCACGAAGCGCTTCTACGACCGCTTCACGCCCGCGATCTCCGTGCGCGACTTCGCGCTGCGCCGGGGCGCGCTCGACGGCGCGCTCGACCTGCTCGCCGTCCTGCGCCCATGAGCCGCCGCCCGGGCGGGCTGGCGATCGTCCTGCACACGCACATGCCCTACGTCGAGGGCTTCGGGACGTGGCCGTTCGGCGAGGAATGGCTGTGGGAGGCGATCGCGTGCAGCTACCTGCCGCTGCTCGACGTCCTCGAGGCGGCGCCCGGGCGCGTGACGCTGTCCGTCACGCCCGTGCTCGGCGACCAGCTCGCGGCGCCCGGGGCGCTCGGGCGCTGCCTCGCGTTCCTGCGCGAGATCCGGCCCGCCTCGCACGCGCTCGACCTGCCGGCCGCGACGCCGGCGGAGGCGGACGCGCTGGAGCACTCCGCCGCGGCCTACGCCTGGGCCGCCGACGCGCTGGCGGCCGGCGGGCTCGCGGAGCGCATGGCGCGGCACGCGACGTGGACCTCGTCGGCGACGCACGCCGTGCTGCCGCTGCTGGCGACGGACGCGGGCGTGCGGCTCCAGCTCGCCACGGGGATCGCCGCGCACCGGGCGCGCTCGGGCGACTGGGGCGGCGGCTTCTGGCTGCCGGAGTGCGCCCACGCGCCGTGGCTGGACCCGCTGCTGGTCGAGGCGGGCGTGCGGCTGGCCTGCGTCGACCTCACGGACGTCGCGCCGCGCGCGGACGGCCCGCTGCGCCCGCCCGCCGGCCCGCTGCTGGTGCCGCTCGACCGCTCGGCGCTCGAGCTCGTGTGGAGCCGCGGCGGCTACCCGTCGCGCGGCGCGTACCGCGACACGCACCGGCTCACCGAGCACCGCCATCAGGCGTGGGCGGTCGACGGCGCGGCCTACGACCCGGCGCGCGCGGCGGCGCTGGCGCGGGCGGATGCCGCCGACTTCGTCGCGCGCGTGCGGGCGCTCGGCCGGTTCTGCTGCGTGGCGTGGGACACGGAGCTGCTCGGCCTGCACTGGCACGAGGGCGTGCTCTTCCTCGCCGCGGTGCTCGAGCTCGCCGAGGAGGCCGGGCTGCGGATCGCGCCGCTCGACGAGCTCGTCGCCGAGGCGATGGCCGAGCCGGTCGCGCTCGACGTCGCGACGTCGTGGGGCGCGCCGCGGACGCTCGACACGTGGAGCGCGCCGCGGGCCGGCGGGCTGGCCTGGCGCCAGCGCCGCGCCGAGCTGCGCACGCTGCCGGGCGGGAGCCCGCGCGCGCTGCGCGAGCTGCTCGCGCTGCAGGCCTCCGACTGGGCGTTCCTGGTCGCCCACGGCACGGCCGGGACCTACCCGCTGGAGCGGGTGGAGGGGCACGAGGCCGCCCTGGAGGCCGCGCTCGCGGAGGGCTGGGCGGGGGCGGAGGCGCTGCGCAACCTGGCGCCCTTCCTGGCGTCCGGACACGGTTGACCCGCGACTCGCCGGTCGACTAGGTTCTGCTCAGGGAAGGTCAGCGCTCGGGATGGCTCGCGACTCCCGGCGCGCCTGCACAGCGGACGACAAGGAGGTCCGAGCGCAGGGCGATCGGCACGCGTGCCGGTCGAATCGATCTCAGGCGCGGGCTGAGACCCCCCACCGACCCGGTCCACCGGGTCTGCAGAGGAAGGTCATGATGAGCATCAAGGGGAAGGGACGCCCGGCACGGGCAGGGATCGTCGCGTGCCTGTCGACCGTCGCAGCAGTGCTCCTGCTGTCCGGCGCCGCCCAGGCGTCGTCGCAGGACAAGTTCGAGAAGCAGTTCGTCTCGTACCTCTCGGAGATGGGCAAGGTCGCCGCGTCGCTGGAGGCGACGCCGGCCGGCAACGCCGCATTCGACCAGCTCGGCATGGATCCCGCCCGCGGCACGGCCCGTGCGCGGCTGGAGGTCAAGAGCATGTCCTCCGCGGAGCTCGCCGTGCTCCGACAGGCGTTCTCCACGATCCCCGGCTGGCGAGACCAGCCGGACGTGCTGCGCAAGGCGGTGAGCGGCGCGGTCGGGAAGCGCGGCGCGCGACGGCTGAAGGCCGTCGGGCCCGACTGCGACCCGGGTCCGGGGACGCCGCTCGGCATCACGGACTTCTACATCGCCGCGGGCGTGGCGCTCGGACTCGAGGCCGTCCACGAGGCGATCCCGGACGACATCCTCACGTCACCGGCGCAGATCGCCGCGGCGACCGCGTGGGGTCTCGCCGCGGGCGCGGCGCTGACGCTCGAGGGGCTCAACGCCGTCGAGGCCGAATGCAACGACGCGAAGCTCGAGGACTTCATCCGGACCAACCTCGACGCGAAGGTGAGCTCGCGTGTCTCGCAGACGACGTTCAACGCGTTCGAGACGAAGTTCGACACGTTCAACACGGCCTTCACCACGCTCAGCACGCTGGTGAACGCCCGGCTGGACGTCGCGGTCTCCACCCGCGCCAGCCAGGTGAGCCTCGACTCGCTGACGACGTTCGTCAACAACCGGCTGGACGTCGCCGTCTCGACGCGAGCGAGCCAGGCGAGCGTCGACGCCCTCGCGGCGACGGTCGACGAGCAGGGCGCGCTCGCGCTGCGGATGGCGATCGAGGCGGACCTCGCCAAGCCCGACAGCCACCACGTCGCGCTCTTCCAGCTCCCGGCCGCGCAGGACGGGTACCTGGAGCTGACGCGGGAGATCGTCGTTGACACGATCGCGCGGATGCAGGCCGCCGGCCAGCCGGTCGGCAACGCCGCGAAGCACCTGGCGTCCGGCGATGCCGCCGCGGACGGCGGCGCCTACAAGCGCGCCTACGACTGGTACGCCAAGGCGTACGGCGCGGCGGCCGGGCCGGGCGGCGGCCCGAGCTGAGCCGGAGCCGCTGAAGGGCACGCGCGCCGCCGCACCTGGTGCGGCGGCGCGCGGCTGCACGGGGCGAGCGCGGGCGCGCCGGGAAGTTCGTGATCGGACATCGCGAATTCGGGGTACCGGCCCGACGTGCCGAACATGTAGGTGGGGAAGTCGTATTATTCCCGCCGCAGTGCAAACAGCCGAGTTCCCTTCGCCACCGGCGGAGGGGAACGGGGGACCCAGATAGGGACACGAAGTCCCGTGGGGCGAATCGCCGCCAGAGCGCGGCGTAGCGCAGGTCATTACGCGCGAGCCCGTCAGCTAACCCCGTAGGCGTGATGACCGAGAGAGGTTCCCCGAGTGTCGATCAACCTACGTCCTGTCCTTCGTCGTGCGCTTGCGAGCGGGCTCGCCGTGCTCGGCGCCACGCTCGTCCTCGGTGGAGGCGAGGCGGTCGCCGGCACAGGTGGCGCGTACGGGCCCGTCAACGCCAAGGTGGCGAAGATGCCCAAGTCGGGCGTGAAGGCGCTCCAGCGTGCGCTCGGCATCACTGCCGACGGCATCTACGGCCCGCAGACGCGGCGCGCGGTGAAGCGCTTCCAGCGCCGCAACGGCCTCGTGGTCGACGGTATCGCCGGCCCGCAGACGCTCGCCGCCCTCGGCCTGAGCACGAAGGCGCTCGAGGCCTCGCGCATCCCGCGCCGGATCGCCGCGGCGCTCGAGAAGATCGCGGCCTGCGAGAGCGGCGGCGACCCGACGGCGGTCTCGGCCGACGGCACCTACCGCGGCAAGTACCAGTTCTCGCGCGCGACGTGGAAGGCGATGGGCGGCACGGGCGACCCGGCCAAGGCGCCGGAGTACGTGCAGGACCGCCTCGCGGCGAAGCTGTACCGGCAGGAGGGCACGTCCCCCTGGCCGAACTGCGCCTGACGCGCGCCTAGCGCGGCAGTCGCAGCCGGATCGGCCCGCGCGCCGCGGCGAGTTCGACGACCTCGCCGCGTTGCGTGACCTCCAGCTCCCCGCGCGCGACCAGCTCGCGGGCGACGTCGCGGACCGGGTCCATCAGCGGCCGGAAGTCCCCGCTTCCGGCCAGCTCGCGGGCGGCGTCGCTCGGGCAGATCGTCCTGCCCGGGTCGCGCCGGGCGAGGAGGCCGAGGATCGCGGCCTCGATGTCCGCGTGGCTCAGCGCCACCGCATGACCTTCGGCGCCGGCCGCTTCCGCAGCGGCCGCGCCGGCATCCCCGCGACGACGGTGTCGTCCGGCACGTCCTTCGTCACGACGGAGTTCGAGCCGACGATGCAGTTGTCACCGACGGTGACACCGCGGAGGATGCACGCGCCGTAGCCGATCCAGCAGTTGTTGCCGACCTCGACGTCGCGCTTGTAGATGCCCTGGAGGCGGATCGGGCGCTCCACCTCGACGACGCCGTGGTCGAAGTCGATGAGCATCACGCGGTCGGCGACGATGCACTCGCGGCCGATCGCGACGCGCTGGAACGAGGAGATCGTGCACTCCTGGCCGAGCACCGTCTTCGCGCCGATCTCGACCGTCCCCTCGTGGGCGCGGATCTTCGTGCCGTGGCCGATCCACGACCAGCGGCCGAGCTTCACCGTCGCGCTCCTGCCGATCTCGAGGGTGACGTCCGGCGCCACGAAGCAGAGGCCGTCGGTCTGCAGCCGTCCGCGCCAGCGGAGCTTGAGCCACGCCCATCGCACGGCGAGCCGCGCGTAGGCGGGCGTCAGCAGCCGGTTGCGGCGCGCGAAGCGCAGGAACGAGAGCGGGCCGCCGTGGGGCGGCATCGGCGCGCCGCGGACGACGACGGCCTCGGGTGGCTCGGCGACGGTGGCCATCTGCGCAGATCAGCGTAGTTCGCCCGGTCGACCACCGGCACTGGCATCATGGCCGACCCCATGGCGGACGAGCGGACGTTGGCGGAGCGGCTCCTGGCGGGCGACAAGCGCGCGCTCGCGCGGGCGATCTCGCTCGTCGAGGACGACGACCCCGAGGGCTGGGCGCTCGTGCGCGAGGTCTACCCGCACACGGGCTCCGCGACCGTGATCGGCTTCACCGGCCCGCCCGGCGCCGGGAAGTCGACGCTGATCGGCGCGCTCGTGCGGCACCAGCGGGCGCTGCACCGGACCGTGGCCGTGCTCTCGATCGACCCGTCGTCGCCGTTCCGCGGCGGCGCGCTGCTGGGCGACCGCATCCGGCTCAGCGAGCACTTCCTCGACCCGGGCGTCTTCATCCGCTCGATGGCGACGCGCGGCGCGCTCGGCGGCCTCGCCGAGGCGGCGCTCCAGACCGCGCTGCTGATGGACGCGGCCGGGAAGGACGACGTGCTGCTCGAGACCGTCGGGGTGGGGCAGGCCGAGGTCGACGTGATCGACCACGCGGACTCCGTCGTGCTCGTGCTCATCCCGGGCTCGGGCGACTCGATCCAGGCGCTCAAGGCCGGGGTGATGGAGATCCCGGACGTCATCGTCGTCAACAAGGCCGACCACCCGCTCACGGACACGATGGTCCGCGAGATCCGCGGCGTGCTCTCGCTCGCGCCCGCCGAGGGGGGCTGGGTCGTGCCGATCGTCAAGACGGAGGCGACCCGCGGCGTGGGCGTCGTGGAGCTCGCGGCCAAGCTGGCCGACCACCGCGCCTTCGTCGAGGCCGAGGGCCTGCTCTCCGAGCGCCGCCGCCGCAACCTCTTCAACGAGGTGCTCGGGCTCGCGACGGCGCGGACGCGCGCCGAGCTCGAGGCCGCGCTGCGCGAGGACCCCGAGGTCCAGGAGCTCCTCGACGAGGTGGTCGCCCGCCGGCTCGACCCGGCCTCC
>JBEVIG010000042.1:0-17101 GCA_040510855.1 Solirubrobacteraceae bacterium
CTTGAGCCCGAGCGCGTGCTCACGCAGGCCGCGCACCGCGGGCATGCGGGTGACGGCGCCGAGCGCGACGACGAGGTCGGTGTAGGTGACGTCGAACTGCCCCGCCTCGGAGACGACGTGCACCCGGCGGCGCTCGTGGTCGAGCGTGACCGCCCGGCCGAGCAGCAGGTCGGCGTCCGGGCACATCGTGCGCAGCGGCACGGTCACGTGCCGCGCCTCGACGCTGCCGGCCGCCGCCTCGGGGAGCAGCGGCGTGTAGAGCATGAAGTTGTCGGGGTTGACGATCGTCGCGCCGCGGCGGCCGAGCCGCCGGGCGACGTAGCTGCCGGCGAAGCCGCCGCCGAGCACGAGCGTCCCGCCCCGCGCGTCGCGGGCGCCGTCGGTCACGGCGCGCAGTGGGGTGGCGGGGTGATCGGAGGAGGTGAGGACCATGGCCATCACGGTCCTCCGAAGGCCCCTGAGGCACATCGGTCACGCCCCCCGATCCGGCACCCTGAACTTCCCGGACCCGGTTATGCTCGCGATGAGGCACCCCGGGATGGCGGAGACCGTCGAGCAGCTCGTCGGGCGATCCGCGGAGCTCGAGGTCGTGGCCGACGTGCTCGACGACCTCTCGCGCGGACGGTCCGGCGCGCTCGCGCTCGTCGGGGAGCCGGGGATCGGCAAGTCGCGCCTGCTGGACGAGCTCGCGGAGCGCGCGGAGGCGCTCGGCCACGTCGTGCTCACCGGGAGCGCCTCCGAGCTGGAGCGCGAGCTGCCCTTCTGGGTCTTCGTCGACGCGCTCGACGAGCACGTCGACCGGCTCGGCCCCGACGCGCTCGCGGAGCTCGACGAGCAGACGGAGGCCGAGCTGGCCAATCTGCTGCCCTCGCTCAAGGGCGCCGGCGACGGGGGCGGCGGACTGGAGCACGAGCGCTATCGCGCGCACCGCGCCGTCCGCCGGCTGCTGGAGGCGCTCGCCCGCGACCAGCCCGTGGTGCTCGCGCTCGACGACCTGCACTGGGCGGACTCGGGCTCCGTCGAGCTGCTCGGCGCCCTGCTGCGGCGGCCGCCCGCGGCACAGGTCCTGATCGTCTTCGCGGTCCGCCCGCGCCAGCTCCCCGAGCGCCTCTCCGGCCCGATCGACCGCGCGACGGCGGCCGGGACGCTGGTGCGGCTCGACCTCCCGGCGCTCGGGGCCGAGGACGCCAAAGCACTGCTGGGCGAGCACGTGAGCGCGGGCGTCGCGGCCGCGCTCTACGACGAGAGCGGCGGCAACCCGTTCTATCTCCAGCAGCTCGCCCGCGCGCTCGCGAGCCGGCTCGACCAGCTGCCCGCGGCGCAGGAGGTCTCGCTCGCCGGCGTGGCCGTCCCGCGCGCGGTGGCCGCGGCACTCGCCGACGAGCTCGCGCTGCTCTCCGACCCGGCGCGCGTCGTGCTCCAGGGCGCGGCGGTGGCGGGCGACCCGTTCGAGCCGGAGCTCGCGGCCGCCGCCGCGGCGATCCCCGAACACGACGCCGTCGACGGCCTCGACGAGCTGCTCGCGCTCGACCTCGTCCGCCCGACCGACGTCCCGCGCCGCTTCCGCTTCCGCCACCCGCTCGTCCGCCAGGCCGTCTACGAGAACGCCCCTGGCGGCTGGCGGCTCGGCGCCCACGAGCGCTCCGCCACCGCGCTGGCCGCCCGCGGCGCCCCGGCCACGACGCGCGCCCACCACGTCGAGCAGGCCGCGCGCCACGGCGACGCGGACGCGGTGGCGGTGCTGCGGGAGGCCGGCGAGGCGACCGCGCGACGGACGCCCGCGGGCGCCGCGCGCTGGTTCGCGGCCGCGCTCCGGCTGCTCCCCGCGGACGACCCCCAGCGGCCGGCGCTGCTGCAGGCGCACGCCACCGCGCTCGAGGCCACGGGCGAGCTCGAGGCCGCCCACGCCGCGCTGGCCGAGGCCCTGCGCCTCGTGCCCGGAGACGCGTCCGCCGAGCACGTCGAGCTCGTGGGCGCGTGCGCCGCCGTCGAGCAGGTGCTGGGCCGGCACGACGCCGCGCGGGCGCGGCTGCTCGCGGCGCTCGAGGCGCTGCCCGAGCCGGACTCGTCCGCCGCCGCCGAGCTGATGATCGACCTGGGCAGCACGGCCTTCTACCGGATGGAGGCGGGCGAGGCGCGCGACTGGGCCGACCGGGCGCTCGCGGTCGCGGGGCCGCTCGGCGACGCGGCGCTCGAGGCCGCGGCCGCAGCGCTCGCCGCGATGGCGCTGGCCATCGACGGCGAGCGGGAGGCGGCCGACCACTACCGGGCCCGCGCCGCCGCACTCGCCGACGCGATGGACGACGAGCAGCTCGCGGTCCGCCTGGACGTCATCGCGCACCTGGCCGCCGCGGAGGGGTACATCGACCGCTTCGCGGATTCGCTCGCCCACGCCGAGCGCGGGATCGCGATCGCCCGCACGAGCGGACGCGGGCAGCTGTTCCCGGTCCTGATCCCCGCGGTGAACGCCGCGCTCTTCGGCCTCGGCCGGCTGCGCGAGTCGGTCGAGTCGCTCGACGGCGCGATCGAGGGCGCGCGGCTGATGGGCACCGCGCAGCCGCTCGCGTGGAACCTGCTCTCGGCGGCGGCCGCGCGGATGATGTGCGGGGAGCTCGACGCCGCGCTGGAGGACGCCGAGGAGGCCGTCGCGATCAGCCGCGAGCTGCACGTCACGCTCGTCTCCTCCTACGCCGAGATGATCCTCGGCCTCGTGCTGATCGAGCGCGACGACCCGGCCTCCGGCATCGAGCTGCTCACCGGGATCGGCGGCGGCGCCGCGCTGCCGGCCTCGCCCGGCGCGTGGCGCGGCTGGGACCTCGAGCGGCTCACGCAGGGCTATCTGGCGCTCGGCCGGACCGACGACGCGGAACGTGCCGCGGCGGATGCCGTGGCGTTCGCCACGCGGACCGGCCTGCGCTTCTCGGAGGCCGCGGCCGAGCGCGCCGTGGCGCGGGTCGCGCTCGCCCGCGGCGACGCCGAGGAGGCGCACGCCCGCGCGCTCGCCTCGATCGCCGCCGCCGAGGCGATCGGCGCGATCGCCGAGGCCGCCATCTCCCGCGCGGTCGCCGGACAGGCGCTCGCCGCCGCCGGGGACGCCCCCGGCGCGATCGCGCTGCTGGAGCGCGCCGCGGACGAGCTCGACGCGTGCGGCGCGGTGCGGCTGCGCGACGCGGCGGAGCGCGAGCTCGGCCGCCTCGGCCGCCGCCGGCACCGCCGTACGCGCCGCGGCAGCGGCGACGGCTCGCCGCTGGACTCCCTGACGGAGCGCGAGCTGCAGATCGCGCGACTGATCGTCGACCGCCGGACCAACCCGCAGATCGCCGCCGAGCTCTTCCTCAGCCCGAAGACGATCGAGACCCACGTGCGCAACCTCTTCCACAAGCTGGGGGTCTCGTCGCGGGTCGACGTCGCGCGCGCGGTGGAGCGCGCCGACCGCGACGCGCAAGCCTGAGGGACCCTGAGTCAGGGTCCGGGTGGCGAATCAGGGTCGCGGCCCGATGTGGGCGCGGGGGCGCGCCGGGAAGCTGGCGCCATCGCATCCCCGACTCTGAGGAGTGGCAATTCCGATGGCGACGTACCTCTACCGGCTCGGCGCATGGGCGTTCGAGCGGCGGCGTGTGGTGGCCGGCCTGTGGGCCCTCGCCCTCGCCGGCGTGATCGCCGCCGCCATGGCGTTCGGCGGCAGCACCAACGACAAGTTCAGCGTCCCGGGCACGGAGTCGCAGGAGGCCCAGGAGCTGCTCGAGGCGCGCTACCCCGCCGCCTCCGGCACCTACGCGCGGATCGTCTTCGCCGCTCCTGAGGGCGAGAGCCTGGACGACGCGGAGAACAAGGCCGCGGTCGAGGCGACGATGCTGCGCGCCTCGGAGGCCAAGGACGTCTCGATGGTCAGCAACCCGTACGAGGCCAAGACGCTCACGAAGGACGGCAGCATCGCCTACGGCGACGTCGTCTACCCCGTGCAGGCCCACGAGATCGACGACGCCGCGCGCGACGAGCTCGAGGCGACCGCGGCGCCCGCGCTGGACCAGGGCCTCGAGGTCGAGTTCGGCGGCGGCCTCGTCACCGAGGAGGCGCACGCCGGCTCGGAGAGCATGGGCATGATGATCGGGTTCGTGGTCCTCGCGATCACGCTCGGCTCGCTGCTCGCCGCCGGCCTGCCGCTGCTCACCGCGCTCATCGGCGTCGGCATGGGCGTGACCGGCCTGACGGCGCTCACCGAGGTGTTCGAGGTGTCCTCCGTGGCCCCGACCCTCGCGACCATGCTCGGCCTTGCCGTCGGCATCGACTACGCGCTGTTCATCCTCACGCGGTATCGCCAGAACCTCGGTGAGGGCATGGGGACCAAGGAGGCCACGGCCCGTGCGACGGCAACCGCCGGCAGCGCCGTGGTCTTCGCCGGCCTCACGGTGATCATCGCCCTCGTCGGCCTGCTGGTCATCAACATCCCGTTCCTCTCCGTGATGGGCCTCGCGGCCGCCGGCACCGTGGCGATCGCCGTGCTGATCGCGATCTCGCTGCTGCCCGCGATCCTCGGCTTCATGGGCGACCGCGGCGGCCGGGTCAACCGCTGGCTCGTCAAGCGCCCGGCGCGCACCCGCCGCGTGAACGCGGAGAAGGGCTCGATGGCCGTCCGCTGGGCGCGCCTCGTGCTCCGCCGCCCGCTCCTCGCCGCGACGCTCGGCGTCGCGACGCTGGGCGTGATCGCCCTCCCGGCCCTGCACATGCAGCTGGGCCTGCCGGACAGCGGCTCCAAGCCGGAGACGTCGACCGAGCGCAAGGCGTACGACACCCTCACCGAGGGCTTCGGCGCCGGCTTCAACGGCCCGCTCACCGTCGTCGTCGACGCCCCCGGCCTGAGCGAGTCCGAGCAGAAGCAGGTCGCCGACGCCGTCACCGAGGGCCTCGCCGGCATGCCGGGCGTCGCCGCCGTGGCGCCGGCCGTGCAGAACCAGGCGGGCGACCTCACGATCGCCTCCGTCACGCCCACCACCGGGCCCGCGTCGGAGGAGACCGAGGACCTCGTCGCCGCGATCCGCGACAAGGCCGACGAGGTGCAGGCGAAGACCGGCATCCACGCCTACGTCACGGGCACGACGGCGCTCAACATCGACACCGCGGACCAGCTCTCCTCCGCCCTGCCGCGTTACATCGCGGTCGTGGTCGGCCTGGCGCTGCTGCTCCTCACCGTGGTGTTCCGCTCGATCCTGGTCCCGATCAAGGCCGCGCTCGGCTTCCTGCTGAGCATCGGCGCCTCGATGGGCCTCACGGTCTGGATCTTCCAGGACGGCAACATGGCGGACCTGTTCGGCGTGGCCAACACCGGCCCGGTCGTCAGCTTCCTCCCCGTGCTGCTGATCGGGATCCTGTTCGGCCTGGCGATGGACTACGAGGTCTTCCTCGTGTCGCGGATCCGCGAGCAGTACGTCAAGACCGGCGACGCGCGCGGCTCGATCGTCGCCGGCTTCGGCCACAGCGGCCGGGTCGTGACGGCGGCGGCGATCATCATGATCGCGGTGTTCGGGGCGTTCATCCTCGACCCGGACCCCGTGATCAAGTCGATCGGCCTCTCCCTGGCCTTCGGCGTGCTCGTCGACGCGTTCATCGTGCGGATGACGATCGTGCCCGCCGTGCTCGCGCTCCTGGGCCGCCGCGCCTGGGGCCTGCCGCGCGGCATCGGCCGGCTGCTCCCCGACCTGGACATCGAGGGCGAGACCCTCGCCCACAGGCTGAAGGAGGCGCCCGCGACGAGCTAGATCCCACCCCGACACCACCTCAGTGCCGTACCAGAAGGGCCCGCTCCGGCGGGCCCTTCGCCCTGGTTCAGGGTGCGGGTTGGGGGGTCGCGCCCGATGTCCGCGCGCGCGTTCTCGCGCACGCTGCGAGCATGACCTCGCTCCCCTTCGCCGCCGCCCTCTTCGACCTGGACGGCGTCCTCACATCCACGAGCACGCTCCACAGCGCGTGCTGGAAGCAGACCTTCGAGACGCTCCTCGGCGAGCCGTTCGACGCCGAGCGCGACTACCTCGCCCATGTCGACGGCAGGCCCCGCGAGGACGGGGCGCGCGCCTTCATGCGCTCCCGCGGCATCGACGCCACCGAGGCGCTGATCCGCGACGTCTCCGAGCACAAGCAGGCGCTGGTCGAGCGGGCCCTCGCGGAGGGCGGCGCCGAGGCGTTCGAGGGCTCGGTCCGCTGGGTCGAGCAGCTGCATCGCGCCGGCCTGCGCACCGCGGTGGTCTCCTCGAGCGCGAACGCCGACGCGGTCCTGCGCTCCGCCGGGATCGACGGCCTGTTCGAGCTCACCGTCACCGGCGCCGACATCCGCGAGCTCGGGCTCCGCGGCAAGCCGGCTCCTGACGGCTTCCTCGAGGCGGCGGGCCGGCTGGGGGTTCGCCCGGGCCGGGCGATCGTCGTCGAGGACGCCTTGGCCGGCGTGGCCGCCGGGCGCCGCGGCGGGTTCGGGCTCGTCGTCGGCGTCGCGCGCGGCGCGAGCGCCGCCGACCTGCGGGCGGCAGGCGCCGACGTCGTCGTCGGCGACCTCGGGGAGCTGGTCCGATGAAGGCCGGGCGCGACCTGCGCGCGGAGCTCGCCGAGCTCGCGACGGACGGCTGGACGATCGCCGAGGACCGCTTCGAGCCCGCCCGGGCGGCGGCCCGCGAGTCCGTGTTCGCCGTCGGCAACGGCTACCTCGGGCTGCGCGGCGCCCCCGACGAGGGCACGCCGGGGCACGACCCGGGCGTCGTGCTCAACGGCTTCCACGAGACCTGGCCGGTCGTCTACCCCGAGGACGCCTTCGGGCTCGCCCGCACGGGCCAGACGCTCGTCGACGTGCCCGACGGCACGGTGCTGCGGCTGTTCGCCGACGACGAGCCGGTCGACCTCGCCTCGGCCCGCGTGCTCCGCCACGAGCGCGTGCTCGACCTGCGCACGGGCGTGCTCGCCCGCGAGACGGCGCTCGAGACCCCGCGCGGAAGGCGGCTGCTCGTGCGCTCGCGGCGGCTCGCCTCCTTCGAGCGCCGCCACGTCGCGGCGATCCGCTACGAGGTCGAGGCGCTCGACGGGCCGGTCCGCGTGACCGTCTCCTCCGAGCTCGTGAGCCGCGCGCCGCGGGGCGGCGCCGACGACCCGCGGCGCGCCCGCGGCTTCGCCGAGAAGCCCGTCGTGCCGGTCGCCGCGCATGCGCGCGGCACCCGCGCCGTGCTCCAGCTCGCGACCCGCGACAGCGGGCTCGAGCTCGCCTGCGGGATGGACCACGTCGTGGAGGGCGGCGGCGACACCGAGACCGCGGCGGACGGCGACGCCGCGGCGTTCGTCGTCCACGCCGAGGTGGCGCCGGGCGCGCCGCTGCGCGTCGACAAGCTGCTCGCCTACCACTGGGGCGAGCCGGGCGACCATGTCGCGCGTGCCGGCCGCGCGCTCGACCGCGCCGTCGCCGACGGCTACGAGGCGCTGGAGGCCGAGCACCGGGCGCACGTCGCCGCGTTCTGGGAGCGGAGCGACGTCGCCGTCGAGGGCCCCGCGGGCCTGCAGGAGGCGGTGCGCTTCACGCTCTTCCAGCTCATGCAGGCCGCCGCGCGCGGCGAGGGCCACGGCGTCGCCGCGAAGGGCGTGACCGGCCGCGGCTACGAGGGCCACTACTTCTGGGACACGGAGATCTACGTCGTCCCGTTCCTCGCGCACACGAGCCCGGACTGGGCGCGCCAGGTGCTCGCCTTCCGCTGCGGGATGCTCGCGGCGGCGCGGCGCCGGGCGGCCGAGGTCGGCCACGGCGGCGCGCTCTACCCGTGGCGCACCATCACCGGCGAGGAGGCCTCGGCGTGGTACGCGGCGGGCACCGCGCAGTACCACATCAACGCCGACATCGCCTACGCGATGCACCAGTACAACCGGGTCAGCGGCGACCTCGCGTTCATGCTCGACCAGGGCGCCGAGGTGGTCGTCGAGACCGCCCGGTTCTGGATGGAGCTCGGCTTCTTCTCCGAGCGCCGCGGCGGGCAGTTCTGCATCCACGGCGTGACGGGGCCCGACGAGTACACGGCGGTCGTCGACGACAACGCCTACACGAACCTCATGGCGAAGGAGAACCTCGAGATCGCCGTGCGCGTGGTCGAGTGGCTCGCCGCCGACGCGCCGGCCTACGCGGCGCTCGTCGCCGCCACCGGCCTGCGCGCGGAGGAGGTCGAGGGTTGGCGCTGCGCGGCGGAGATGATGTACGTGCCGCGCCACGAGGAGCTGGGGATCGTGCTCCAGGACGAGCGCTTCCTCGAGCGCAAGCGCTGGGACTTCGAGAACACGCCGGCCGACCGCTACCCGCTGCTCCTCCACTACCACCCGCTCGAGATCTACCGCCACCAGGTGATCAAGCAGACCGACGTCGTGCTCGCCGCGTACCTCGTCGGGGAGTCGATGAGCACCGAGGAGATGCGGCGCACGTTCGACTACTACGACCCGCTCACGACGGGCGACTCGACGCTCTCCGCCTGTGTGCAGAGCGTCGTCGCGTCCGCGGTCGGCTACGACGACAAGGCGCTGGACTACTTCCTCGGCGCGCTGACCGTCGACCTGCTCGACACGCACGGCAACACCGCCGACGGGATCCACATCGCGTCCTGCGGCGGCACCTGGCTCGCGCTCGTGGCCGGCTTCGGCGGGCTGCGCGACACGGACGGCCTGCTCCGCCTCTCCCCGCGGCTCCCCGGGGACTGGGACCGCCTGCGCTTCCGGATCGCGGTGCGCGGCCAGCGCGTGGAGGTCGACATGACGCCGGGCGCGACCACGTACACCCTGCTCGAGGGCGGCGGGCTCCTGCTCGAGCACGACGGAGCCGAGCTCCGGCTCCTGCCGGGGACGCCGGTCACGCGCACCGACGAGCTCGCCGACGCGGCCTGACGGGCCGCACGGGGCCGGTCATCCGACCGGCCCCTGGACCTGCCGGTGCCACCACGCCTCGGCCTCCCTGCGGGTGACGTCGCCGCGCGGCAGCGGAAGGAGATGCGGCAGCTCCCAGTACGCGGCGTCCACCGACCCGCCGACCGCTTCGACCTGCGGCCGGCAGCGGCTGACGCCGCCCATGACCGCGCCGGCGTGGGTCTCCGTCTCGCGCCAGACGCTGATGCCGACCCGGCAGATCGCGCGCGTGTCGAAGCCGTCCCCGAACGGCACCGTCGCGTTGCACACGATCGCGCCCGGGTTCCGGCTCGAAGGAGCGCACCGCTCGAGCGTGACGTAGGCGTCCGCCTCGTCGCTGTGCAGCGCGAACGAGGTCAGCGTCTGTGCCGCCAGCGCGTACGCGACGACGTTGTCCCAGGCGTCGCTCTCGCGCGGGCGCTCGTCGTTCCCCAGGTCGACGTCGGGCGGGATCTGCACGCCAGGATCGTCGTCGGGGGCCGCGGGACCGCCGCGATCCGGCGAGTCGTCGCCGCATCCGGGCAGCGCGGTCGCGACGATCATCGCCGCGGTCAGGGTGTAGAGGATCGCCCGCGGACGATGCCGCGGTCGGCTACGGCGGTCAGCCATCAATGGCCTCCCCACGTTCGGTGTGCGCCGCGCGAGGCCGGCGCCTACCCCGGTTGTACGCAGATCGATAAACCCCCCATGTCGCGCTCTCTCAGGCTTCGCTAACGACGGCGCAGATCTGCCCGAACGGGCAAGCCGCAGACTCGGCAAACCACGTAATGGGGCGGCCTTAGGGTGGGCGCGGATGCGCCTTCCCGCCCCGCCCCTCCCCCGTGCGCTGCGTCCCGCGCCGAAGAAGCCGGGCGAGCACGGCGAGCGGGTGAAGCCGCTCGACCAGGTCAAGGAGGCCGGCATCTCCGCGGCCGACTGGGTCGACGAGCGCACCTCGCTCTCCGGCGCGATGCGCTGGGCGATGTTCCGCAAGGTCCCGAAGGGCGTGAACTGGTTCTACACGCTCGGGTCGGCCGCGCTGTTCGCCTTCCTCTCGCAGGCCGTCACGGGCGTGTTCCTCGCGATGTACTACGACCCGTCGATCACCAACGCGTACGAGTCGACCCGCCACCTCACCAACGAGGTCTTCCTCGGCGAGTTCGTCCGCGGCATGCACCGCTGGGGCTCGAGCGGGATGATCGTGCTCGTCTTCCTCCACATGGGGCGGGTCTTCTTCTTCGGCGCCTACAAGTACCCGCGCGAGTTGAACTGGCTGATCGGGGTCGTCCTGCTGCTGCTCGTGTCGCAGATGGCGCTCACGGGCTACCTGCTCCCCTTCGACCAGCGCTCCTACTGGGCCACGGTGGTGGCCGTGAACATCAACGCCTCGGGCCCGTTCCTGGGCCCGTACCTCGGTGACTTCCTGCGTGGTGGCTCCGAGTTCGGAGCCACCACGCTCTCACGGTTCTACGCGATCCACATGCTGCTGCTGCCCGGCGGCATCGCGGCGCTGATCGGCGCGCACCTGTACCTGGTCACGCGCCTCGGCATCACCGCGCCGCCGTGGCTGCGGGCGAAGGACCTACCCCGCGACGGCGACCGCCTCTGAGCGGGGGGCGCCCTCGCGGCGGTGCAGGCCGGCCAGGGCGAGCAGGGCGAAGCCCGCGGTCGCCCAGGCGGCCAGCACGGCAAGCGGCGCACCGGCCGCGGCGCCGTCGAAGAACCCGGTGCTGCGCAGCAGGTTCCCGCCCGCGCCGGGCGGCAGGAGCTGGCCGAGGCCCCCGGCCGGCTCCGGGAGCAGCTCGGGCGCCGAGGCGACTCCCGAGAACGGGTTGCCGAGGAAGACCATCGTCATCCCGGTCAGGGCGGCGGCGACGGGCCCGAACATGGCCTTGGCGCCGGCCACGGCGGCCGCGATGGCGGCCACGGTGAGGCTGAGCACGCCGGCGTTCGCCCACCAGTCGCCCTCGACGACGCCGAGCCAGCTCTGGATGATCCCGGTCGCCGTCAGGCCGACCAGCACCGCGCCGGTGACGACGAGCCCGGCGCGGCCGGCGGCGCCGGTGGCGAGCATGGAGGCGGCGAGGCCGGTGAGGATCCCGGCGATCACGAGCGGGAGCACGGACGAGCCGAGCGCCGCGGCGTGCGGGGAGGCGGGGACGACGTCCTCGACGGTCGCCTCCTGCTCGGCGGCGGCGTGCGTGAGCATCTGCGAGGTCATCTGGCTGGCGGCCGACGAGGTCAGCACCTTCGCGCCGGACGCGCCCGCCACGAACGCGCCGTAGACCTCGCGGTCCTCGATCGCCGCGCGGGCGGCGGCCTCGTCGGGCTCGCGCCGCACGTCGAAGGAGCCCCCCTGGGACTCGAGCTGCGCGGCCATCGCGTCGGCCTGCGGGCCTGTGCCCGCCACCGCGACCGGCAGGTCGCGCGGCTCCAGCCGCGCGCTCGGCCACGCGAACAGCGTGAGGATCAGCGCCGCGATCAGCGGCACCAGGAGGATCGCCGCCGCCGGCGGACGGCGATGGGCATGGGACGGGCTCGACATGGTGTGCCTCCAGCGGTGGGGTCAGGGGATCTCGACCGCGCCCACGCGGGTCACGGTCGCGCGCCGCGCCACGAAGAACGGGAGCTGCGCGAGCGCCTCAGGCGCGCCGGCCGCCTCGACCAGCCACCAGATGTCGTGACCGCCGAAGCGGCACGTCGCCAGCGCCTCGCGGCGGCGCAGCGGGCTCTCGTGGCCCTTGAAGGCCGCGAAGGCCGCGCCGCACTCGTGCGGGTCGTGGCGATGGTGGATGAGGAAGACCGGCATGGCCCAAGCGTGCGCCAGAACCGGCGTCGCCACATCGGGCCGCCACCCCGGTTCTGGACCCTGATCCCCCTCAGTGGCCGGCGGATCAGCCCGCGCGGTCGGCGCGCTCGACCGCGCGTGCGACCTCGACCCGCGAGGAGACGCCGAGCTTCTGGAACACGTGCCGGATGTGCGTCTCGATCGTCTTCGTGCTCAGGAACAGCTCCGCCGCGATCTGCGGGTTCGTCTTGCGGTCGACGATCAGCCGCGCGATCTGGAGCTCGCGCTCCGTCAGCGTCTCCAGGCCGGTGCCGTCCGCGCGGCCGGCGCGCGTGCGGCGGTGCAGGTCGCGCCGGCCCAGCCGGCGCAGCTCGCGCTCGGCCGCGTCGCGGGCGCGCAGGGCGCCGAGCGCGTCGAGCTCCCGCGCGGCCTGCTCGAGCACCGCGATCGCCGCGTCGCGCTCCCCCGCGGCGGCCAGCGCCGTGCCCTCGAGCACCCGGCAGAGCCCCGCCTCGATGGGCGCCCCGACCGACTCGGCGGTGGCGACCGCCTCGCCCGCCGCCGCGGCGGCGGCGCGCGGATCGTCCGCCAGCGCCACCCGCGCCGCGGCCCGGCGGGCCGCGAAGGTCGCGAGCCCCAGCCCGGTCGCGCCGGCGAGGCGGCCCGCCTCGGCCGCGGCGGCCGCCGCCTCCTCGCGGCGGCCCGCGCCGAGCAGCGCCTCCGCGAGGCAGTCGAGGTAGTACGCGCGCCAGGCGCCGGGGATCCGCGGCATCAGCGCGCCCCCGCCGCCGGCCAGGAGGAGCGCGGCGCCGTCCTGCGGATCGCCGCGCTCGGTGATCGCCATCGCGAGCACGGTGCGGCAGAAGGACCCGACCACGCTCTCGTCGCCCTCGCGGGTGAGGGCCACCGCCTCCGTCCCGGCCTCGAACGCGAGGTCGAGATCGCCGGCGCGCAGGGCGGCGAAGGCGCGATGGAAGAGCGCCCAGGCCAACGCCTGCTCGTGGCCGGCGAGGCGCGCGGCCTCGATCGCGCCGTCCTCCTGCTCCGCGGCCTCCTCCATCCGGCCGCTGAGCAGCAGCAGCGTGCCGAGCATGGGCAGCAGCGAGGGGTACAGCGAGCGCTGCGAGGTGGCGAGCGCGATCTTGACGCAGCGCGTCGCGTGCGCGGCGCCCGCGGCGTAGCGATCGAGGTACAGCTCCGAGCTGAACAGGTTCACGAGCGCCGTGAGATGCGGGGCGAGCACCTCGTCGGGAAGGCCGTCGACGAGCTCGCAGGCCTCGGCGTGATGGCGGCGCGCGGCCTCGACGTCGTCGACGAACGCCGACGTCAGCCCGAGCGTCGCGGCGGCCTCCGCCAGCGGACCGGGCTCGCCGAGCCGCTGCGCGTACTCGTGCGCGCGCGCCGCCCACGCGCGCGCCCCCGCGTAGTCCTGGAGGTAGGCGCGGTTGTTGGCGAGCGCGACGATCAGCGCGACGCCCTGCGCCGAGTCCGCGTCGGGCAGCTCCGCGAGCGCGTCCTCGAGCCGCCGCCGCGCGACCTCGTGACGGCTCAGCAGCTGGTCGACGGACGCGCAGCCCGCGATCAGCTGCGTGCGGAGGGCGCCGGCCGGCGGGCCGTCGGCGATCGCCTCCTCGAGCTCCGCGTGCGCGGCCTCGAACTCCCCGGCGGAGGCGAGCGCGGACGCCCTCGCCGCGCGGAGCCCGACCCGCTCCGCCGCGGGCGCGGCGGCGGGCAGGAGCCGCAGCGCCGCGCCGTACCAGCCGGCGGCGCCCGCCGGTGTGCGCTGCGCGATGGCGTCGGCGGCCTCGCGCAGCACCGCGATCGCCTCCGCGTCGCCGTGGCGCGCCGCGTGCTCGACGTGGTGCGCGCGCGCCTGGGCGGGCGCCCCGCGCTCGGCGAGCGCGGCGGCGCAGCGCTCGTGGGCGAGCAGCCGCCAGCCGCCCGGCGCGGCGTCGTACACCGCGCGGCGCACCAGCGGGTGGCGGAAGCGGAAGCGGCGCGGGACGTCGGTGTGCCGCACGAGGTCGCGTTCGAGCAGCGCGTCGAGCGCATCGGTGGCGGCGGCCACGTCCGCGCCGGCGGCGCGCGCGGCGAGCTCGGGCTCGAACGGATCGCCCGCCACCGCCGCGCCCTCGAGCACGCGGCGCACGTCGCCGTCGAGCCCGGCGAGCTCGCCGGTGAGCGCGGCGACGACGCTGCGCGGCACGGCCGCCTCGCCGAGCGCCGCGGGCTCGGCGCCGTCGGCCGTGAGCGCGCCGCCGGTGCGCGCGAGCTGGCGCAGGTAGAAGGGGTTGCCGCCGGCGGCGGCGTAGACGGCGTCCGCCGCCGCGGTGTGGAGGTCGCCCGCGAGCATCAGGCGCGCGTCGCCGGCGCTCAGCGTCCCCGGCTCGATGCGCGTGAGGATGCCCGCGCCGCCCGCGCGCTCCAGCGCGGACCAGAGCCGCGGCGACGCCTGCCGCGGCCGCGCGGCGACCGCGATCAGCACCGGCGCGGCCGGCGGGCGCCGCAGCACCGCGCCGAGCAGCTCGATCGAGCCGCTGTCGGCCCAGTGCAGGTCGTCGAGCACGAGCACGAGCGGCTTGGGCTCGGCGAGCACCTCGAGCAGGCGCCGCACGGCGCGATGCGTGCGGAAGCGGTGGTCCTGCGGCCCGGCGGACGCGGGGCCGCCGGCGAGCGACGGCAGCACCTGCCCCAGCTCGGCGCGGACGTCCGGGGGGAGCTGCTCGAGCCGACGCGGCTCGAGCGCCTGCACGTAGTCGTCGAGCGCGTCGGCGAAGACGGCGAACGGCAGGTCGCTCTCGAGCTCGGAGGCGCTCCCGGACAGCACCAGGAGCCCGCGTTCCTCCGCGCGCGCGTCCAGCGCGGCGAGCAGGCTGGTCTTGCCGATGCCCGGCTCGCCGATCACGGCGAGGGCGAGCGCTCGCCCCCGCTCCAGCGCGGCCAGCGCCTCGTCGACGGCCGCAAGCTCAGCGGTACGCCCGACGAGCTCCTCGGCCGGTGGGGCAACCATGACGCGTCCGGCGAGCATAACCCGCGCGGACGGCCCGCGGCCAGGGTGGCTCAGCCGAGCAGCGGCGCGCCCAGCGAGGCCCGGAAGGAGGCGATCTCGGTGACGGCGGCGCCGACGAAGGCGCGGCGCGTGGCCTCGGTCTCGCGGGCGAGGTCGTCGAGGTAGGCCGGGTGGCTGTCGAGACCTTCGAGGGCGGCGGCGGCGCGCTCGGCGCGGAGCGCCAGCAGCTGGGTGTGGAGCTCGGTGGTGTTCATGGGATCCAGTCTCCGCTCGCACCCCGTTCGTGACATCGGGCAACGTCCCCGATCCGCACCCCTGGTTCGGCGTCGCACCCCTGGTTCGGCGTCGCACCCCTGACTCAGGGTGCCTCGGCTCCGCCAGGCGATCGCGCATACTGCCCCGGATGGACGTCGACGCAGCGGCGGGGCGGAGCCTCAGCCTGCCCGGCTGGGCGCTCGTCATCGTCGTCTACCTGGCGATCATCCAGGGCCTCGGCCTGCTGATCGGGATCGACACGGGCGACGACCCGTACCCCACCGCGGAGTCCGTGGTGCGCGGCGGGCTCATCCCGGTCGCCGCCTCCCTGCTCTACGCAGCAGGCGTCGCGAGCTGGCTCGGCTGGTGGCCGGCGATCGTCCGCTCCGACAAGCCGGTCCAGCGCTGGGTGTGGTTCCTCCCCGTGTCGATGATCGTGGCCGCGCTGCTGGCCGTCGACTACCTGATGCTGCGCGTGAGCGGGGTGCTCCTGCTGCCGATGCTCGTGCACGGGCTGTGGGACTTCAGCCTGCTCTCCCCGCAGCTCGGGCCGGACCCGGAGGGCTACGCCGGGAGCGTGCTGGTCATCCTGCTGCAGGTCGTGCTGATCGTGCTGCTGCTGGTGCGCCGCCACCGGATCGAGCCTGCGGCCGCGCCCGCAGCCGCGTGAGGTCGGCCTCGAGCTCGGCGAGGAACGGCAGCTCGGGGTACCGCGCCTTCAGCAGCCACAGGCTGCGCTCGTAGTGCTCGAGCTTGCGGGCCGACGGCGCGCCCTCGCGGCGCAGCGCCGAGCGCGCGCTCGCGAGCTTGTCGGCCGCGAAGATCGCCGCCGCCTCGGGCCCGTCGCCGACCGCCTGCGACCGCAGCGCGGCCTTGCGGCGGGGGTAGGACGCGATCGACTCGTCCTCCGTGAGCCGCGCGACCAGCCCCGCGACCTGCGGCCCGAAGCGCTGCTCCATCGCCTGCGGGGCGAGGCCGCCGTCCTCCACCACGTCGTGCAGGAGGGCGGCGGCGACGACGTGCTCCGGGTACCCCTCGTCGTGCAGCAGCGTGGCCACCGCGACGGGGTGCCGCAGCGAGACGCGGCCGGACCCGAGCGGCCCTGCGTGGACGTCCGACGCCACCTCGTAGGCCGCGCCCAGCAGCCGCGAGTGGGCGATGTAGTCCGGGGCCGCCGGAGGGTCCGAGGCCGTCTCCGTCACTCGGGTGACGCTATCAGCGAATCACCAGATCGCCCGCCGAGCCGCCGTCGCGGCCCTGGCCGACGGGTGTGACGGCGTCGTGATTCGGGTCCCGGCCCCACGGAGAGATCGGCGCGCGCGCCGATGCATGAGGAGGTGCAGGGACGCTCGCTCCTCCTCGTCGTGCTCCTGGCGGTGGCCGTCGCGGCCGGCTGGACCGCGGTGCGGGCCGGTGGCTCGGTGGCCCCTGGCGACGACGGGCCCGTCGTCGTCGCCGGCGCGCCGATCCCGGCGGGAGCGCTCGCGTCCGCGCCGGACCGCGCGATCGAGCGCCGCTGGCTGGAGGGCGAGGCCGCCCGGCAGGGGCTCGCGCCCGCTCGCGGGATCGTCGCGCTGCGCGGGCAGGTCGCCGACGCGGTGGCCGGCCCGGACCCGGCGCCGTCGGCGCGACGCCTCGCCGCGGCGTTCGACGCCTACCACGCGCGCTGGCGCGAGCAGACGGCCTGCCTGCCCGCCTTCCGCGACCCGCACGCCGACCGCTGCGGCGACGTGGCGCCGGCCGCCGACGGCGTCTGCCGCTGGCTCGGGGAGGCGACGGTGTGCGGACCGGTCGGCCGCCGCTGGCTCGTGGTCGCCGCGCCCGGGACGCAGCCGCGCACCCGCACCGTCCGCTCCCGCGCGAAGGCGCTCGCCGCCGCGCGCGCCCTCTACGTCGCCGCGCGGCGTGCCCGCGGGCGCGCGGCCGCGAGGCAACGGGCGCGGGACGAGGCGCGCCGGGAGGCGGCGCGCCGCGCGGCGGACCGGGAGGACCGCCGGCGCGCCGCCGCCGACCGGCGCGAGACCCACCGGCGGGCCGCCGCCGACCGGCGCGCGGCCGAGGGGCGGGTCGCCGCCACCCCGCGCGCCGCCGCCCCGGCCCGCGCCGCCCACCCCCGGCGGAAGGGGGGCCAGCAAAACCGAGAACCCGCCACCACCCCC
>JBEVIG010000043.1:0-13078 GCA_040510855.1 Solirubrobacteraceae bacterium
GGGCCGACGACCTCGCCGCCCAGCTGGACCAGCCGGCCGTCGGCGAGCTCGGTCTGCTCCACCCGCCCGCCGGCGCGGTGGCGCGCCTCGAGGACGACGACATCGGCGCCCGCGGCCGCGAGATCGCGCGCCGCGGACAGGCCCGCCAGCCCGGCGCCCAGCACCGCGACGTCGTGGCGGCTCATGCGCGCATCATGCCACCGCGCGCTTCACCAGCGCGGCGATCTCCTTCTCGGCGGTCTTGGTCAGCTCCTTCAGCGCGTATGACGACGGCCACATGGCGCCCTTGTCGAGGTTCGCCTTGTCGCTGAAGCCGAGCGTCGCGTAGCGCGACTTGAACTTCGCCGCGCTCTGGAAGAAGACGACGACGTCGCCGTCCTTCGCGTACGCGGGCATCCCGTACCAGGTCTTCGGGGCGAGGTCGGGCGCGTTCTCCGTGATCAGCGCGTGGAGCCGCTCGGCCATCGCGCGCTCGCCGTCGGGCATCTCCGCGATCTTCTCGAGGAGGTCCGCCTCACCCGTCTTGCCGCGGCCGCCCTTCCGCCGCTCCTTGGCGGCCTCCCGCATCGCCTCCTTCTCCTCGGCGGTGAACGTCTCGGACGCCTTCTGCTTGCCCTTCGCGGGCTTCGTCTCAGCCATGGGGGCCATGCTAGGTCCGCTCCCCCGACGGCGCTTCTCGATTCCTGACGACTGCCGTACGGTTCGCCGATGCGCCGCCTGACGATCCCGCTCGCGATCCTGATCGCCGCGGTCGCGGGCGCGGCGCCGGCCGGCTCGCGCCAGGTCGTCGGTGGGATGAAGCTCATCCGCGTTGGCACGTTCAGCACGCCGACGCACGTGACGGCCCCGCCGGGCGATCCGTCGCGCGTGATGGTCGTCGAGCGCCCCGGCCGGATCCGGGTGGTGCGCGACGGCAAGGTCCGGCGGACGCCGTTCCTCGACATCCGCGGCCACGTCCGCACGGGGTACGAGCGCGGCATGCTGTCGCTGGCGTTCGCGCCCGACTACGAGGAGTCGGGCCTGTTCTACGTCTCCTACACGGACCGGGCGGGCGATCAGCGCGTCGTCGAGTACCGGCGCCGCGACGCCGACCACGCCGCCGCGGGCTCGGCGCGGGTGGTGCTGCGGATGGCCGACGACGAGCCGACGCACAACAGCGGGCAGCTCGCGTTCGGCCCCGACGGGCTGCTCTACGTCGGCACGGGCGACGGCGGTGGGAAGGGCGACCGGCACGGCGTGCGCGGCAACGCCCAGGACCTCGGGTCGCTGCTCGGGAAGATCCTGCGCATCGACCCGCGCGAGCGCGGCGGGCGGCCGTACACGATCCCGGCACAGAACCCGTTCCGGGGCCGGCCGGGCGCCCGCGGCGAGATCTACGCGTACGGCCTGCGCAACCCGTGGCGGTTCTCGTTCGACCGCGCCACCGGCGACCTGGCCATCGGCGACGTCGGCCAGGACCTGTGGGAGGAGATCGACTTCGCCCGGCGCGGCCGCGCCAAGGGGGCGAACTTCGGCTGGCGGCCGTTCGAGGGCCGGGCCCGCTACACGCCGGGCGAGGCGGCGCCAGGGCACGTGGAGCCGACCATGGTGCTCTCGCACGGCGAGGGGTACTGCGCGGTCGTGGGCGGCGTCGTCGTGCGCGACCGTTCGCTGCCGCTGTACGGGAAGTACCTCTACGGCGACGTCTGCCGCCGCCGGCTGCTCACGGCGAAGCTCACGGCGGGCGGCGCGCGCGAGCGGCGGCGCACCTCGCTGCGCGTCGCGAACGTCATCTCGTTCGGCGAGGACGCGCTCGGGCGCGTCTACGTCGCCTCGCTGCAGGGCCGCGTGTACCGCCTCGCGGCGGAGTGACGAGCGACTTCACCCCGGTGGTGGATATCCCGGCGCCCGCCGTGCGCATTGACTCTTCCCCAACGGAATGCCCGGCCCGTTCAGGCCTCCTTCCGCAGGAGCCAGTGTCCATCCCCACGAAAGGGAGCCCCCCGATGTACACCGACGTCCGCCGCACCCGCCGTCCCCTCGCCTGGCTGGCCGCCCCGGCCGCCGTCGTCGCCGCTGCGATCGCGTTCAGCGCGCCCGCCGACGCCGCGACGCCGTCGCCCGTGAACGCCGCCTCGTCCGCGACCCTGCAGGGGGCCGGTGCCCTGAGCCAGGGGATCATCATGCGCGACGGCGGGGTCTGCGACCCGATCCGTCACATGGGCTGCTGAACCACGTCGCCCGGCGCCTGCTCGTCATCCGTCGAGCAGGCGCAGGTCGGCCGCGCCGACCTCCTTGGCGACGAGCGAGTGGCGGCCGTCCGCGCCGACGACCAGCGCGGCCCGTGCGCCGCGGCCGTCGCGCAGCGTCACGCCGGCCACCCGCTCGCCGTCACGCATGAGCGCGCCGACGGCTGCGCCCTCGACGATCTCGGCGGACGCGGCCGCCCGCGCCAGCAGGAGCGCGTCGAGCGGCTCGCGGCGAACGGAGAGGCAGAAGCCCGCCTCGCCCGGCCCCTGCGGCGGGCCATCGGCGGCGTCCGGTCCTCCGTCCTCGTAGTCGAACTGGCGCGTGAGCGGCGGGGAGCCGAGCGCCAGCGCCTGCTCCAGCACGCCGAGGCGCTCGAGCACCGCCACCAGGCCGGCGCCGCGGAAGAAGTGCGTCGACGGCGTCGTGCTCGGGAACCGCGCGCGGTCGACCAGCAGCACCGACGCGCCGGCGTCGCCCAGCAGCGCGGCCAGCGTCGAGCCGGCCACGCGCGCCCCGACCACGATCACGTCATAGCGGTCACGCACATGCGCACGCTCGCAGCCCGACGGCCGCGATCGCAACCGCCGCGTCCGGGTCAGCGCCCGGGCGCGACGCGGCCGAGCGCGGCGTCGACGGCCGCCATCGCGTCGGGCTCCAGCGGCCCGGCGTCGCACGCGAGCGCGTTCTCCTCGATCTGCGCGACCGTGCGGAAGCCCGGGATCGGGATCGCCGCCGGCGACCGCGCCCAGATCCACGCCAGCGCGCCCTGCGCGAGCGTCCGGCCGTCATGCGTGAGCGCCGCGCGGATCGCGTCGACCCCGGCCGTCCACGTCGGGAACGCGTCGTCGTCGAAGTAGTCCCAGTGCGGCGTGTCGCGCCTGACGTCGTCGCCGGCGGGCATCGCGCCGCCCGGGCGGTACTTGCCGGTCAGCAGGCCCATCGCGAGCGGCGAGCGGGCGATCGCGGCCAGCCCGTGCTCCTCGCAGAGCCCGATCGCCGCGTCGTTGCCGCCGAACACGTTGAGCTGCTGCTGGACGGAGACGCAGTGCGGCCCCGCGGCGAACGCCTCGACGATCTCGAGCGTCTCGTCCGCCGTGCCGTAGAAACGGATCTTGCCCTCGGCGACGAGCGCCTCGAGCACCTCGACTACTGCCTCTGCCGCCGCCCGGTCCTCCGCGCCGGCGTGGAGCTGGTACACGTCGATGCGGTCGGTCCCGAGCCGGCGCAGCGAGGCCTCGCAGGCCTGGCGCACGTACCCGGCGCTCGCGTCCGCGCCGGCGCCCGAGCGGATCGCCTCGTCGAACCGCAGCCCGAACTTCGTGGAGATCACGGCCTCGTCGCGCCGGCCCGCGAGCGCCTCGCCGAGCACGCGCTCGCTGTGCCCGCAGCCATAGACGTCGGCGGTGTCGAACAGCGTGACGCCGAGGTCGAGCCCCCGCCGGATGGCGCGGATGGACTCCGCGTCGTCGACCGCGCCCCAGCCCGCGGGCCGGCCGTCGAACTCCCACGGGCCGCCGATCGCCCAGCACCCGGCGCCGGCCGCGCCGACGGTGAGCCCGCTCCGCGTTCCGAGATCTCGTCGCATACCTTCGAGGCTCGCACCGCCGGGCATAATTTCCAAGAAGGCTTTCGGGCTACGCATAAGCTGCACGAATACGCGAGGGCCGGGTACGATCGGCGCCCGTGACCGCGACCCTGCACATCGAGCATCCGATCAGCGACCTGGAGACCTGGCTCGGCGCGTTCGCGCGGTTCGAGGCGGCGCGGGCGCGGGCCGGCGTCCGCGCGCATCGCATCCGGCAGCCGGTCGACGACGACAAGTACATCTACGTCGCGCTGGAGTTCGACAGCGTCGAGGCGGCCACCGCCTTCAAGGGCTTCCTGGAGACGACCGTCTGGGCCTCCGCCGAGGCCTCGCCGGCGCTGGCCGGGAAGCCGGTCGCCCGGGTGCTCACCGACGTGGCGTAGCCGCGCCGGCGACGACCGTCGCCGCGACCGCGACACGGTGGTCCCTCGTCCATGGCGGGCCGAGCGCCGCGCGCGGACCGCGCAGGACCGCGTCGGCCCGCGCGCCGAGCAGGCCGGCCGCCTGGCCCTCGACGTGCCGGGCGTCGTAGCAGTGGACCTCCCAGCCGCGGTCGTGGGCGAGCTCCGCGAGCAGCTCGCGGTACATCACCGCGTCCGCGCGGGCCTCCCAGGGTGGCCGGCGCTGGACGGCGATGTCCGCGGGGAAGTCGGGCGGCCAGAAGCGCAGCGAGATCGACTCGAGCGGCGCGGGGAGCGACGCCGAGAGCTCGTCGAGCGCCGCCCCGGCCGCGCGGAGCACCGAGGCGCGGACGGTGGCGACGAGCGCGGCGGCATCCGCGTCGTCCAGCCGCCCGCGGTCGTAGTGGATCGGCGCCTGCGTCACGCCGGGCTCGACGAGCTCGATCCGGCGGCGGTCGGCCACGGCGTGGTCGTCGCCGGTGGTCACGGCGACCGCCCAGCCGAGGTGGTCGGCGATGCCCAGGCGCACGCGGGTGATTGTGGACTAGAGCGCGGCGAGCGCCGCCGCGGTCGCCCGCGCGATCAGCCGGTCATCGGGCTCCGCGTCGGGCGCGTGGCGGTTCGTCATCATCGCGATGACGATCGGCGCCCGGCCGGGCGGCCAGAGGATGCCGATGTCGTTGCGCGCGCCGTAGGTCGCGCCCGTCCCCGTCTTGTCGCCGACGATCCAGCCGGCCGGGACGCCGGCGCGGATGAGGCCGGCGCCGGTGGTGTTGGTCCGCAGCCAGCGGGTGAGCTGCGCGCGCTCGGGCCGCGCGAGCACGTCGCCGAGCACGAACGCCCGCAGGTCGCGCGCGAGCGCCCGCGGCGTGCTCGTGTCCCGCACGTCGCCCGGCGCCCAGTCGTTGAGCTCCGGCTCGCTGCGCTCCATGCGCGTGACGTCGTCGCCGAGCTCCGCGAGGATCGCGTCGAGCCCCGCCGGGCCGCCGAGCTCGTCGAGCAGGAGGTTCGCCGCGGTGTTGTCGCTGTGGCGGACCGCGGCCGCGGAGAGCTCGGTGAGCGTCATGCTCGTGCCGACCCGCTGCCCGGTGATGGGCGAGTAGGCGGCGTCGAGCCCGGTGATCGGCACCGGCCGCTCCATCCGCGCGAGCCCGTGCTCGCGCAGCATCGCGCCCGCGGCGAGCGCCTTGAACGTGGAGGCGAACGGGAAGCGCTCGCGGGCGCGGTGGGAGACCTCGCGGCCGTTGCCCGTGTCGAGCGCGTAGACGCCGAGCCGTGCGTCGAAGCGCCGCTCGAGCCGCCGGAAGGCGCTCTCGGGCGACGGGGTGGCGGTCACGGCGGGGGGCGCGTCGCGGGCGGGTGCCGCCGGGTCGTCGCCGCCGCCGCACGCGGGCGCCACGGCGGCGAGGCCGAGCAGGGCGAGGGCGAGCCGGGTGCGCATCGCCGGGAGGATGGCGGGGATGCCTGCGCGCGTCGCTGACGCTTCCTGACCGCCGGTGACAGCAACGCTGACTCTGCGAAGCTTCGCCGCGTGGCGCACGAGGTCGTCGACACACCGCGCCTGCGGGCGGCGCTCGACCGGCTGCGGCCCGTGGTCGAGGCGCTTCCGTCGGCGTTCGAGAAGGTCTCCCACGGGACGCCGACCTTCTTCGTCGGCAAGGGGAGCAAGGCGCGGACGTTCGCGTCGCTGCACGACGAGCGCGAGTGGTTCGAGGGCCGCCTGTGCCTGTGGCTGGCGGCGCCGGAGGGGATGCAGCAGGGCGTCGTGGCGGGGGATCCAGAGCACTGGTTCGTGCCGCCCTACGTCGGCCACCGCGGCTGGATCGGGCTGCGGCTCGACCTCCCCGACACCGACTGGGACGGCGCCGCGGGCGCGCTGGAGGACGCCTACGCCTTCATGGCCGACCAGGTGCTCCGGCGCCGCTAGTCGAGCGCGACGACCGCCTCGACCTCGACCGGCATGCCGAACGGCAGCTCGCCGGCGCCGATCGCCGACCGCGCGTGCCGGCCGGCGTCGCCCCAGAGGTCGAGGATGAGCTCGCTGAAGCCGTTGATCGCCGCGGGCGTCACGTCGAAGCCCTCCGCGCACTTGACGAAGCCGAGCGCCTTGATCCAGGACGTCACGCGGTCGAGCTCGCCGAGCTCCCGCTTGAGCGAGGCGAGCATGGAGAGGGCGGTCGCGCGGGCGGCCTCGTAGCCCTGCTCGACGGTGACGTCGCCGCCGACGCTGCCCTTGAACAGCTGGCGCTCGCCGTCGAACGGCCCGTGGCCGGAGACGTACGCGAGGCCGCCGTGCACGCGGACGAGCTCGAACGGCAGCTTGACGCCCGGCGGCGGCGTGAGCGGCGCCGGGAGCTGGAGCCCGCGCTCGGCGAGCCGCTCCTCGATCGTTCCCATGCCGCCGAGTGTCTCAGGTCCAGCGCCGCGAGCGGCGGCGCGACGGGCGCACCGCCTCCGCGGCGACCATCGCCGCCGGGCGCCAGAGCCGGCCGGCGAGCCAGAGGGCGGTGCGGATGCTGAGCATGGCCTCGCCGAGGCGTCTCCGTCGCGTTCTCGTCCTGCGGAGCAGTCGCATGCGCCGAGGCTCACCGATCACGGGCCCGCGGGCAAGGATGCGCGCCCGTGGATCGACAGTGGTGCGCGTGCGGTTGAATGGCCGCGATGAACGCCGCGAACCCGATCAGCGGCGAGTCGCTGTGGCCGCGCCTCGCCGAACTGCCCCTCGTCGTCGAAGCCTGCGGCTACGGCCGGCTGCACGCCGTGCTCGCGCACGAGTTCGAGCGCATCACGACGCTCGTGCGGCTGACCGGCGCCGGCGCGGAGGGGCTCGGGGAGGACGTGAGCGTCTTCCGCGAGGACGGCACGACGCTGCACGAGACGCGGCCGGAGCTCCCGCTCGCGGGCGAGTGGACGCTCGGCGGCTTCTGCGACCACGTCGCGACCCTCCAGCTCTGGCCGGAGCCGCCGGAATGGCCCACGGCGGTGAACTTCCGCACCTGGGCGTTCGAGTCGGCCGCGCTCGACCTGGCGCTGCGCCAGGCGGGGCGGCCACTCCACGAGGTGCTCGGGCTGGAGCCGCGGCCGCTGCGCTTCGTCAACTCGCTCGGCCTCGGCGAGGAGCCGTCGATGGAGCCGCTGCGCAGGCGGCTCGCCCGCTCGCCGGGCGTGCGCTTCAAGCTCGACGCCGAGGCGACCTGGGACGCGGCGCTCGTCGACGAGGTGGCGGCGACCGGCGCGGTCGACACGATCGACTTCAAGGGCCACTACGACCGCGAGATCAAGGATCCGGCGGCGCTGGCCGCGCTCTACGACCGGGTGATCGCCGCCTTCCCGGACGCCTACCTCGAGGACCCGCACGACTTGCCCGAAGTGGCGGAGAAGCTCCGCGACCACCTCGAGCGCGTCTCGTACGACTCGCCGATCCGCGGCGCCGGCGACATCGGCGCGACGCCGCTCGCGGCGCGCGTCGTGAACGTCAAGCCGTCGCGGATCGGCTCGCTGCGGGCGCTGTTCGACGTCTACGCGCGCTGCGCGCGGGAAGGGCGGCCGATGTACGGCGGGGGCATGGGCGAGCTCGGCGTCGCCCGCGGGCAGATCGAGCTGCTCGCCTCGCTCTTCCACGCGGACGCCCCCAACGACGTGGCGCCCAGCGCGTACAACGAGGACGACCCGGCCGTCGAGCTGCCGGGGAGCCCGCTGGCGCCGCGCCCGGAGGCGACCGGCTTCCGCTGGGCTACGTCATGACCGTGTTCGACGTGCCGTCCGTGACAGCGGTCAGCGCGTCGTTCGAGACGGCGTCCAGGCGGGGTCGCCAGGACGCCTGAGCGAGCGAGGAGCCTACGGTGGCGAGCGTGAGCGTCGCGACGACGGGAGCGATGAGGCGGAGCATCGGGGAGCGCCTTTCGGGGAGGGTTTGTCCCCCGCTGAGACCCCGGCTCCGCGACGGGGGTTGGCCGGTTGGCGCCGCGGTCAGCGCGAGTCGGGCAGGCGCGCGGCCGCCGCGGGGACGGCGAACCCGCCGTCGCCTTCCGGCAACGGCACCGCCTCGAGCACCGCGTCCGGGTTCAGCCGGCCGTACAGGTGCGGGAAGTCCCCACGGCCGTCGGCGCTGTACTCGTAGCGGAGCGGTGCCTCCAGCCGGTCGACGGCGATGCACAGCAGCACGAGATCGGGGACGCCCGCGAAGTGGGCGTCGGCCGAGCCGGCCACCTGGTCGAGGTCCGAGCAGTGGATGAACCCCTCGCTCTCCAGCGAGGGATCCTCGTACCACCCCCGTGCCTGCGCCTCCTCCCACGCCGCCCGCGTGGTGATGTGGAACACGATCGCGGCCACGCCCGGGACCGTAGCGGTCGCCGTTTCCGTCCGCCGCGGAGCGGGCACCGCGGATGGACATGGACCGGCGCGAGGCCGAATGCGAGGACCTGCCACCGCTCGAGTTGCGCGCGCTGCGCGAGCTGCGGCTCGCCGAGCCGTCCGGTGACGGGCGGCCGGCGCACCTGTGCGCGGGCAGCGGCGTCGTGCGGCGCGGCGACTTCGCCTACGTGATCGGCGACGACGAGCTGTTCCTCGCCGTCTTCCGCCTCTCCGCGGCAGACGAGCCCGGCGAGCTCCGGCGCGCGCTCGCCGGCGAGCTGCCGCTCGACCACGGGTCGCGCTCGGAGGCGAAGCCGGACCTCGAGGCGCTGACCGTGCTCCCGCCGTTCGGCGGCCATCCGTTCGGCGCGCTGCTCGGCCTCGGCTCGGGGTCGGCGCCCGGCCGCGACCGCGGCTTCGTCTGGGCGCTCGACTCCCACGGCGAGCTGCGCGGCGAGGCGCGCGAGGTCGACCTCTCCCCGCTGTACGGGCTGCTGTCCGAGTCGATCGAGCACCTCAACATCGAGGGCGCGGCGGTGATGGGGGACCGGCTCTGGCTCCTCCAGCGCGGCGGGAGCGACGAGCACGCCGCGGGCATCGTCGCGGAGCTCGACCTCGGCGACGTGATGGACTCGCTGCAGCGCGACCACCGGCTCGACCGCCACGAGCTCGAGGCGGTGCGCGCGTACGACCTCGGCACGCTCGACGGCGTCCCGCTGACGTTCTCCGATGCGACGCCGGTCGCGGAGGAGGTGCTCGTCTTCACCGCCTCCGCGGAGGCCGAGGACGGGAGCATCCGCGGCTCGGTCGTCGGCACCCTCGGCACGGACGGCGACGTCCAGCGCCTCCGCACGATCGACCGCCGCTACAAGGTCGAGGGCGTCCATGCGACGATCGACACCGGCGTCATGGACTTCCTCTTCGTCTGCGACCAGGACGACCCCGAGCAGCCGTCGCCGCTGCTCTCGGCGGCCATGCCCGTGGACGGCCGCCTCGAGCGCGAGGGCTGACCAGTGGACAAGCGCCGGATCAGCACGGCGCTGGCGGTCCGGGTGGTCAATCCGGTCGTGCGCTGGGCGGTGCGGCACGGCTTCGCGCCGCGCAGCTACGCGGTCCTCGAGACGACCGGCCGGCGCAGCGGCGAGCCGCGCCGCACGCCGGTCGGCCACGCCGTCGAGGGCGGCACGGTCTGGATCGTCGCCGAGCACGGGGCGCGGGCGGGCTACGTCCACAACATCCGCGCGAACCCGCGCGTCCGCATCAAGCTGCGCGACGGCTGGCGCGACGGAACGGCGCAGGTCCTCGACGACGACGATCCGCAGGCGCGCCTGCGCCGGATGGGGCTGCGGCTCAACGCGCTCGTCGTGCGCCTGATGGGCACGGACCTGCTCACGGTCCGCATCGACCTCGACCCCTGAGGCGCGGCGTCAGGGCGCGACGTGGTGGCGGGCGACGTCGTCCGCCGCCGGGCAGCCGAGCAGGGCCAGCGCGAGCTCCGTCTCCTCCTGCAGGATCGCGAGCGCGCGTGCCACGCCGGCCTGGCCGCCCGCCGCGAGCGCCCACAGCACGGGCCGCCCGACCAGCACGCCGCGGGCGCCGAGCGCGAGCGCCGTGACGACGTCGAGCCCGCGCCGCACCCCGCCGTCGACCCAGATCTCGCAACCGCCGTCCACCGCGGCGGCGATCTCCTCGAGGACGTCGACGGGTGCCGGGACCCGGTCGAGCTGCCGCGCCCCGTGGTTCGAGACCACGATCGCGTCGGCGCCGTGCTCGACCGCGAGGCGCGCGTCATCGGCGCGCAGGATCCCCTTGAGCACGAGCGGGAGGGCGGGCGCCCAGCTCCGGAACGTCTCCAGGTCGTCCCAGGTGAGCCGCGGCGTCACGCCGCCCGGCACGACCGGGAAGCGCCCGCCCTCGCCGGGGAGGTCGAGCGGGCTCCGGTCGGGCTCGACCGGTGCGTGGCGCCGCTCGCGCTGGCGGTAGCCGAGGACGGGTGCGTCGACGGTGACCACGAGCGCGCCGTAGCCCGCCGCCGCCGCGCGCTCGACCAGGTCGCGGCTGCGGCCGGGGTCGCTCTGCAGGTAGAGCTGGAACCAGCGCGTCGCGCCCGGCGCGGCGGCCGCGACGTCCTCGATGGAGTGCGACGAGAACGTGGAGAGCATCATCGGCACGCCCGCGGCCGCGGCGGCGCGCGCGGTGCCGCTCTCCCCGTCGGGATGCAGGTCGGCGTGCCCGGCCGAGGCGGCGATCGCCACCGGCATCGCCGCCGGCCGGCCGAGGAACGTCGTCGCGGCCGACACCTCGCTCACGTCGACCAGCACCCGCGGCCGCAGCGTCCGGCGCCGCCAGGCGGCCTCGTTCCCCGCCAGGCTCAGCTCGTCCCACGCCCCGCCCGCGACGTAGTCGTAGACCACGGGCGCGATCCGCGGGCGGGCGAGCGCCTCGAACTCCGGGAGCGCGAGGACGGCGTCGAGATCGACCTCGTCGGGCATCGTGCCCCGGCAGTCTGACCGTCAGGGCGTCGGGACGACGTGCTCGGGCGCCGCGGCGACCGCGTCGGGCCGCGCGGTGTAGGTCCACGTCTCGCGCACGAACACCCCTGCGGCGAGCGCGAGCGTCGCCAGGAGGCTGCCCGCCGCGAGCAGCGCGGCCTCGCCCAGCGCCTCGCCGAGCGGGCCCGCCAGCAGGTAGCCGATCGGCAGCAGCGCGAGGGACATCATCCAGTCGTAGGACGACACGCGCGAGAGCCGGCTCGGCGGGATCCGCTCCGCCAGCGCCGTCTCCCACCACACGCCGAACAGCGCGAGCCCGATGCCCGCGACGACGAACAACGGCACGAGCAGCCACAGCGTCAGACCCGCCGCGAACGCGATCGTCACCGCGGGCCACGAGACCACGGCGATCATCCCGATGCGCATCGGATGCCGCGGCCGCAGCCGGAACCCGAGCAGCGCCCCCGCCATCGTGCCGACGCCCATCGCCGCGGCGAGCAGGCCGTACACGCCGGTGGAGCCGAACTCGTCCTCGGCGACCGTCGGCCCGAGCGTCGTGTACGGCGCGAAGCAGAGCAGCAGCGCGAGCGAGAAGACCACGAGCGTCACCCACACCCACGCGCGCGAGCGGACCTCGACCCAGCCCTCGCGCAGCTCGACCAGCACGCTCTGGCGCTCCTCCGCCACGCCGCGCTCGCGCGGGCGCACGCCGAGCAGGAACGCGGCCGAGACCAGGAACGTCAGCGCGTCGAGCGCGAACGCCCAGCCCGCGCCGAGGCCGAGCACGAGCGCGGTCGCCAGCGCCGGCCCTGCGAACTCCGCCACGGTCTCGAGCGCACCGGTCGCCGCCTTCGCGTCCTGGATCCGCTCCTCGGGCACGGTCTGCGGGACGAGCCCGGTGTAGGCGGGGCGGAAGAACGCCTCGGCGGAGCCGAACAGCGCCTCGATCACGACGATGTGCCAGATCTGGATCGCGTCGGTGAAGATGAGCGCCGCGAGCAGCGCGTGGAGCGCGAACCGCGCGAGGTCGGTCGCGATCATCACCTTGTGCCGCGGCAGCCGGTCGGCCCAGACGCCGCCGAACAGCAGGAAGGCGACGAGTGGGAACGTCGCGGCCGCGAGCACGATGCCGACGTCCGTGGGCGAGCCGATGTCGGTGACGTACAGCGCCAGCGCGACGTACACGATCCGGTCCCCGATCGTGCTCGTCGCCTGCCCGAGGAAGAGGAGCAGGAAGTTGCGCTGGCGGAGGATGTCCACGACCGCAGAGGGTCGCATCTCGCGCCGCTAGGCTGACGCCATGGCACAGCGCGATCGGGTCGTCTTCTCGACCACGGACGGCGATCTGCGCAAGGCGCGCCCGGCCGATCAGATCCGCGCCCGCGCGGCCGCGGGCGGGCGGGTCAAGGTGCGCCGCGAGACCGCCGGCCGGCGCGGCAAGCCGGTCACGACGATCGCGAACCTGCCGCTCGACGACGCGGCCGTGAAGGCCCTCGCGGGCAAGCTCAAGAAGCGCTGCGGCGTGGGCGGATCGGCGAAGGACGGCGTGATCGAGCTGCAGGGCGACCACCGCGACGCGGTCATGGAGGTCCTGCGCGCCGAGGGTCTCGACGCCGTGCTCGCGGGCGGATAGCCTCGCCCCCGATGCTCCACGCGACCCTCTCGCTCCTCGGCGGGGCGATCGCGCTTGCGGTGGCCTATCTGTGGGCGGGCACGATCATGATCTGGGTGCTCATGCTCGTGGCGATGGTCCTGATCGTGGACGGGCTCACGCTGCTCTGGACGCGTGGCGGCGGCTGGCACGACCACCGCCAGTAGCCGGGCACCCGGCGTGTTCGAACCCGCACGCAGGTAGGGTCGCCGCATGCCGCGTCCCGCCCGCTCCCGCCGGACCTGCCACGCCGTCCCGGGCTCGAGCGAGCGGTTCCTGGCGAAGGCGCCGGAGCTCGAGGCCGACGAGGTCTTCCTCGACCTCGAGGACGCCGTCGCGCCGAGCGCGAAGGAGGAGGCGCGCTGGC
>JBEVIG010000044.1:0-16264 GCA_040510855.1 Solirubrobacteraceae bacterium
CTCGAGTCGCTCCCCTTCTCGGACGAGATCCGCGCGGCGCTGCTGCGGCACGAGGGGCCGAAGGGCGAGCTCCTCTCGGCCGTGATCGCGTACGAGCGCGGGCAGTTCCCCTCGCAGCCGCAGGCCTCCGACCCGGCGGTCTCGCTCTCCGGCGTGTATCGCGCCGCGCTGGAGTGGGCCGACGAGGCCGGCCGCGCCGTCGCGGGCTGAGCCGCCGCGGGCCGATTCCTCACGGGCTCGGCACACATTCGTGACGAGTCGCGGCTGACGCGACACGCGATCCGGCCGAAGCTCGGAGGCGTGTCCCGCGTCGCCGAGCTGCTCGCCCTCATCGCCCCACCGCTGTGCCTCGTCTGCCGGGCGCCGGTGGGCAGTCCGGCCGAGCTGCTCTGCGTCGCCTGCTCGCGCGGGTTGCCCTGGCTGCGCGGGTGGCGGTGCCCGCGCTGCGCGCTGCCGCGGCACCGGGGCGGCGGCTGCCCCGCCGCGGGGGCGTCGTTCGACACGGCGCATGCCGCAATGGCGTACGAAGGCGGGGCGCGGGCGCTGGTCCAGGCGCTGAAGTTCCGCGGCGCGCTGCCCGCCGCGGGGCTGATGGCGGCGCAGCTCGCGGCGGTGCTGCCGCCGCCGCGGGCGGTCGCCGTCGTGCCCGTGCCGCCGCAGCGGCGGCGAAGACGGACGCGCGGCTTCGACCCGGCGGGGCTGATCGCCTCGGCGCTGGCCGAGCGGCTCGAGGCCCCGTGCGCGGCGATGCTCGCGCGGCACGACGTCGCGGGGCGGCAGACGCGCGCGGGGCGCGACGAGCGGCGGGCGGGCGACCGGCTCGTTGTCGCCGCCCGCGCACCGTCGCCGTCCTCGGTGCTCCTGGTCGACGACGTCCACACCACGGGCGCGACGTTGGAGGCGTGCGCGGCGGCGCTCCGCGTCGCCGGTGCACGGCGGATCGTCGCGGTCACGTACGCCCGGACACTCCCGCCGGGATGAACGGCGACACCGGCTGGGTGGGGAGGTGGGTCGGACGCCGGCGTCAACGTCGGAAGCCGGCGCGGGACGGGCGAGGTTCCGACGTTGACATCACCCACGCACGTCAGCGTCGGACGGCGGGCGGCTCGACGGCCCCGCCCGACGTTGACGTCACCACGGCGTCTCAACGTCGAGCACCTGCCCGCCGAGCGCGCTCGCCCGACGTTCGTGCTCCAGGGACGCATCAATGTCGGGCGCCGCCCCGCCCGGCGAACCGGAGCGACGGTCGTCGGCCGCACTCGCCGTGATCGGCCGCCCCACCCAGCCGGTGTTGACGTTCGTGTCGCGCGGACGCGACCGCCACAATGCCCCTCGTGGAGATCGACGCAGGCTGGACGTTCGCTCCCATCGTCCTCATCTCGCTCGCGGGCTACCTTGGCGTGTACTTCGCGCGGTGGCGGACGTCGCGGCGCGAGGGCGGGGCGAGGGCGGCGAGCGGATGGAGGCTCGCCGCGTGGACCGGCGGCGTGATCACGCTCTTCATCGCGCTCGTCTCGCCCGTCGACCGGCTGGGCGAGCAGCTCGCCTCGATGCACATGGTCCAGCACCTGCTGATCGCGGACATCGCGGCGATCCTGCTCACGCTCGGGCTGACGCGCCACATCCTCCGTCCCGCCACCCGGCGGATCCACCGGATCGAGCGCGCGGCCGGGCCGTTCGCGTCGCCGTGGTTCGGCGTCGTGGCCTACGTCGGCGTGATGTGGCTCTGGCACGTGCCGACGATGTACGACGCCGCGCTCCGGCACTCGTACATCCACACCCTGGAGCACCTCACCTTCGCCGCGGCCGGCCTCCTGTACTGGTGGCACCTGCTCAGCCCGATCCGCTCGCGGCTCCGGCTGAACGGGATGGCGCCCGTGGCCTACATGGCGAGCACGAAGCTGCTCGTCGGCATGCTCGGCATCGTCCTCGCCTTCTCGCCCGAGCTGCTCTACGACGCCTACGACAACAGCGGCCTGCGCTGGGGCATGACGCCGCTCGACGACCAGCGCGTCGCCGGCCTGATCATGGCCGTCGAGCAGTCGATCGTCATGGGCATCGCGCTCGCCTGGCTCTTCGTCCGGATGCTGAGCGAGTCCGAGAAGGAGGAGGAGCGGGCCGAGCGGTACGCCTAGTGCCGTGACACTAGCCCTCGAGGACCTCGCCGTCGGGGACCTCGCGCGGGCCGTTGAGCGTGAAGCAGCCGCGCACGGTGACGTCGGCGCCGAAGGTCACGTCCCCCTCGACCTCAAACCGCTCCGCCTCGCGCAGCGACGGCGGCCCCGCCGGGAATCTGGCGTCGAAGTCGCGCAGCAGCTTGAACTCGTCCGACAGATCCACGTAGGGCGCCGACGAGCGCCCCTCGGCGAGCTCGATCCGCGCGCCCTCGCCGAGCACGTACGCGTCCGACCGCAGCACGAGCAGGTCGCTCGTCTTCTTCACCGGCACGAACCGCGAGCGCGGCACCCGGATCGCCTGCGCGCCCTCGAACACCCCGATCGCCGCCCCCATCGCGGTCTCGAGCTGGTAGACCGCCGGCGACGACGAGTCGGACGGGTCGACCGTCTTCTCGTTGACGATCATCGGCAGCCCGAGCACGCCGTCGCGCGCGGCGAGCAGGTCGCGCAGCGCGTGCAGGTCGACCCAGAGGTTGTTGACGTGGAAGTACGGATGCCGGCCCGTGTCGGTGAACGCCGCGAGGTCCTCCTCGGGCGTCTGCGCCGTCTCGCGCAGCACCAGGCCGCCCGTCTCCTTGGAGCGCCCGAGGTGGCCGCCCTTCTTGTCGGCCTCCGTCCGGTCCGTCACCTCGGCCGCGTACGGGATCGCCTCCCCCGCGAACCACGCGAGGATCCGCGGGTCGAGCACCGCGCCCAGGTTGTCCGAGTTCGAGAGGAAGCCGTAGCGGTAGCCCGCGTCGATCAGCGCGTCGAGCATCCCCGACGTGAGCAGCGCCGGGTAGATGTCGCCGTGCCCCGGCGGGCACCACTCGAGCGACGGGTCCGCGGGCCACTCGGCCGGCGCCAGCCCGTCGACGAGCAGCTTGGGCTCCTTGTGCTGGACGAAGTCCGGCGGCACGTCGGAGGCGATCTCCGGATGCCGGCCGAGCAGCTCGAGCGAGTCGTCGCGCGTCGCGAACGAGTTCATGAGCACGAGCGGGATCCGCGCGCCGGTCGCCGCCCGCAGGGCGAGGATCTGCTGCACGATCACGTCGAGGAAGGCCATCCCGTCCTTGACCTCGACGAGCGACTTCGCGCGGTCCATGCCCATCGACGTCCCGAGCCCGCCGTTGAGCTTGATGACCACCGCCTCGTCGAGCGGCGCGTCGGCCTCGGGCAGCGCGTCGGCGTCCGGCAGGTCCGTCACCGGGTCGATGGCGGACTCGGGGATCATCCCCGTCTCGCCGCCCTCGAGCTGCTCGTAGTAGTGGCGGAACGTCTTGACGGCGGCCTCCGGCACGCCCTCGCGCTCCATCTTCTCGACGCTGGCCCGCAGCCCCTCTTCGCTCATACGAGCGGCGATGCTACCCGGCGCCCCAGCCGCGCATGTACTGCTCCTGCTCGGCGCTCGAGGAGTCGATCTCGACCCCGAGCGAGGCGAGCTTCAGCCGCGCGACCTCGCGATCGACCGCCTCGGGCACCGGATGGACGCCCGGCCCGAGCTCGGCGCCATGGCGGACGAGGTGCTCCACCGCCAGCGCCTGGTTGGCGAACGACATGTCCATGACCGCGGCCGGATGCCCCTGGCCCGCGGCGAGGTTGACGACCCGCCCGGAGGCGAGCAGGTTGAGCCGACGCCCGCCGAGGTCGAACTGCGTCACGAGCGGCAGCACCTCGCGAGGGCCGCCGTCGGCGGCGGCGTGGAGCGCGGCGAGGTCGATCTCGACGTCGAAGTGCCCCGCGTTCGCGAGCACGGCCCCGTCCTTCATCACCGCGAAGTGCTCGGCGCCGAGGACGTCGCGCGAGCCCGTGACGGTCACGAACACGTCACCGCGCTCGGCCGCGACGATCGCGGGCATGACCTCGAAGCCCTCCATCCGCGCCTCGAGCGCCCGCATCGGGTCGATCTCGCAGACGATCACCTGCGCGCCGGCCCCGCGGGCGCGGAGCGCGACGCCCTTGCCCGTCCAGCCGTAGCCGAGGACGACGATCGTCTTCCCCGCGAGCAGCAGGTTGGTCGCGCGCAGGATGCCGTCGAGCGTCGACTGGCCCGTGCCGTAGTGGTCGTTGAAGAGGCGCTCCGTCCGCGCCTCGTTGACCGCGATGACGGGGCAGGCGAGCTCGAGCGCGCGCAGGCGGACGAGCCCGGTCGTGGTCTCCTCCGTGCCGCCCACCAGCCCGGGCAGGAGCTCGCTGCGGCCGGCGTGGATGAACGTGAGCAGGTCGGCGCCGTCGTCGAGCGTGACCTGCGGGCGCCGGTCGACGACCGCGACGATGCCCTCGACGTAGGCGTCGGCGTCCTCGCCGCGGCGGCCGTGCGTCGCGCAGCCGTCGTCGCGGAGGGCGGCGGCGACCTCGTCCTGCGTGGTGAGCGGGTTCGCCGCGCACAGCGCGACCTCCGCGCCACCGGCGGCGAGCGCCTGCATCAGGCAGGCGGTCTCCGCCGTCACGTGCAGGCACGCGCCGATGCGGAGGCCGGCGAGCGGGCGCTCCGCGGCCAGCCGCTCGCGGATCGAGCGGAGCACGGGCATCTGCCCGTCGGCCCACTCGATCCGCGCCCGGCCCTCGGCGACGAGGACCGGGTCGTCGGCCCCCCGCCCCGCGGCGGGGGGGACGGCGCCGCCGCCCTTGGCGACGGCGGGGGGCTTGGGCTTAGTAGCGATAGTGATCGGGCTTGTACGGGCCCTCGACCGGCACGCCGATGTAGGCGGCCTGCTCCGGGCGCAGCTCCGTGAGCTTCGCGCCGAGCGCGCCGAGGTGCAAGCGCGCGACCTTCTCGTCGAGGTGCTTCGGCAGGACGTAGACGTCCTTCGCGTACTCGCCCGGCTTGGTGAACAGCTCGATCTGCGCGATCGTCTGGTTCGAGAACGACGACGACATCACGAAGCTCGGGTGGCCCGTGGCGTTGCCGAGGTTCAGCAGCCGGCCCTCGGAGAGGACGATGATCGCGTGGCCGTCGGCGAAGACCCACTTGTCGACCTGCGGCTTGATGTTGATCTTCTCGACGCCGCCGAGCTTGGCGAGGCCCGCCATGTCGATCTCGTTGTCGAAGTGGCCGATGTTGCCGACGATCGCCTGGTGCTTCATCCGGGCCATGTCCGCGGCCGTGATGATGTTGTAGTTGCCCGTGGCGGTGATGAAGATGTCGGCGGACTCGACGACGTCCTCGAGCGTGACGACCTGGTAGCCCTCCATCGCGGCCTGCAGCGCGCAGATCGGGTCGACCTCGGTGACGACCACGCGGGCGCCCTGGCCGCGGAGCGACTCGGCGCAGCCCTTGCCGACGTCGCCGTAGCCGAGGATGACGGCCGTCTTGCCGGCGATCATCACGTCCGTGCCGCGGTTGATGCCGTCGATCAGCGAGTGGCGGCAGCCGTAGAGGTTGTCGAACTTCGACTTCGTCACGGAGTCGTTGACGTTGATCGCCGGGAAGAGCAGCTTGCCCTCACGGGCGAACTCGTAGAGGCGGTGCACGCCGGTGGTGGTCTCCTCCGTCACGCCCTTGATGTCGGCGGCGACGCGGGTCCAGCGCTGCGGGTCCTCCTCGAGCGTGCGGTTGAGCAGCGTGAGGATGATCTTGAACTCGTCGTTGTCGGCCGACTCGGGGGCCGGCGCGGCGCCGGCGGCCTCGAACTCGACGCCCTTGTGGACGAGGAGCGTGGCGTCGCCGCCGTCGTCGAGGATCATGTTGGGGCCGCCCTCGGGCCAGGTCAGCGCCTGCTCGGTGCACCACCAGTACTCCTCCAGCGTCTCGCCCTTCCAGGCGAAGACGGGGATGCCGGCGGCGGCGATCGCGGCGGCGGCGTGATCCTGCGTCGAGAAGATGTTGCACGAGCACCAGCGGACGTCGGCGCCGAGCGCGGCGAGCGTCTCGATCAGCACGGCCGTCTGCACGGTCATGTGGAGCGAGCCCGTGATGCGCGCGCCCTTGAGCGGCTGGGCGGCGCCGAACTCCTCGCGCAGCGCCATCAGGCCGGGCATCTCGTGCTCGGCGAGCTCGATCTCCTTGCGGCCGAAGTCGGCCAGGCCGATGTCGGCGACCTTGAAGTCGGTCGTGGTCGTGGTCATCGCGTCTCCATGAGGGTGGGATTGGGGCGCTGGGCGGCGGCCAGCAGCTTCGAGTGCTTCTCCTGCTCCCAGCGCAGCCAGTCGGGCGCGGGGACGAACTCGGGACGCTCGGGCGTGGCGGCGAGCCACTGGTCGACCTCGTCGCGCAGCTCCGCGTCCTGCCGGAGCCGGAGCGCGAACGCGACGTCCGAGAGGCCGAGCTCGCGGCGCTCCAGCAACTCGCGCAGGGTGCGCAGGCGCTGCAGCTCCTCGGCCCCGAAGAGCCGGTAGCCGCTGCCGGAACGGCGCGGCATGATCAGCCCGACACGCTCCACGTAGCGGAGCATGCGCGGCGACCAGCCGGTCGTCTCCGCCGCCTCGTGGATCGTCAGAGCGTCCATATGGCGCCCATTGTAGCCAACCCTGACACGGTTGTGTCAAGGTTGTGATGCGGCCGACACGAAGTCGAACCTCCCCGCCACGTCGGCGCGCTACGGCTTGGGCTTCCGCCCCCTGCTGAGCTGCGCGCGCACGTCCGCGATCCGCCGCTTCCCCTCCGGGCTCTTCGCGTAGTCCATCGCCTGCTGCGAGTACCGGCGTCCCTGCGGGGAGCGGGCGAACTTGCTGATCATGCTCATGAGCTTCATGGGCGAAGGGAATACCCGGATCGCCTCAAACGTGTCTAATGCGGCTCATGCCGACCGGAGCGCACGTCATCGTCAACCAGCTCGAGGACGCCGGCGTCGAGGTCTGCTTCGGCCTCCCCGGCGTCCACAACCTCGCGCTCTGGGACGCGCTCCGCGAGTCGAGCATCCGCCTGATCGGCGTCCGGCACGAGCAGGCCGCGGCGTACGCCGCCGACGGCTACGCGCGCGCCACCGGCAAGCTCGGCGTGGCGCTCACGACGACCGGCCCCGGCGCCGCGAACACGCTCGGCGCGGTCGGCGAGGCCTGGGCCTCGCGCTCGCCGATCCTCGTGATCGCGACCGACATCCCGACCTCGCTGCGCCGCGACGGCGTCTACCGCGGCGTGCTGCACGAGACGATGGGGCAGGACCGGATGTTCGCGCCCGTGACCGTCGACGGCGCCGTCGTCGGCGCCGCGGACGAGCTGTACCGGGCGGCGGCGCACGTGACCCGGCCGCGCGGCGGGCCCGTCTACCTGGAGGTCCCCACCGATCTGCTCTCCGCCGAGGCCACCGGGCCGGAGGCGCCGCCCGCTCCCGCGCCCGAGGAGCTCGTCGCGGCGGGCGACCTCGCCTACCGCCTGATCGAGGACGCCGAGCGGCCGCTGATCTGGGTCGGCAGCGGCGCGAAGGACCGCGCCGCGGAGGTCCAGGCGCTGGCCGAGCGGCTCGCCGCGCCCGTGCTCTCCACCTACGGCGGCCGCGGCGTGCTCCCGCCCGAGCACCCGTGCGAGGTCGGCATGCCGCCGCACGTCGAGGCCGCCGGCCGCCTGTGGGACGAGGCCGACCTCGTCATCTCGTTCGGCTCCGACCTGGACGGGATGAACACCCAGAACTGGCTCCAGCCGCAGCCGCCCGCGATCGTCGCGGTCAACACCGACCCGGAGGACGCGGCGAAGAACTACCAGGTGGACCTGGTCGTCGGCCGGCTCGACGTCGAGCGGCTCCGGCAGCGCGACGGCGCGCTCGCCGAGCGGATCCGCCAGGTCCGCGCCGACGCCTGCGCCACGCTCGACCCGCGCGCCCTGCGGTTCCTCGACGCGATCTCCTTCGCGGTCCCGGAGGACGGCAACCTCGTCTGCGACATGTGCATCCCGGGCTATTGGATCGGGGGCTTCCACGGCTTCCACCACCCGCGCAAGCTCCACTACCCCGTCGGCTGGGGCACGCTCGGCTTCGCCTTCCCGGCCGCGCTCGGCGTCTCGCTCGCCGGCACCGGCCCCACCGTCTCGATCTCCGGGGACGGCGGCTTCCTGTTCGCCTGCGGCGAGCTCGCCACGATGGCCCAGGAGCAGCTCCCGTTCACGGCCGTGATCGTCGACGACGGCGGCTACGGGATGCTGCGCTACGACCAGGCCAAGGCCGGCGACGAGCTCTACGGCGTCGACCTCCACACGCCCGACTTCGCGGCGATGGCCGAGTCGTTCGGCGTGCGGGCGGAGACGGTCGAGGGGCTCGAGGACGCGTTCGGCGAGGCGCTCGCGCAGCACGTGCTCGACGACGGGCCGAGCGTGCTCGTGGCGAAGGCGGAGATGCTCACGCCGCCGCCGACGACGTCGCCCAACTGGTACCGCAAGCGCGGCTGATCAGCGCGGGCCGGGCACGCCGCGGAAGTTGAACGCGAGCGGCTCGCGGCCGGGCTGGACGACGACCGCCTGCCCGCTCCCCTCGCCCGCGAGCAGGTCGAGCACGACGCCCGCCACGGTCTCGGCGGGGATGATCGCGACCGCGCTGTCGCGCAGCGCGTCGCGGATCGGGTCGATGATCCGCGACTCGGCGAAGCCCGGGCAGACGGCGTTGACGGTGATGCCGTCGTCGGCGAGGTGGGCGAGCGAGCGCACGAGCCCCACGACCGCGTGCTTGTTCGCCGCGTAGAGCGGGTCGTAGGGCACGCCGGTGAGCCCGGCGAGCGACGCGGTCGCGACGATCGCCCCGCCGCCGCGCCGGCGCAGCGCCGGCAGCACGGCGTGGACGCCGAAGACCACGCCGTCGAGGTTCGCCCCCATCGCGCGGCGATAGCTCGCGAGGTCGAAGTCGTCGCCCACGCCGCAGCCCGTGGCGACCCCGGCGTTGAGGTGGACGACGTCGAGGCCGCCGAGGCGCTCCTCCACCTCGGCCACCGCGGCGCGGTTCGCGTCGAGGTCGCTCACGTCGAGGCGCAGCGCGATCCCGCCGGTCGCGGCGGCGACCTCGCCCGCGTCGGCGACGTCGGCGCACGCCACCGCCGCGCCCTCGGCGGCGAGCGCGAGCGCCGTCGCCCGCCCCAGCCCGCTCGCCGCGCCCGTGACGAGCGCGGCCTTGCCCGCGAACCGGCTCACCGCGTCAGCGCCTCGGCCCGCCCGGCCAGCCCGGCGATCGCCTCGCCGAACGTCGTCAGGTACGGGTCGTCGACCGAGCCCGCGAGCGCGCGGCGGTAGTTGCCCTCCATGAAGACGATGATCTTCCACAGCGCGAGCACGCGGTACCAGGCGATGTCGCCCAGCGCGCGGCCGGAGCGCGCCTCGTAGCGGGCGAGCAGCTCGTCGCGGCGCGGCCAGCCCGGCCCACGCGTGAATGCGTGCTGCTCGAAGACGCCCGCGGGCGGGTCGTCGCGGTCGATCCAGAACGTGCACAGGTAGCCGAGGTCGGCCAGCGGGTCGCCGAGCGTCGACATCTCCCAGTCGAGGAGCGCGACGACGTGCGGCGGCGGCGCGGGGCCGAGCATGAGGTTGCCGAGCCGGTAGTCGCCGTGGACGATCGTCGCCGGCGGCGACTCCGGCCGGTGGGCGGCGAGCCAGGCCCCGACCCGCTCCATCGCGGGCAGGTCGCGCGTGCGGTTGCGCTCCCAGAGGCCGCCGAAGCGGGCGAGCTGGCGCTCGAGGTAGCCGTCGGGCCGGCCGAAGCCCTCGAGGCCGGCGCCGCGCCAGTCGACGGCGTGCAGGTCGGCGAGCGTGTCGATCATCGCCTCGGCGGTCGCGCGCTCGTGGCCGGCGAGCGCCGGCGCCGGGGCGCCGCTCATCACCACGCCGTCGAGCCGCGGCATCACGTAGAAGGGCGCGCCGATCACCTCGGGGTCGTCGCACACGGCGAGCACCTCCGGCACCGGCACCCGGCCGGCGAGCGCGCGCAGGATCCGCGCCTCGCGCAGCACGTCGTGCGCGCTGGGCGGGAGCGGCCCGCGCGGCGGCCGACGCACGACGAGCCGCGTGTCGCCGCGCGTGACGGCGAACGTGACGTTGGAGTGGCCGTCGCCGATCGCCTCGATCGCCGGCTCCCCCTCCCCCAGCCCGTGCGCGTCGAGGAAGGCGAGCAGCGGGTCGACGACGAGCAGCGGCTCCCGCGCGCCGGCCTCCGCCCGCGTGCGGACGATGTCGTCGCCGGCGATCACAGCGCCCCGCAGGCGCCGCGGACCGAGCCGCCCTCCAGCGCGAGCGTGAGCATGTCGCGCGCGATCACCATGCGGTGCACCTCGCTCGCGCCGTCGTAGATCCGCGCGGCCCGCGCGTCCTGGTAGATGCGCGAGATCGGGAGGTCCATCGCGATGCCGGCCGCGCCGTGCACCTGGACCGCGCGATCGGCGATCCGCCCGAAGGCCTCGGAGACGAACGTCTTCGTCATCGCGACCTCCTGCCGGTGCGGGAGCCCCTGTTCGACCTTCCAGGCCGTGTGGAGCACCATCAGCCGGCTCGCGTAGAGGTCCATCGCCGAGTCGGCGAGCATGAACTGGAGCCCCTGGTGGCGGGCGAGCTCCTTGCCGAACGCCTTGCGGGTCAGCAGACGCTGCGAGGAGAGGTCGAGCGCGCGCTGGGCGGCGCCGATCCAGCGCATCGCGTGGGCGAGCCGGCCGCCCGCGAGCCGCTGCTGGGCGATCTTGAAGCCCGCGCCCTCGTCGCCGAGCAGGTTGGCGAGCGGGACGCGCACGTCCTCCAGCGCGATCTCCGGGTGCCCGCCCGGCGAGTGCGAGCCCATCCACTCCGGGTGGCGGACGATGCGCCAGCCCGGCGTGTCCGTCGGGACGAGGATCAGCGAGTAGTTGCGGTGCCCTGCCGAATCGTCGGTCCCGGTCTTCGCGACGACGATCGCGAAGGCCGCGCCCTCCGCGCCGGTGATGCACCACTTGCGGCCGTTGAGCACCCAGTCGCCGCCGTCGCGCACGGCGGTCGTCTCGAGGTTGGTCGGGTCCGAGCTCGCGACGTCGGGCTCCGTCATGGCGAAGCAGGAGCGCGTGCGGCCCTCCGCGAGCGGGCGCAGGTACGTCTCGAGCTGCTCGTCGGTGCCCGCGATCAGCAGGGTGTGCATGTTGCCCTCGTCGGGCGCCATCGCGTTGAGGCCGAGCGAGGCCAGCGCGGAGACGCCGCACTCCTGCGACACGAGCGCCATCCCCAGCGGGCCGATCCCGAGCCCGCCCCACGCCTCGGGCAGGTGCGGCGTGTAGAGGCCGCGCTCCCGCGCGCGGTCGCGCAGCGCCTCGACCACGTCCCAGCTCGCCAGCACGTCGGCCGGATCGGCGATCCCCGCCTCGGCAGGCAGCGCGTCCTCCTCGACGTACGCCCGCACCCGGGCGACGAGGTCCTCGAGCTCGGGGGAGAGCGTGAAGTCGAGCATCGGCGGGACGCTAGCGCGTCCCGCCGCGCGGCGACGAGCCTCCTAGAAGGCGCGCTCCTCGAGCCGGAAGTCCCGCTGGGCCTCGATCTCGACGAGGTCCATCTGGGCCTTCTGCAGCTTGCCCGCGTAGTCCCAGTTCATCGACTGCCAGCGGGTGAACTGGTCGAGCACCCAGATGCCGGACTGACGCGAGCCGTTGCCCGACTTGCCGTTCCCGCCGAACGGCAGGTGCGCCTCGGCGCCCGACGTGGAGTTGTTGATCGACACCATGCCGGCGCTGATCTGCTCGCGGAAGCGGAAGGCGTGCGTCGGCGAGGTCGTGTAGATCGCCGACGAGAGCCCGTAGCCGTGGTTGTTGGCGAGCTCGATCGCCTCCTCCCAGGAGGAGAACCTCGCGACGCCGACGAGCGGGCCGAACGTCTCCGTCGAGTAGATCTCGTCCTCCAGCCCCACGCCCGTCACGAACGTCGGGTGGTAGAAGATCCCGGCGTCCGGGTCGCCCACGAAGCCCTCGCGCGGGTTCGCGGCGGTGATCCGGCCACGGGCGGTCGAGCCGTAGGGCGTGTGGTGGTCGCGGATCAGCCCGAGCCAGTCCTCGAAGCGCTCCGCGAACTTCTCGTGCAGCATCGGGCCGAAGAGGACGTCCTGCGTCGGGTCGCCGACCGGCGACGTGCGCAGGCGCTCGTCGAGCCGGCGGACGAACTCGTCGTGGATCGAGTCCTGGACGATCGCGGTGCCGAGCGACGTGCAGCGCTGACCGGCGGTGCCGAAGCCGGCGAAGAGCGCGCCCTCGACGGCGAGGTCGAGGTCGGAGTCCTCCATAACGACCATCGGGTTCTTGCCGCCGAGCTCGAGGCACGGCGACTGCATGTGGCGGCCGCACAGCGCGCCGATCTCGGAGCCGACCGCGGACGAGCCGGTGAAGCCGACCTTGTCGACGAGCCGCTCGCCGAGCGCGCGCTCGAGGCCGGCGAACGTCGACGGCCCGTCGGCGTGGACGAGATTGAGCACGCCCGCGGGCACGCCGCCCGCGGCGAAGATCTGCGTCATCGCCGACGCGATCGCGGCGGAGTACTCGGCCGGCTTCCACACGACGGCGTTGCCGCACAGGAGCGCTGGCACGAGGTACCAGGACGGGACGGCGCCCGGGAAGTTGCCGGCGGTGATGATCGCGGCGACGCCGACCGGGACGCGGAACGTGAAGAGCTGCTTGTCGGGCATCTCCGACGGGACCGTCTGGCCGTAGAGGCGGCGGCCCTCGCCGACGAAGAAGTCGCAGGTGTCGATGATCTCCTGGACCTCGCCGAGCGCCTCGGGGTACGGCTTGCCGATCTCGCGCGTGACGAGGCGGGAGAGCGACTCCTTGTTGGCCTCGAACAGGCGGCCGACCTCCGCGATCACGCGCCCGCGGGCGGGAGCGGGCACGGCGGCCCAGCCCTTCTGGGCGCCGCGGGCGGCGCGGCAGGCGGCGACGAAGCCGTCGGCATCCGTCAGCAGCACCTCCGCCACGACGTCGGCGAGGTTCGCCGGGTTGGTCGACTGCAGGCGGCCGCCGGGCGCGTCGGCGAGCTCCTGCCCGCCGATGAACGACGCGGCCGTTCGGGTTGAGGTGACGGTGTCGGACATGCCAGCCACCTTAGATCAGGCCGGTCTGCCGATCAGGCGCGTGCTGCCCGCAGGCGTTCCTTCAACGTGTCGATCGCCGTGACGTGCACGGGGTCGATGCCGCGCAGGACCGCGAGGTAGAGCGAGACGAGGTCGCCGAGCAGCACGAGCGACACGAGCCGCTCGAGCCGCGAGCCCGTCCGGGCCGTCACGCGCTCCACGACCGCGGCGCCGTCGGCGGCGATCTCGGCCGTGACCGCCAGCCGCCGCGCCGCGCGCTCGTCGCCCTCGGGATCCTCGAGGAAGACCGCGCCGAGGCGCTCCTGCGCGCCGGCCCAGCCGACGATCTCGTTGTGGTCGTGCTCGGGCAGCTTGCTCGCGAACGCGGGCAGCTCCGCGTTCTCGTTGATCTGGCACTTCCAGCGGTACGCCACCGAGGCGGTCAGGCCGGCGCCCGTGATGACCGGGATCGAGCCGGCCAGCGAACGGGCGAGGCGCTTGGGCTCGGACTCCTCGTCGCCTGCCGGGCCCCATTCGACCGCCAGCTCGCGCGCGAGCGCGGACGCCGCGGCGACGTCGTCGCGCACGGACGGCGCGGCGCCGCACAGCGCGGCGGCCTCCAGCGCGGTGACGAGGGAGTAGCCGACCGCGGCACGCGGCTGGAAGCCGCCCGGGAGCGGGATGACGGGCACGCCGTCGGCGCGGGCGCGCTCGGCCAGCGGGCCGCCGGTGGTGGCGACGAGTCGCGGCGCGCCGGCGGCCTTCGCCGCGTCGTACGTCGCGACGGTCTCCTCCGTCGAGCCCGAGTAGCTCGAGCACAGCACCAGCGTCTCGCTCCCGATCCACGCCGGGATGTCGTAGCCCATGGCGAGCGCGAGCGGGCGGCGCAGCTCCGGGCCGAGCACCGCCGAGGCGAGACGGCCGCCGACGGACGAGCCGCCCATGCCGGCGACGATCAGCCCGCCGTGGGCGTCGACGGGCGCGATGCTCGCCGAGTCCACGCGCCACAGCGCGTCCTCGAGGTGGACGCCGAGGTCGAGCGTCTCGGCGAACTGCCCGGTGGAGTCGACCGCGCTGCAGGCGGCTTCATCGAGCGCGGTCATCAGTGCCTCCGTGGTTCGTGTCGTCGGGGAACAGCCGGGCGCCGTCGGTGATCACGCTGCCGGCGCGGACGGAGACGCCGGCGCCGACGATGCTGTGGCCGTCGATGACCGTGCCGGCGCCCAGCCGCGCGCCGGCGTCGATCACGCAGTCGCGGAGCCGGCAGCTGTCGCCGAGGGTCGCGCCGTCGAGCACGACCGCACGCTCCACGACGCAGTCGGCGCCGACGGTGACGCCCGCTCCCAGCACGACGCCGTCGCCCACCCGCGCCGTCGGGGCGAGCACGGCGTCGGCGGCGATCAGCGCGGGCCCGACGACCTCGGTCTCGACGTTGCCGGCGAGGATGTCGGCGGTGCCCTGCAGGTAGCGCTCGGGCGTCCCGATGTCGAGCCAGTAGCCCTCGCCGACGTAGCCGTACAGGCCGTCGCCGACCAGGCGCGGGAAGACGTCGCGCTCGATCGAGGCGCGGCGGCCGGGTTCCAGCAGCTCGAGCACGTCGCGCTCCAGGACGTAGATGCCCGCCGAGATGTTGCGCGTGTCGATCTGGTCCGGCGACGGCTTCTCGACGAAGCCCGTGACCTCGCCGTCCTCGCGCGTGCGCACGAGCCCGTACGCGCTCGGGTCCTCGACCGGCGTGAGCGCGAGCGTGCCGCGCGCGCCGCGCGCCTCGTGCAGCGCGAGCTGGGCGGTCACGTCGAGGTCGGTGAGGATGTCGCCGTTGAGCATCAGGAAGCGCTCGTCGAGCAGGTCCTCGGCGAACTTCAGCGCCCCGCCGGTGCCGAGCGGCTCGGGCTCCTCGACGTAGCGCAGCCGCACCCCGTGCGCGCTGCCGTCGCCCAGCACGTCGCGCACGCCGTCCGCGAGGAAGCCGCACGACATGATCACGTCGTCGACGCCGTGGCCCCGGAGCCACTCGAGCATGAAGGCGATGAACGGCCGGTCGACGAGCGTGACGACGGGCTTCGGGACGGAGGAGGTCAGCGGCCGCAGTCGCGTCCCCTCGCCGCCGGCGAGGATGAGCGCCTGCACCTAGCTCACTCCGTTGAGCGACGGCCGGCCGATGGCCTCGTAGGCGAGGCCCGCCCCGCGCACGGCCTGCGGGTCGAAGAAGTTGCGGCCGTCGACGAGCAGCCGCCCGCGCATCGCCGCGGCGACCGCGCCGAGGTCGAGCTCGCGGAACTCGGGCCACTCCGTCACGAGCACGACCGCGTCCGCGCCGGCGACCGCCTCCGCGGCGCTGCCGGCGAACTCGACGCCGCGCATGAGCTTGCGCGCCTCGTCCTCGGCGACCGGGTCGTACGCGCGCACGCGCGCGCCGGCGCCCTGGAGGCGCGCGGAGAGCACGAGCGAGCTCGCCTCGCGCATGTCGTCCGTGTTCGGCTTGAAGGCGAGGCCGAGGAGCGCGATCTCCTTGCCCACGAGCGAGCCGAGATGCTTCTCGAGCTTCGAGATCACCCGCCGCTTCTGCAGCTCGTTGACCTCGATCACCGAGTTGAGCAGCTGGAAGTGGTAGCCGGAGTTGCCCGCGAGCTGCTTGAGCGCGGTGACGTCCTTGGGGAAGCACGAGCCCCCGAAGCCGATGCCGGCCTGGAGGAACTTCGGGCCGATCCGGTCGTCGAGCCCCATCCCGCGGGCGACCTCGACCACGTCGGCGCCGGTCTCCTCGCACACGTTCGCAATCTCGTTGATGAACGAGATCTTCGTGGCGAGGAACGCGTTGGAGGCGAGCTTGACCATCTCGGCCGACTTCACGTCGGTGCGCACGACGGGCGCGTCGAGCGGCGCGTAGAGCTGCTCGACCGCGTCGCCGGCCCAGTCGCCGGCGTCGCCGATCACGACCCGGTCGGGCTCGAGGAAGTCCTTGACCGCCGAGCCCTCCTTGAGGAACTCGGGGCACGAGACGTAGCGGAAGCCCTTGCCGTGCTCGGCGAGGACGCGCTCGATCGCCTCGCCCGTGCCGACGGGGACCGTCGACTTCATCACGAGCGCGTGGCGGTCGGAGGCGGGCATCGCCTCGACGACGGCGTGCACGGCGGAGAGGTCGGCGTCGCCCGAGTAGGTCGGCGGCGTGCCGACGGCGACGAA
>JBEVIG010000045.1:0-8056 GCA_040510855.1 Solirubrobacteraceae bacterium
GCGATCGTCAAGCAGTTCCAGCGCTTCTTCGGCTTCGACGGGATCGAGCTCGTCTTCTCCACCGACGCGCTCAAGGCGGTGGCCAACAAGGCGCTGGAGCGCGAGACCGGCGCCCGCGGCCTGCGGTCGATCATCGAGGAGATCCTCCTCGAGGTGCAGTTCGAGCTGCCCTCCCGGCGCGACGTGAAGAAGTGCGTCGTGACGAAGGAGACCGTCGAGCGCGGCGTCAAGCCGACCCTCGTCACCGAGGCGCCCGACGACGCCGAGGGTGAGGACGAGGCCAAGTCGGCCTAGGCGCTCGCGACGTCCCCGCGCTCGCGACCGCGCCCGCCGTCGTCCAGCCCGGGGCGCGGCCCGTCCGGCATCATGCCCGGTCATGGGTGAGCCACTCCCGCTGCCGCCGCTCGATCTCGCCGAGCGGGTCGGGCAGAGCACGGGCTCCGGCATGGAGCCCCACGACGCCTACGAGCTCATCGGCGGCTATCTGCGGGGCATCATCGAGCGGTCGCTCCCGGACGACTGGACCTGGGACGACCGGCGGGTGCTCGACTTCGGCTCGGGCGCCGGGCGGGTGCTGCGGCAGTTCGCCGAGGAGGCGCGCGTCGCGCGGTTCGAGGGGTGCGACATCGACGCGCCCAGCATCGCCTGGCTCAACGAGCGGCTCCGGCCGCCGTTCGAGGGCTTCGTCAACGCGCCGTCGCCGCCCCTCGATCGCCCGGACGACGCGTACGACCTCGTCTACGCGATGTCGGTGTTCACCCACATCACCGACGAGTGGAGCGCCTGGCTGCTCGAGCTGCGCCGGGTGCTCAAGCCGGACGGGATCCTGATCGCCTCGTTCCTCGGCGAGGGGATGAGCGAGATGATCGCCCGCGAGCCGTGGGACGAGCGCCGCGTCGGCATGAACGTGCTGCACGACCACCACTCCTGGGACAAGGGCGGCCCGAGCGTCCTCCTGTCGCCCTGGTGGATCCGGGAGCACTGGGGACGCGCGTTCGAGATCGTCGAGCTCGAGGACGGGACGCCGAACTCGCACGGCTACATCGTGGCCCGGCCGCTCCCCGGGGTCGCGCCGTCGCGCGCCGAGCTCGAGCGCGTCGACCCGGCCGACACGCGCGAGCACGCGGCCCTCGCGCACAACATCCGCCAGCTCCACCGTGCGGGCGCGGAGCTCGAGGCGAGCGTGCGGGCGGAGTACGAGCAGAGCCGGAGCTGGCGGCTCACCGCCCCGCTGCGGAGAATCGCCGGTGCGCGGCGCTGAGCGGATGGAGCGCGGCGTCGCCGGCCCGCTCCCCTGCCTCAGGACGGGAAGCGGGAAGCCGCTGCTCTTCATCGGCGGGCTGTCGCCCGTGGCCGGGGTGGACGCGACGGGGACGGAGTGGATGGTCGGCTCGCTGCTCGGGCCGTTCGCGAAGCGGCGCGAGGTCGTGTTCGTCAACCGCCGGCCCGGGCTGCCGCGCGGGATGACGATGGCCGGGATGGCGGCGGAGCACGCGGAGGCGATCCACGCGCTCGGCGGCGGCGGCGCGGTCGACGTCGCCGGCATCTCGACGGGCGGCAGCATCGCCCAGCAGCTCGCCGCCGACTTCCCCGACGTGGTCGACCGCCTCCTGCTGCTCTGCACGGCGTGCCGGCTCGGGCCGGAGGGGAAGGCGCTCCAGCGCCGGGTGGCGGCGCGGGTCCGCGCCGGCGCGCTGCGGCAGGCGGCCGCGGTCATGGCCGCGGGGCTCGTCCCGCCGGGGCGCGGGCAGACCGTCGCGGGCGCGCTCGGCCACCTCGCCGGCCCGCGGCTGCTCGCCGGCGGCGACGACATGGCCGACATGGCGACGACGATCGAGGCCGAGGACGCGTTCGACCTCGCGGACTGCCCGCGGATCACGGCGCCCACGCTCATCCTCGCCGGGGGCGACGACCGCTTCTACAGCCCGGAGCTCTTCGCGGAGACCGCCCGCCTCATCCCCGGCAGCCGCCTCCGCGTCTTCGAGGGCCGCGGCCACGTCACGGTGAGCCGCCACCCGGAGTGGGCGGGCGAGATCGAGCGCTTCCTCGCCGGCTAGCGTGCGGGGGACGGAGGACATCGCGCGGGCGCTGGCGCGGCGGCGCACTGCGGCGGCGGACGCGTGGGACCCCGGGGACGCGGTCGTGCTCGAGCGGATGCGCCGCGCGGCGGAGGCGACGCGCGCCGGCTTTCGCCGAGCTCGCCGGGCTGGTCGCGCCCGGCCGGACCGAGCGCGAGCTCCAGGTCGCCCTCGAGGCGGCCTTCCTGCGCTCGGGCGGAGACTTCCTCGCGTTCGAGACGATCGCCGCCGCGGGGGACCACAGCGCGGTGCTGCACTTCTCGCCGACGCAGCGGGCGCTGCGGGCGGGCGACCTGCTGCTCGTCGATGCGGGCGCGGAGTACCGCGGCTACGCGAGCGACGTGACGCGCACGTACGCCGTGGGCGGCGAGCTGGACGCGCGGCAGCGCCTCGTCTGGGAGACGGTGCGCCGAGCGGGCGAGGCGGCGATCGCCGCCTGCGCGCCCGGCGTCGAGTGGCGCGACGTGCACCGGACGGCGGCGCTCGTGGTCGCGGACGGGCTGATCGAGCTCGGCGTGCTCCGGGGCGCGCGCGAGAGCCTCGTCGAGAGCGGCGCGGTCACGCTCTTCCTCCCGCACGGCGTCGGGGACATGGTCGGACTCGGCGTCCGCGACGCCGGCGCCGCGTCCGACGAGCGGCGCGAGCCCGCGCCGGGGCTGCCGAGGCTCCGGGTCGACATCCCCGTGGCGGCCCGCGAGGCGTGGACCGTCGAGCCCGGGATCTACTTCGTCGCGCCGCTGCTCGCGGGCGCCCGCGGCCGCCGCGACGTCGTCTGGAGCCGCGTCGACGAGCTGCTGGGCTTCGGCGGCGTCCGCATCGAGCAGGACGTGCTCGTCACGGACGGCGGCTGCGAGGTCCTCACCGCCGCCATCCCGCTCTGAGCAGCGCGGCACCGGTTCGGGGAGACTGACGCGGTCATGACCGTCTGGGCGGAGGCGTTCCAGGTCGAGCGACGGGGGATCGACTACCGCGCGGGGCTCGCGGGCGGGATCGCCACGTGCGCGCCGCTGGCGCTCGGCGTCGCCGTCGGCCAGCCGGAGATCGGCGCGACCGCGTGCTTCGGCGGGCTCAACGCGTCCCTCGGCGTCCCGCGCGGCGCCCTGCGCGAGCGCGTCGGCTGGGGCGCGGGCGCGGCGCTGGCCTGCTGCGCGGCCACCGCGCTCACCACGGCCGTGCAGGACAGCACCGCGGCGTCGGTCGTGGTGTGCCTCGCGGTCGTCGCCCTCGCCGCGTTCCTGCGCACCTTCGGGAGCGCGGGCGGGCTCACCGGGTTCGTGATCAGCGCGATCTTCGTGATCATGAACGGCTTCCCGGCCGCGCCGCTCGACACGGGCGAGCGCCTGCTGTGGTTCGCGCTGGGCTCGCTCGTCGGCGTCGTGCTCATGGTCGCCGCGTACGCGCGCGACGCGCCGCCGCCCGACCCGGACGCGACGCCGCTCGCGACCGTGCTCGCCCGCGGCGCCCGTCAGTACCGGGAGGCGATCGCGCACGACGCGGCCCTGCGCGGCCACGCCCTGCGGCTCGCCTCGATCGTCGCCGGCACGCTCCTGCTCGCGCGCACCCTGGACCTGGAGCACGGCTACTGGATCCCGCTCACGATCCTCGCGGTGCTCCAGCCCGAGGAGCACGCGAGCGGCGTGCGCGCGATCCAGCGCGGGACGGGCACGCTCGTCGGGACCGCCGTCATCGTCGTCATCACGATCGCGACCGGCGCCCAGTGGCTGATGATCACGGCCCAGGCCTTCGCCGCCTTCGGGCTGTTCGCGCTGTTCTCGCGCGGCTACTTCTGGCTCGTCGTGCTGCTCACGCCGACCGCGCTGCTGACGCTCGGCGCCGTCGACTACCAGGGCGACTCCGACGCGCTCCAGCGCGCCGCCTGGAGCGCCGTCGGGATCGTCATCGGCCTGACCGTCGCCGAGCTGTGGTGGCGCCTGCGGCCGGTCGGGCGGGCCGGACCGGACTGACCGCCCCCGCGGGCTGGAGCGGCGGGTCGATGCTCGCGCGCGCACGCTGCCCGCCTGGCATGCGGGCCGCCTTGCGCGGCCGCGACGGCCGGACGAAGATCAGCCTCGCTCTCGACGACCATGGAGAGGCGCCGCGGTGTTCTTCAGCTTGACCAGCCTGGAGCTCTGGCTCCTGACGTTCGGCCTCGTGCTCGGCACGACGCTGCTGGGCGTGGTGGCCGGGCGGCGCCTCCGGAAGCATGCCGACGCGCTGCGCGAGCCGTTCGGCGTGTTGCAGGCGGCGCTGCTCGGGCTGGTCGGGCTGATCCTGGCCTTCGGCATGACGATGGCCGTCGGGCGCTACGACGCCCGCCGCGCCGCCGTGGTCGAGGAGGCGAACGCGATCGGTACGACGTACCTGCGCGCGCAGACGCTGCAGGAGCCGATGCGCGCGCGCTCTCTCGAGGAGCTCGAGCGCTACACGGACACGACGATCCGGGTGTCGGACGCCGTCCCCGGCAGCGATGCGTTCGATGCCGCCGTCGCGGACGGGGGCCGCCTGCAGCGGTCGCTGTGGGAGCTCGCCGGCGAGGCGCTGAGCGACTCGCCCCAGGACAGCGCGCCGCGCCTCTACGTGGACTCGCTGAACGAGACGATCGACATGCAGACGGTGCAGGTCTCCGCCCTCAACAACCGGGTCCCGACCGCGGTGCTCGTGATCGAGGTCGTGGGCGCCGCGGTCGCGCTCGGCCTGCTCGCCCTGTACCTCGCGATGCTCGCGCGGGGCGTGCTGACGGTCGTGCTCGCGGCGGCCTTCGTCTCGATCCTGCTCCTGATCACGTTCGACCTCGACCGGCCGGTCCGCGGCTTCGTCCGGGTGCCGGACAAGCCGCTCGTCGACGTGCGGGCGTCGATGGAGCTGCCGCCGGCGGCCCGGGCGCCCGACTAGCCGCGGGGCTCAGCGCGCGTTGCGCTCGTCGCGCCAGCGCAGCACCTGCTTCACGGTCGTGAGGTCGTAGTCGGCCCGGTCGTCCCCGCCCACGGAGACCGTCAGCAGCCGCACGCCCGCGTCCGCGAGCTCCTCCGCGTCCTCGAGCCGGCCCTGCGGGATGCCCCACGAGTGGATGACGTCGCCGGGGTCGCGGCCGAGCGCGGCGCAGTGCCCGTCGAGGACCTCGCGCTTCGCGCGGTAGCGCGCGGCGTCGCCGAAGCCGTGCCAGAACCGCGCATGCTCGGCGACGAGCCGCAGCGTGACCTTCTCGCCCGTCCCGCCGATCATGATCGGCATCGGGCCCACCGGTCCCGGGTTGAGCTTCGCCAGCCGCGCCTTGAACCGCGGCAGGTCGCGCCGGAGCGCCCGCAGCCGGTCCGGCGCGGTCCCGAACTCGTAGCCGTACTCGTCGTAGTCGCGCTCGAACCACCCCGCGCCGAGGCCCGCGATCAGGCGGCCGCCGCTGATGTGGTCGATCGTCCGCAGCGCGTCCGCGAGGTACTGCGGGTTGCGGTAGGAGTTGCACATCACGAGCGCGCCGATCTGCGCGCGCTCCGTGACCTCCGCCATCGCCGCCTGCAGGGCGAGCGACTCGAAGTGCAGCCCGTCGGCGTCGCCGGTCAGCGGGAAGAAGTGGTCCCAGGTGAAGATGACGTCGGCGCCGAGGTCGTCGAGCTCCGCCCAGGCGCGGCGCATGTTCGCGTACGTGGCGTGCTGCGGCTGGACCTGCACGCCGATCCGGATCTCGCTCATGCGGCGAAGCGTGGCAGGACGTCGCGCTCGAGCACCTCGAACCACTCGTCCTGGCGCGATCCGATCTGCGAGACGTAGAGCTCGTCGAAGCCGGCGTCCGCGTAGGCCTGCAGCGCCGCGACGATGCGCTCGACGTCCGGCCCGCACGGGACGGACTCCCTGATCATCTCCTTCGTCACGAGCCCGGACGCCTGCTCGAAGTGCGCCGGCGTCGGCAGCACCTGCGCGAGCTCGCCGGGCAGCCCCTCGTTCGGCCACAGCCGGTGGACGGTCTCGACGGCCTCGTCCTCGTCCGGCCCCCAGCACACCTTCGTGCCCGCCTGGCAGACCTTGTCGCCGCCGCCCTCCGCGCGGAACCGCCGTACGTCCTCCGCCTCGGGGGCCACGGAGGCGAAGCCGTCGCCGACCGCCGCGGCCAGCGAGATCGCCTTCGGCCCGAAGCCCGAGACGATCACCTCGACGGGCTCGCCGGGCAGGGTGTAGAGGCGCGCGTTCTCGACGGTGTAGTGGTCGCCGTCGTGGCTGACCTGGCCGCCCTCCCACAGCGCGCGCATGATCTCGATCGACTCCTCGAGCATGGCCAGCCGCACGGGCGCCGATCATCGACCACACGAACGGGCTCTGTCCCTGCTCGTCGTTCCACGGGTGGTAGTGGTCGGAGATCCACAGGCGGTCGAGGCCCGCGGCCTGCGCGAGGCGCGCCTGGTGGAGCAGTTCGCGGGGCGTGAACTCCTCGCAGGAGAGGAAGCAGCCGATGCGCATACGCCCCGCGCTACCCCTCCCGTCCTCCCTAGACTCCTCGCTCCATGGCAGGACTCGACGAACGGACACGATGGGAGCCCGCGGAGGCCGAGCGGGCCATCTTCGAGCGCTGGCTCGACTCGGGCCTCTTCGCGCCCGAGCCGGACGGCACCGCCGACGAGAACTACTCCATCGCGATCCCGCCGCCGAACGTCACGGGCGCGCTCCACATGGGCCACGCGCTCAATGGCTCCGTCCAGGACACGCTGATCCGCTACAACCGCATGCTCGGCCGCCGCGTGCGCTGGATCCTCGGCACGGACCACGCCGGCATCGCCACGCAGACGCAGGTCGAGCGGCTGCTCAAGCGCGAGGGAACGAGCCGCGGGGAGATCGGCCGCGAGGCCTTCATCGAGCGCGTCTGGCAGTGGCGCGAGGAGTACGGCGGGATCATCTTCAAGCAGTTCCAGCGCCTCGGCGCCTCGTGCGACTACGACCACGAGCGCTTCACGCTCGACGACAACTACGTCCGCGCGGTGATGAAGGTCTTCGTCGACCTCCACGGCAAGGGCCTGATCTACCGCGACAACCGGATCGTCAACTGGGACCCGGGCTCGCGCTCCGCGATCTCCGACCTCGAGGTCGAGGAGCGCGAGGTCTCCGACACGCTGTACCACGTCGACTACCGGCTGGACTCCGGCGGCGGCTCGATCACGGTCGCCACCGTGCGGCCCGAGACGATGCTCGCCGACACCGCGATCGCCGTGCACCCGGACGACGAGCGCTACACCCGGCTCGTGGGGGAGACGGCGATCCTGCCGATCGTCGGCCGCCGCCTGCGGATCATCGCCGACCCGTACGTGAAGCCCGAGTTCGGGACCGGCGCGCTGAAGATCACGCCCGGGCACGACCCCAACGACTTCGAGATCGGCCGCGCCCACGGGCTCGAGGAGATCACGGTCATCGGCGAGGACGGCCGCATGAACGAGCAGGCCGGCGAGGCCTTCGCGGGGATGACGCCGCTCGAGGCGCGCGAGGCCGTGGTCGCCGCGCTGCGCGAGCAGGGCGCGCTCGCCCGCACGGAGCCCTACACGCACGCCGTGCCCTTCTCCCACCGCAGCGGCGAGCGGATCGAGCCGCTGATCTCGCTGCAGTGGTTCATGAAGATGGAGGAGCTCGCCGCGCCGGCCATCCGGGCCGTGCACGACGGCGGGCTGCGCATCCATCCGGACAACCAGCGGCGCCGCTACCTCGAGTGGCTGGAGAACATCCGGCCCTGGTGCATCTCGCGCCAGCTCTGGTGGGGCCACCAGATCCCCGTCTGGTACCGCGGCGAGGAGACCTACGTGGGCCTGGAGCCGCCCGAGGGCGACGGCTGGGAGCGCGACCCGGACGTGCTCGACACGTGGTTCTCGTCCGGGCTCTGGCCCTTCGCCACGCTCGGCTGGCCCGACGACACGCCGGAGCTGCGCGCCTTCTACCCGACCGACGTGCTCTCCACGGGCCGCGACATCCTCTTCCTCTGGGTCGCGCGGATGGTGATGCTCGGC
>JBEVIG010000046.1:0-11552 GCA_040510855.1 Solirubrobacteraceae bacterium
GGCGGGCTGATCGCGAGCGCGCGCTCCTCGCCCAGCAGCGACGCGATCTGATCCTTGGGATCGCCCTTGGAGACGTCGATCGGCTCGCATCCGAAGCTCTTCGCCTGCGCCAGGCGCTCCGGGATCAGGTCGCCGACGAACACGACGGCGGCTCCGAGGAGCAGCGCGGAGTACGCGGCCGCGAGCCCGACGGGGCCGGCGCCCGCGACGTACACGGTCGAGCCTGACTTCACGCCCGCCGTGAACGCGCCGTGGAAACCGGTCGGGAAGATGTCCGACAGCATCGTCAGGTCGAGGATCTTGTCCATCGCCTGTTCCTTGTCGGGGAACTTCAGGAGGTTCCAGTCCGCGTAGGGGACGAGCGCGTACTCGGCCTGGCCGCCGACCCAGCCGCCCATGTCGACGTAGCCGTACGCCGATCCGGGCCGGTCGGGGTTGACGTTCTCGCAGACGCCGGTGTGGCCCTCCTTGCAGTTGCGGCACCGTCCGCACGCGATGTTGAACGGCACGGAGCAGAGGTCGCCGACCTTGATGAACTCCACACCCGGGCCGACCTCGATCACCTCGCCCGTGATCTCGTGGCCGAGGATGAGCCCCTCGGGCGCGGTCGTGCGGCCGCGGACCATGTGCTGGTCGGAGCCGCAGATGTTCGTCGAGACGATCTTCAGGATGGCCGCGTGCGGAAGTGGCCTCCCCACGTTCGCGGGGTTCACCCCCGGCCCGTCCTGCAGCTCGAAGGTCGGGAAGTCGATGTCCTGGACCTCGACCTTCCCCGTTCCCATATATGCGACGCCGCGGTTGTCAGCCATGCGCGGCCTCCTTTCGTCCAAGAGCACGGCTACCCGGCGGGTGGTCGCTCCGCGCGGGGACTCGGCCGAAGCGGGTCGGAATCTGACGACGTCAGGCGGAGTGCTCGGCGATGCGCGCGCGGAGGTCCTCCACGCGGCGGCGCACGGCCTGGTGCTGCGGGTGGTCGCCGACGCTGCAGCCGTGTCCCATCGCGTACGCGTACTCCCAGGACGCGAGGAGCTCCTTGAGCTCGGCCTTCAGCGCCTCGAGGGTCATGGGGCGTGGATCGGCGTCCCGGGGTGCGGGCTTGAGCCCTTGACGAGCTTCATCGTGAACTGGGAGCTCACGCGACCCACGCCGGGGAGCTCGGCGAGCTCGTTCATGTAGAAGGCCTCGTACGCCGCGGTGTCGGTCACGGCGACGCTGATGATGTAGTCGGGGATGCCGAACATCCGGCGGCACTCGAGCACCGCCTCCATCCGCGCGATCCGCCGCTCGAACTCCTCGACGGTCGCCCGGTCCTTGTGCGTGAGCTCGACCAGGACGGTGATCTCCAGCCCGCGGCCGAGGGCGGCGGGGTCGACGTCCGCGTGGTAGCCGCGGATCACGCCGGCCTGCTCGAGCGCGCGGACGCGGCGCAGGCAGGGGGAGGGGGAGAGGTTGATCCGCTCGGCCAGCTCGACGTTCGAGAGGCGCCCGTCCCGGCGCAGCTCGTCGATGATTGCGCGATCTATCTGATCCATGGCACGACATTGCGGCAGACGGCCGCCGACGTCCTCGAGAACGCTACACCCTGCCGCGGCCGCCGCGCGATCATGTCGTCACCCATGTCCGACCGCGTGCTCAGGGACGCCGTCTCGATCGGCCTCGCCACCGGGATCTACGCCGTCTCGTTCGGCGTGCTCTCGGTCGCCGCCGGGTTCAGCGTCGCCCAGACGTGCGTGATGTCGCTGGTGACGTTCACCGGCGCCTCGCAGCTCACGTTCGTCTCCGTCCTCGGCGCGGGCGGGACGGCGGCCGCCGCGCTCCCGCCGGCGCTGCTGCTCGCGGGGCGCAACACGATCTACGCGCTCAGTCTGAAGTCCGTGCTGCGCGGCGGGCCGCTGCGGCAGGCGGTCGACGCGCACCTCGTGATCGACGAGTCGACGGCGATGGCGCACGCGCAGCGCGATCCGCGCGACAAGCGCCGGGCGTTCCTGCTCACGGCGGTCGCGATCTTCATCACGTGGAACCTGGGGACGCTGCTCGGCGCGGTCGCCGGCGGCGGCATCGGCGATCCGCGCGACTACGGGCTCGACGCGATCTTCCCGGCGATCTTCCTCGCGCTCCTCGTGCCGCAGGTGCGCGACCGCAGCGCGCTCGGGGCGGCGGTGCTCGGCGCCGCGATCGCGTTCGTCCTGCTGCCGCTCGCGCCCGCGGGCGTGCCGGTCATGGCGGCGGCGCTCGGCTGCGTGCCCTTCCTCCTGCTCCGGCGGGCGGCCGCGCGATGAGCTGGTGGAGCGTCCTCGCGCTCTGCGCCGCCGCCTACGGGCTGAAGGCCGCCGGCGTCCTGCTCGCCGGCCGCGTCTCCGACGGCACGCAGACCCGCGCCTCGCTCGAGCTCGTCGTCGTGCCCGTGCTCGCCGCGCTCGTCGTCGTCCAGACGCTCGACGGCGGCCGCGCGATCGCGATCGACGCACGGCTGCCCGCCCTGCTCGTCGGCGCGTTCCTCATCTGGCGCCGCGCGCCGCTGCTGCTCGTCGCGGTCGCCGCGGGCGCCACCGCGGCGCTGCTCCGCCTCGCCGGCGCTTGAGCCGTCGTGCTGTCGGGACGCCGGCCGCTGACATCGTGCCCGCGGGAAGATGTGCGGTGGGTGTCGAGTGGGCCCGGTCCCGTTCGTCTTTGAGAGCGACACCGACCTGCCAGGAGGCACGACATGAAGTACACGCTGCTGATCTACCACGGCACCTCGGCGACGCCGGACGAGGCGGACGCGTGGGCCGCGCTCCCGCCCGAGGAGCAGGAGGCCGTCGCGCGCGACTACCAGGCGCTCAACCAGACGCCGGGTGTGACGCCCGGCTCCCCGATGGCCGATCCGCAGACGGCGACCACGGTGCGCGTCCAGGACGGCCGGACCCTCACCACGGACGGCCCCTTCGCGGAGCTCAAGGACGCGGTCGGCGGCTGGTTCACCTACGAGGCGGACGACCTCGACGCGGCGATCGCGATCGCGGCCACGGTGCCGGCGGCGCGCATGGGCGGCGCGGTCGAGATCCGGCCCGCGCGGGAGTGGGGCTGATCCTCGAGCGGGTCTTCCGCGAGCAGTGGGGCGTCGTCCTCGCTGCGATGCTCGGCTTCCTCGGCGACTTCGACCGCGCCGAGGAGGCCGCGCAGGAGGCCTTCGCGATCGCCGCGGAGCGCTGGCCGCGCGAGGGCGTCCCGGACTCCCCGAAGCACTGGCTCGTGGCCACCGCGCGCAACCGGGCGATCGACCGGATCCGGCGCGAGCGCGTGCTGGCGGAGAAGACCCGCGCGCTCGACCCGCCCGCCGATGCCGAGCCTGCCTTCGAGATGGATGAGCAGCCCTTCACCGACGAGCGCCTGGAGCTCCTCTTCACCTGCTGCCACCCGGCGCTGAGCACGGAGGCGCAGGTCGCGCTGACGCTGCAGGCACTCGGCGGGCTCAACGCGCGCGAGATCGGCCGCGCGTTCCTGGTGCCCGAGGCGACGATGGCGCAGCGCCTCGTGCGCGCGAAGAAGAAGATCAAGGCGGCGGGGATCCCGTTCCGCGTCCCGCCCGACCACCTCCTGCCCGACCGCCTCGCGGCCGTGCTGGCCGTCGTCTACCTGATCTTCAACGAGGGCTACGGCGGCCGCTTCCCGCTCACCGCCGAGGCGCTCTCGCTCGGCCGCGCGCTCGCCGGGCTGATGCCCGACGAGCCCGAGGTCCACGGCCTGCTCGCGCTGATGCTGCTGCACGACGCCCGCCGCGCCGCGCGCTTCGACGAGGGCGAGCTGGTGCTGCTCGCCGACCAGGACCCGGCGCGCTGGGACCAGGGCGAGATCGCCGCCGGCCGCGCCGCGCTCGACCGCGCGATCGCGCTGCGCGGCCGCGGCCCGTACGTGCTCCAGGCCGCGATCGCCTCGCTGCACGCCTCCGAGCCCCGCGACTGGGACGAGATCGCCGCGCTCTACGCCGAGCTGGCGCGGGCCACGGGCTCGCCGGTGGTCGAGCTGGGCCGCGCGGTCGCCGTCGCCGAGTCGGCGGGCGCCGAGGCGGGGCTCGCGATCGCCGACTCGCTCGACCTCGAGGGCTACCACTACCTGCATGCCACGCGCGCGGACCTGCTGGGGCGGCTCGGGCGGACGGCGGACGCCCGGCACGCGTACGAGCGCGCGCTCGCGCTGGTGGAGGACGACGCGGAGCGCAGGCTGCTCGAGCGGCGCCGCGACGCGCTGGGCTGAAGGCGCGGTGATGCGGGGCCGATGGAGCGCCCCGACTGCCACCTACGCCTGAGCGGTGCGGCCGCCGCGCCGCTCGGCGCCCGCGGCGAGCGCGATCGCGGCGACGATGGCGAGTGCGCCGAGCGCCTGCGTGAAGCCGAACGCGTCGCCGAACACGGCGACCCCGGCGAGCGCGCCGACGAGCGGCTCGAGGTTGATGAACGCGCTCGCGAGCTGGGCGGGGACGCGCGCCTGCGCCCACGTGAACAGCCAGTAGGCGGCGAGGGTGCCCGCGAGCGCGAGGGCGACGACGGCGGCGACGGGCGCGGCGGACGGCGGCGCGGGCGGGAGGCCCTCGGCGGCCGCCGCGACCGGGAGCGCGAGCAGCGCCGCGGCGCCGAGCTGGACGGCGGTGACCGCGGCGGCGTCGCGCCCGCGCAGCAGGCCCGGCTGGACGACGATGAACACGGCCGAGCCGGCCACGGAGAGCGCGACGAGCGCATCGCCCGCCGGCGTGCTCCCGCCGCCTCCCCCGGCCGCGACGAGCCCGACGCCGGCCAGCGCGGCGAGCGCGCTCGCCCATGCGGCCGCGCTGCCGCGCGAGCGGCCGAGCAGGACGGTGAGGCCGGCGACGAGCACGGGCGTCGCGCCGACGATGAGCGCCGCGTGGCTCACGCTCGTCCGCTCGATGCCGGCGTTCTGGAGGAGGATCACGGCGCCGTAGCCGAGCGCGCCAGCCAGCGCCACGGACGGGTCGAGCGCGCCGCGCAGGCGGCGGCGGGCGAGCAGCGCGAGCGGCAGCGCGGCCACCGCGAAGCGGACGACGGCCAGCCAGCCGCCGCCCAGCCACTCGAGGCCGAGCTTGGAGAGCGGGACCGTGAGGCCCCAGAGGATGCCCGCGCCCGCGAGGGCGAGGAGCGCCATGTCGGAGCGTCGCTTCACGGCCCCCACTGTGAGCGAGAACCAGGTTCGACCGCTGTGGATCGCGTGCAGAACGCTCGCAACCAAATATTCTTTCGTCCATGACCCGTTCGCTCGACGAAATCGACGTCCGGCTCCTCCACGAGCTCCAGGTCGACGCGGACCGGCCGAACGTGGAGCTCGCGCGCCTGGTCGGCCTCTCGCCCGCGGCGACGATGAACCGCGTCCGGCGGCTGAAGGAGTCGGGTGTGCTGCGCCGCATCACCGCGCGGCTCGACAGCGCCGCGGCCGGCTTCCCGCTGCAGGTCTACATCCTCGTGACCCTCGCCCGCCACGAGGAGACGGCGGCGAAGCGGTTCCGCGAGACGATCGCCGACCTGCCCAACGTCATCGCCGCCGACGAGGTGACGGGCGACGTCGACGCGGTGCTGATGGTCGTCGCCCGCGACGTGGCCGAGCTCCAGCAGGTGCTGGCGAAGCTCTCCACCCGCGGCGGCGCGACGCGCCTGGTGACGCTCCTGCGGCTCGGGGAGCTCAAGCCCTCCGCCCCGCTGCCGCTCGCCGCGGCGTCCTAGACTCGCGCGGATGGCGGACTCCCCCGGCGACCTCCTCGCCCTCGCCGACTGGAAGCGCCGCGTCTTCGACCTCTACCGGCGCGTCCGCGACGAGCCCGACGCCGCCGCCGCGGCGCGGCTGTGGCGCACGACGCGCGACGAGCTGTTCGCCCGCCACCCCCAGTCGCCGCTGCCGCCGGACGCGCGCGCGGACTTCACCGGGCTCCCGTACTTCGACCACGACCCGGCGCTGCGCGTGCTCGCCGCGGTCGTCCCCGCCGAGCCGCAGGCGATCGACATCGGCTCGAGCGGCGAGGCGCCGATCCGCTTCACCCGGTTCGCCCGGGCGGAGTTCACGCTCGCCGGCGCCGATCACGGGCTCGATCTCTTCTGGCTCGAGGGCTACGGCGGCGGCCTCTACCTCCCGTTCGCCGACGCGACGAGCGGCACGGAGACCTACGGCGCGGGCCGCTACCTGCTCGACACGGTGAAGGGCGCCGACCTCGGGACGGAGGGCGACCGCCTCGTGCTCGACTTCAACCTCGCCTTCAACCCGTCGTGCGCGTACGACCCGCGCTGGGTCTGCCCGCTCGCGCCGCCCGCCAACCGGCTGCCGGTCCCGGTCCGGGCGGGCGAGCTCGTTCCCTGATCAGCGCGTGATCGTCAGCGACCGGGTTACCTTCGTCACCTCGCCCGCGATCGTCGTCCGCACGACCAGCTTGACCGCGGTGCGGCTGCGTCGCTTCAGCCGCTTGCGGGCCTGCTTCCTCGCGATCTTCAGCACCGGCTCGGCGTCGCCCGCCCCGGTCGTGCTCGCCTTGCCGCGCGCGAGGACGCGGGAGCGGCCGAGCTTGAGCTTCTTCGCCAGCGACCTGCTCACGCGCAGCTCGGCGGTGACCGAGCACGCGGCGGGGCAGGCGATGCGCAGCTTCAGCCCACGCTTCGCGACCTTCCCGCGCTTGAGCTTGCCCACGACCTCCGGGTCGCCCGGCTTCAGGTCATCGCCCGGGCCGGGGCCGCGGTTCACCGTCTCGCAGTCGGGGGCGACCACGTCGCCCGCGTCGACGGTCGCCGTGTCGGCGCCGATCCCGCAGCCGATCTGCTCGGCAGCGCCGTCGCGCGCGCGGATCTCGTCGTTGCCGATGGCGATGACGTTGCTCTCTGTCCGGTCGCCGTTGAACTGGTCGACCCCGGGCCCGCCATCGAGCACGTCGTTGCCGAAGCCGCCCTCGAGGTAGTCGTTCCCCGCGCCGCCCGCGATGCGGTCGTGGCCGTCGTAGGCGACGAGGCGGTCGTTGCCGCCGCGGCCGTCGATCGTGCTGGTGTTCGCGTCGACGAAGATGTCGTCCGCCGCCTCGGTGCCGGCGACCGTGGCGTGATCGGCGCTGACGCTGAACTTCTCGACCGCGATGACGTTGTCGCCCTCGCCCGCCTCGCCGTCGTTCGCCACGCCGTCGACCGTCACGGTCACGTCGTCGTCGAAGCCGCGGCCGTAGTCCGCGTCGATGAGCGGGATCGTGTCGAACCCCGCGCCGCCGTCGACCCGGTCGGCGGCATTCGCCTCCGGCTCTTCCTTGCCCGCGCTGACGGAGTCGTTCCCGCCCTCGCCGTAGACCTCGTCGGGCCCCTCGAACGCCTGGATCGTGTCGTTCCCGTCGCCGCCGTGGAGCTCGTCGGCGCCGTTGCCGCCCGTGATCGTGTCGTTCCCGATCCCGCCCGAGAGGAAGGTCTCCGGCTGCGGCACGTCGCGGTTGTCCGGCGTCGCCTTGATCGTGTCGTCGCCGGCGCCGCCGTCGGCCCCGGCGGGGAGCGGCGGCAGTCCGTCGGCGATCAGGTCCATGGTGATCGAGTCGTTGCCGCCGTTGCCGACCACGACGAGCGCGCCGAACGAGCCGACGCAGGCGACGTCCGCCGCGACGGGCTCGCAGGAGGCGCTCGCGGCGGTCACGCCCGCGCTGTTGCGGATGACGACGAAGTGCCGCGGCGTCATCTCCTCCGTCAGCCCCTGCGCGGTCTCGATGACCGCCGCCGTGTTGTCGTCCTGCGCGACGACCGTGTTCACGCCGTCGATGAGCTGGACGCTCACGGTCGTCGTGGCGTGCGCGGACGGGGCGAGCGCGAGGAGCGCGATGACCGGCACGGCAGACAGCAGGGACCAGCGGGGCATGGGCGTCCTCCGGGATCGTTGCGATCTTCTAGCCGATCCCGGCGGAGCGGTGTGGCGAAGTTCGCCCGTTCTGCCTCTCAGTCCTCCCGATCGGGCACGGGCTCAGCCCCCTTGGTACTCCTCGTCGGTGACGTGGCGGCCCCACGTGACCGCGTTGCCGCCCTCGTCGACCTCGTGCATCGCGAGATGGGTCATGAAGCGGTCGGGCGCGGCGCCGTGCCAGTGGTTCTCGCCGGGCTCGAAGTAGACGCGGTCGCCGGGACGGATGACCTCGAGCGGGCCGCCCTCGCGCCGGCAGAGGCCGGAGCCCTCGGTCACGAAGATCGTCTGCCCGAAGGGGTGCGTGTGCCACGCGGTGCGGGCGCCGGGCGTGAAGTGGACGCTGGCCGCGGCCAGGCGCGACGGCGGCGAGGCCGTGGCGACCGTGTCGACGAAGACCGCCCCGGTGAACCAGTCGGCGGGGCCCGGCGTCGTGGCGAGCGAGTTCCTGGTGATCTGCACGCCCCACATCATCGCGCGCCTCTGGCGCGCGCGGTGGCGCGATGCGATGCTTGCGCCGTGACGGCGGCGAGGATCGCGCTGCTCGGGCGCGTGGGCATCGACCAGGACGGTCGGCCCTCCGGCCGCGGCCTGCCCGGGCGGCGCGCCGAGCTGGTCTTCGCCTACCTGGCCGCCGAGCACGACCGCGCCGTCAGCCGCGACGCGCTCGCCGACGCGCTGTGGCCCTACGCGCTGCCCGACACGTGGGCCGCGGCGCTGCGCGGCGTCGTCACCGAGGTGCGCCGCTTCCTGGAGGACGCCGGCCTCGACCCCGCCGACGTGCTCGTCTCCGCCAACGGCGGCTACGAGCTGCGGCTGCCGCCGGGCGTGCGGGTCGACCTCGACGAGGCGCGCGCCGCGTTCCGGCACGCGCGCGAGCGGCTCGCCGCCGACGCGCCGGCCGAGGCAGCCGAGCGGGCGGAGCGCGCCGCGGCGCTCGCCCGCCGGCCGTTCCTGCCGCAGCACGAGGGCGACTGGGTCGACGGCGTGCGCGACGAGCTGGCCTCGCTCCACGTCCGCGCGCTCGAGCTCGAGGCCCGCGCGCATGCGCTCGCCGGCGACCGCGACGGCACCGCGGACGCGACCGAGCGGCTGGTGCGGGCCGAGCCCTACAGCGAGACCCTCCACCAGCTGCGGATCCGCCTGCTGGGCGAGCTCGGCGATCGCGCCGCCGCCGCCGCGGCCTACGAGCACTGCCGCGCGGTGCTCTCCGCCGAGCTCGGACGGGCGCCGTCGGCCGAGACCGACGCGGTGCTGCGCGCGGCGCTCGCGCACGCGCCGCCCGCCGCTCCGGAGCCCGGCGGGCTGACGCGGCTCACCGTGCTCGTCGTCGAGGAGCACGAGTTCCAGCGGCGCACGGCGGTCGGGCTCCTGCACGGCCTCGGCGTCGTCCGGATCGAGGAGGCTGCGGACGGCTCCGAGGCGCTCGGGGTCATCACGCGAACCGGGCCGCCCGACGTCATCGTCTGCGACGTCGCGACGCCGGGGCTCGACGCGGTCGAGCTCATCCGCCACGTCGCCGAGCACGCGCTGGGGAGCGGGCTGATCGTCATGACGGCCGCCGACACGGGCGTGATGAGCGCGATCGAGGTGCTCGCCGAGGCCTATGGCGTGCGATTCCTCGGCGCGATCGAGAAGCCCGTGACCGCGCGGCGGCTGGCCGAGCTGATCGCCGGGCACGAGCGGGCCGCGGCCGCCGCGGCGGCGCACGGCGACGCGGCGACGGCGGACGAGATCGCGGCGGCGCTCGACGCCGGCCGGCTCGGCGCGCGCTTCCGGCCGATGGCCGATCTCGCCACGGGAACCGTGGACGTCGTCACCGCGGTGCCCGGCTGGCACGACGGCACGGGCGGCTGGACCGCGGCGGAGCTGCTGCCCGGCGTGCTCGGCTCCGCGGCCGGGCTCGCCGGCCGCCTCGCCGACCACGGGCTCGGGCTCGCCTGCGCGCTCGCGACGCGCTCGCGCGCGGAGGGCCGCGGCCTCGCCGTCACCGTCCCGCTGCCGGCCCGCGCGCTGGAGGACCCCGCCCTCGCCGACCGGTTCGCGGCGATCGCGCAGGCGCACGGCGCCGAGCCGCGCGCGCTCGTGTGCAACGTCGGCGACTGGGCGCTCCGGCGCGACACGCGCGAGCTCGCGGCGCTCACGCGGCTGCGGATCCGGGGCTTCGGCGTGGTGCTCGAGCACTTCGGCACCGGGCCCGCCTCGGCGGAGCAGCTCGCGCGCACGCCGCTCACGGGGCTCAAGATCGACGCGGGGCTCGTCGCGGGCGCGGCCGCCCGCCCCGACCGCGCCGCCGCGGTCGAGCAGGCGCTCGAGCTCGCTCGCGCCGTCCGGCTCCCCGCGGCCGCCGCGGGCTGCGACGGCCCGGCGGAGTTCGACCTGTTGCTCCAGCTCGGCTGCCGGTTCGCCGAGGGCGCGTTCATCGCGGCGCCGCTGGACGGCGACGGCGTCGTCGCGTGGGCGGCCGGCTGGCAGCCGCCCTCGGTCGCCACCACCTGAATCAGGCGGTGGCCATCGCGGGGCGGCGGTACCCGGCCATGACCGCGTCGGCGGCGCGCGTGGCGCCCGCGTGGCTCGTGACCGCGTGGAGGAACGCGTCGCGGTCGAGGGTCAGCATGCGAACCGGGCCGCGCGCGACCACGCTCGCGGCGCGGGGCGCGTCGCGCAGCAGCGCGAGCTCCCCGAAGCCGTCACCGGGCGCCAGCCGCGTGACGATGGCGCCGTCGATCACGACGTCGACCTCGCCCTCGTCGACGACGTAGTAGCGGTCGCCCGCGTCGCCCTGCGACACGACCGTCGCGCCGTCGGCGACCTCGAGCGGGCGCGCAGCCATCGCGAGCCCGTCGAGGACGGGGAGCGGGAGCACGGAGAACATGGGCAGGCCGCGCAGCAGCGTCCGCGGGCGCTCGTCGACGACGGCGCGCTTGTCGAGGTGCCGGAGCGAGCGGGTCGCGACGAGGATCACGGCGGGGAGGCAGGCGAAGGCGATCAGCGCCGCCTCGATCCCGATCAGCTCGATCACGAGCGGCGCGACCAGCGCGCCGACGGCGAGGCCCGCGACGACCACGGTCTCGACCAGGCCGAAGACGCGGCCGAGCAGCTCCTCCGGCACGAGCCGCTGCACGAGCGTGTACGAGGAGACGTCGATGGCCGTGTCGCCGACGCCGATCAGCAGCAGGGCGGCGACGGCCGCGGCCTTCGTGTCGACGAGCGCGATCAGGATGAGCGGCAGCCCCCACAGCAGCAGGCCGGTGATCACGCCGTTCGAGAGCCGGCCGCCGTCGGTGAGCCGTGTGACGATCGTGACGCCGAGGAGCGCGCCGACGCCGCCCGCGGCGTCGAGGATCCCCACCCACGCGTTGCCCGCGTCGAGCACGTCGAGCGCGACGACGACGGTGAACACGCTCACCGCGCCCGCGATCACGGTCTGCACGCCGAACAGGCCGACGAGCAGCAGCAGCCCGCGGTCCTCGCGTACGACGCGCACGCCCTCGCGGACCTCGTCGAGCCAGCCGGCGGGCTCGGACAGGGCGGGGGCCTCCCGGGCGCCGGCGTCGTGCGGGCGCAGCGTGAGCGCGAACAGGGCCGACCAGACGAGCGCGACCGCGGTGAAGACGAACGTGACCTCCACGCTCGAGACCGCGAGCAGGAACGCGCCG
>JBEVIG010000047.1:0-41598 GCA_040510855.1 Solirubrobacteraceae bacterium
GCCGTCGCTGATCTTCACCCACCGCGACGGGCGCCGGCTCGAGGCCGGCGGGTACCAACCCGTCGAGGCGTACGACGTGGTGATCGCGAACCTCGACCCGACGCTGGAGCGCCGGCCGCCCGCCGCGGACGTCGCCGACTTGCTCGCCGCGTTCCCGTACGCGCTGACCACGCGCGAGGTGGCCGCGGTGATGGCCCCGCACCTCGTCGCGCCCGACGAGCGGGCGGCCGAGACGGCGCTGATCGACGCCGCCGCGGCCGGGAGCGTCCGCCGCGAGAGCATCGGCGGAGGCGCGCTCTGGCATCTGGTGTGAGCAGCCGGCGGTGACCCGAGCAGTTGCCCATCCGCGCGTCGGACGTGCCGGGTCTGGGGCGGCTTGACTGCCGCGGGTGCGATCCGCGAGCATCGGTGTGCACGGTGTCGAGACGGGAGTGCTCTGATGCTCTTCGTTGGCTGCAGTCGGTGTCGCTCGATCGGCCCGTTCATGTGCGCCGGTACGTTCGCCTTCCATCCCCCGATGCCGGCTGAGCCGTCGCCGTCGGGGCCGTTCTGCCGGATGTGCGGTCCGATGGCTCCGATGTTCATGTGCGGCGTCTGCGGAACGCGGCAGGGCCTCTTCATGCCGGGCATGGCCGCTCCGCCGCAGCAGGGCTTCGCCGGTTCCCAGTTCGTGGCGCCGGTGGTGCAAGCCCCGCAAGGCGCCTCGCAGGGTCAGGTGACGAGCCTGCTGATGACCTTCGCGAAGCGCTGTGCCGGCAGTGCCGGTGACCAGTTCGGAAACGACCTGGGGGAGGCGATGGGCGCGTGGGTGACCTGACGTGATCGCCGAACTGCTCGCCGACGCGCTCGCCGACCGGGCGAGCGCCACCCGGCTCGAACCGCTGCTCGCTCGCGAGTCCGACGAGGTCGACGGCGCGAACCTCCATCGGCTCGCGGAGGCGCTCGAGGGGTATCTCGGGGGCGTGCCCGACGCGATGACCGCGCTGATCGAGATGGGGAAGCAGCCGCCCTATGGTCGGAGCGTTGCCTTCGCCAGCGGTCAGGTGCTCCTGTATCTCGTCGACGAGGACGACCTCTTCGGGGAAGCCGAGTTCGGGGCGCTCGGACTGCTCGACGACGCCTATCTGATCCATGCATGCGTGGCGGCGTGCCGGGCGTTCTTCCCAGGCATCGAGCAGCCACACGGCTACACCCCGCCGGACGGGTCGACCGCGGCGGCAGTCCGGGCGCTGCTGCCTGCGGGTGTGCCTGAAGCGCTCGACCGGACCTGCGAGAACCTCGTTCGCGTGGCGGGCGCCATGTACTCCGGAGGCGGTCCGGGCGGCGCCGCCGAGGATGGGCCGACGTTCAGCCTGCGGGTCGAGGACGCGGTCGCCGCCCTGGCGCGCGACTGAGCGCGATCCGCGCGCCGCGAGCGGCACGACTCCGCGGCTGGATATCGACTCCTAGCTGAGCAGCGTCCAGGGATCGAAGTCCTCGATCGGGATGACGCGCAGCCGCGGTAGCGCCACCGTGAACGCGCCGACGTCGTCCTCGAGGTCGTGGAACTCGAGCCCCTGCGCCGCGAGGTCCATGAGTCCGCTGCTCGTCAACTCGCGGAAGGCGACGACCCCGACGCGCCGGCTGTCTCCGGCGAGCAGCGGGCTGAGGTGCGCGGCGAAGTCGCCGTCGTGGCTGACGAGCATGACGTCGCCCTTGCCGCGGTCGGCGAGCGCGACGAGCGTCTTGACGATCGCGACGTCGACGACCTTGACGTCCGCGGGGCCGCTGAGCAGCACGGGCCGCAGCCCGATCGCGGTCAGGGCCTGCACGAAGGGCATCGGCACGTTGGTGCTGGCGTTCAGGAAGAACAGCCCGCGCACCGGCTGCTCCCAGATCGTCGTGACGTAGTCGCGGAGGCGGTCCCACCGCGGCCGCTCGTCGGGCGCGGGCCGCCGGCCGAGAACGCTGCCGCCCAGGGTCGCGTCGATGTTCTCGCCGTCGACCAGGAGGAACGTCTCGGACATGGGACGGGAGCGTATATACGTCAGCGCGCGCAGCGCCTGCGGTCATACCCCAGCGACGGATGCGCGCCCGCGAGCTTCGCGATCAGCACCGTCCGGTAGCCCCTGACCTGCCCGTGTCTGACGACGATCTCGAAGGCGACCGCCTTGCGGACGGTCGGCGGAGCGCCGCCGCCCTGCTTCCCGAAGAGGCCCACGTAGCTGAACCTGCTCTTGAACCTGCATCCGACCTCGGTCGCGCGCGCGACCTTCACGGGAGCGGCGATGCGCGGGTGCAGTACAAGGGGGCCGGCGGGACCTCTGCACCCCCTGCCGTTCCCGGGCAGCGCGAACGCGTCCGTGTCAGCGAACGCGACCCACGCATCGCGGTGGGAGATCGACAGGTGCGGACGCGCCGGGTCGGCGGCGGTGAAGAGGTTGAACGGCGCCGGGTACCTCGCAGAGGCGAAGCTCGCCGGCGTGAGGCGGCTGTCGCCGCCCGCGGGGCGGAAGCCGAAGTCGAACGAGCGGCGGCCGAAGCGCCCGCAGTGGTACTCGTGGAAGTACCGGCTGCGCGGACCGCTGAAGTCGGGACCCCGCACGTCGATGTGCAGCGTGGCGACGTTCGAGCGCCGGCCGCCCGCGACCGCTTGGATCGTGAGCTCGTCCGGCCCGACGTAGCGATCCGCGGGCGTGTACCTGCGCCGGCCGAACGCGCCCGGCGGGCCGAGCGTTCCGTGGTGCGGCCCGGCGAGGATCTCGACCGCGAGGCTGCGCCCGTAGGGATCGCTGCACCGCGACGCCAGCTCCATCGTGACCGGGCGGTTCACGCCCGTGACGGTCGTGAAGTCCGAACAGATGGGCGGCGGGAAGGCGAACGTGATGAGTGCCGACGCGAGCGCCTCTCCGGTTCCGGCCCGCCGCACCTCGATCGCGCAGGAGTTCGAGCCGCCCGTCTCGCAGGGCGGCTCACCGGGCATCGTCGGGTCCGGGCAGGGATCGTCGGCGCGGCCGAGGATGGCGCTCTCGTGGCGCAGGACTCCGCCGACCTGGAGCGTCAGCGCGAACGTGTCCCCGGCTGTCGGCGCCGGGAAGAACGCCCTCGAGTTGCAGAACGTCTGCGCGCCGCGGTGCGCCGCGATCACGACGTAGACGGGATCAGCCGTGGAGAGCGTGCCGCTGACCTGGATCGCCTGACCGGTCACCGCCAACCCGGTCGATGGCGTGACGGTCAGGGTGGTGGCCGCCGCGGGCGCGGCCGAGAGCGCCGACAAGGTGAGCACTGCCGAAGCGACGCTGACGACCCGACCCGACACAAGCGTGCGCATGGCGTCCCTTCATCGGCGCGGACAAGGTCCGACACGCCGACCCTATGGGCGCCGCAGGCGACCCACAACTCGCCGTTGGTACAGCGGTCCGCTCGCCTTCCCTACGGCAGTGAGGCCAGGACGGCTTCCGCCTCGCTCATGAGCCGGCGGATGATGTCGGCCGCCGGCAGGACGTCATGCACGAGCGCCGCGGATTGGCCGGCGAAGGGAAGGAACTCGTGGCCGCGGCCTTCGAGCAGCGCGGCGCGGAGCTCGGCGCCGACCCGCTCCGCGTCGACGCTCCCGGGGTCCTCGCGCAGCTGGTCGACGAGCGACGTGCGCAGCGCGCGCGGCTCGGCCGGGCCGCCCGGGCGGTTGAACGGGGGCATGACGAGCTCGCTGCTGGTCACCTTGACGGCATCCACGGCGTCGGCGGCCACGACCCGCCGCTTCCAGGCCTCGGCGATGCTGAGCTCCGTGGATGCGAGGAAGCGCGTGCCGACGACCGCGCCCTGCGCTCCCAGCGCCAGCGCGGCCGCGAGCCCGCGGCCGTCGGCGATCCCACCGGCCGCCAGCACGGGCACGTCCCCGGCCAGATCCACCACCTGCGGCACCAGCACCATCGTCGAGACCCAGCCGCCGTTGCCGCCGGCCTCGCCGCCCTGGGCGACGATCACGTCGGCCCCGCCCTCGAGCGCCGCCTCGGCCTGCCGGGCATCCATCACCTGCTGGATCCAGATGGCTCCCGCCTCGTGCGCGCGAGCGATCAGATCGGGCGGCACCCCAAGGTGGAACGAGATCGCCCTCGGCGCGACGCGCAGACTGGCCGCGAAGACCGCCTCGTCGAACGGCCGCACCGTGTGGTTGATCGCGAACGGCCGGTCGGTCAGCTCGCGGAGCCGGCGCCACTGCGCTTCGAGCTCCGCGGCCGGCCGCAGTGCCGTGCCGACGCTGCCGAGCGCACCCGCACGCGAGATCGCGGCCGCGAGGTCGACCTGCTCCCACGGACCGAACGGCGCGCCGACGATCGGAACGTCGATCCCGAGCAGATCGCACACCGGCGTACGAAGCACACGACGATGATCACCCATCGACCGGCTTCGCGCGAGGCATGGAGGCCATGCGCACGCGCGGGTCGATCCGCTGGACCACGGGTCCATCACCCCGCATGATCGTGGCTCTCCGGCGCTCGGCGGCTAGGGTGGCCGACATGCGAGCACTTGTGACCGGCGGCGGCCGCGGCATCGGAGCGGATATCGCGCGGGCCTTGGCCGGCGACGGCTGGGACGTCGTCGTGGTCGCCCGCAGCGGCGCCCAGGTGGAAGCCGTCGCGGCCGAGATCGGGGGCGTCCCGATGCAGGTCGACGTCGCCGATCGCGACTCGGTCGAGCGGATGGTCGCCGAGGCGGGCGAGGTCGACCTCCTGGTCGCGAACGCGGGCGTCAGCGAGGGGCACGCGCAGCGGTCGTCGTGGGAGATCGACCCGGACGAGTGGTGGCGGGTGTACGAGGTCAACGTGCTCGGCGTCCACCTGTGCTGCCGGGCCGTGATCCCGGGCATGCTCGAGCGCGATCGCGGGCGGATCGTGATCACCGGCAGCGGAGCGGCCTATCTGCCCGGCGGCCGGAGCACCGCGTATGCGCCGAGCAAGGCGGCCACGTGCCGCTACGGCGAGATGCTCGCGAACGAGCTCGCGGGGCGGATTCCCGTCTTCTTCTTCAGCCCCGGCCTGGTGCGGACGGAGCTGACCGCCGGCGGCGTTCCCGACGATGCGCCGTGGACGCCGCCCGAGCTCGCGCCGGAGCTCGTCCGCAGGCTCTCGACCGGCGGCTACGACGAACTCGCCGGCCGCTACCTGCACGCCGAGCACGACGATGTCGACGAGCTGCTGAGCCGGATCGACGAGGTACGCGAGCGCGACCTCAACGCGATCCGGCTTCGCCGCTGACCCGGTCAGCCCAGCGGGATGCGCGCGCGGAGGCGCGTGCCGGCGCTCGGCGGGCTGTCGAGCTCGAGCGTGCCGTGGAGCGCCCCGAGCCGGTCGGTCAGCCCACGCAGGCCGCTGCCGCGTCCCTGGTCGGCACCGCCGCAGCCGTCGTCGGTGATCTCGGCGACGACCCACCCGTCGGCGGCCGCGAGCGAGACGGTGGCGCTTGACGCCTGCGCGTACCGGACGACGTTCGTGAGCGCTTCGGCGACGGTGTAGTAGAGCGCGGCCTCGATCGCCGGGTCCGCGCGCTCGGCGAGCTCGTCGCGCAGCTCGACGGGGAGGGGGCAGCGGTCGGTGAGCGCGCGGAGCGCCGCGCTCAGCCCGTGGTCGGTGAGGACGGCGGGATGGATGCCGCGTGCGAGCTCGCGGAGATCGGCGAGGCCGGCGTCGAGCTCCGCGCACGCCTCCCGCACCAGCTCGAGGACGGGGTCGTCGTCCGGAAGCCGGCGCTCGACCAGCGTGAGCCGCACGAGCGCGCTGAGGAGCCGCTGCTGCGCGCCGTCGTGCAGGTCCCGGGCGAGGCGGCGGCGGGCGTCGTCGGCCGCGGCGATGATCCGGCTGCGCGATGCCTGCAACTCGGCGATCCGCGCCGACTCGGCGTCGCGAGCGCGCAGCGCTTCCTCCGCGGCGCGCCGGTCGGTGACGTCGAAGATGACGCCGTCGAGCCACTCGTGCCCGTCGCGGTCGATGGTCCGCACGCCGCGGTCGAGGACCCACCGCCATCCCCCGTGCACGTGGGCCACCCGGTACTCGAGCACGAAGGCACGATCCTCCGCCACCGCGACGCGGCACTCGTCGTGCACGCGCTCGAGATCGTCGGGGTGGATGATCGAGCTGAAGCTCCGGCGGGCGCTGACGATGAAGTCGGACGCCGGGTACCCCGTGATGCGCTCGATGTCGTCGCCGATGCCGAGCATGGTCCAGGCGGCGTCGACCTCGCAGCGATAGATCGCGCCCGGCACGTTCGTCATCAGCGAGCGGAGCAGGCTCTCCGGGTCGAACGTCACGCGCGAGGTCGCGGCCACCGTCCGACCCTAGTCCCGTCACGCGACGAGCGCCAAGGTGGGTGGCGCGTAGAGTTGCTCGTCGCATGTGCCGGTTGTTCGCGCTCCATGCAGGAAGCCACGACGTCGAAGCGGACTTCTGGCTGCTGGAGGCTCCGACATCGCTCGCGGCGCAGAGCGAGGTCAACGCCGACGGCTTCGGGATCGCCGCGCTGAGCGCCGAGGCCGCGCTGCTGCTGATCCGCAACCCGGTCAAGGCCGCGAGCGATCGCATCTACCGCGGTGTCGCGCGGCAGGCGGAGGCGTGCCAGTTCCTCGTGCACCTCCGCTACGCCGACACGGGCGGCGTCTCGCTGGCGAACACGCACCCGTTCCTGCAGGACGGGCGGGTGTTCGCGCACAACGGCGTCGTCGGCGATCTCGAGCGGCTCGAGCGGCGGCTCGGAGAGCACCTTGCGATGGTCAGCGGCGAGACCGACTCCGAGCGCGTCTTCGCGCTGATCACGTTGTGCATCCGCGAGGCCGGCGGCGACGTCCGCGCCGGCATCACGGCGGCGGTCCGCGAGCTCGCCGAGGGCTACGAGCTCTACAGCATCAACTTCATCCTCGGCGAGGTCGGACACCTGTGGGCCTTCCGCTATCCCGAGCACAACCCGCTGCTCGTCCTCCAGCACACCGGCGGCGACGACCGCGCGCTCGTCGAGCGCGACGCCCACGGCACCCTGAGCATGCGGGCCGACCCGCGCGGCGACGAGTCGATGGTGGTCATCGCCAGCGAGCGGATGGACGCCGATCCGGGCTGGCAGGAGGTCGGCGTGGGCGAGCTCATCCATGTCGGTCCCGAGCTCGAGCTCGACCGGCGGACGGTCTTGACCGAGCCGCCGCGGCATCCCATGGTGCTCTCGGGCCGCGCCGAGCGGTCGCAGGCCTACGAGCGCGGCGACGAGCAGGACTGAGGCGGGAGTGTCCTCGGCGAGCAGCCTGGACTTCTACGACAGCGAGCTGCGCGCCCACCACGAGCACCTTCGCGCCACATACGGGATCAGCGCGGGCGACGACGTGCTCGACATCGGCTGCGGAACCGGGCTGACGACGCGGGAGGCGGCACGGGCCGCGGCTCCGGGCCGCGTGGTCGGCGTCGACGTGTCGGAGCGCATGCTCGAGCGCGCCCGTGCGCTGACGGCGGCCGAACGGCTCGGCAACGTGTCCTACGCGCTGGGCGACGCCCAGGTGCATCGCTTCGACGCCGCCGGCTTCGATGTGGCGATCAGCCGCTTCGGGACGATGTTCTTCGCCGATCCGGCCGCCGCGTTCGCGAACATCGCCACCGCCCTCCGCCCCGGCGCGCGCCTGGTGCTGCTCGTCTGGCAGCGACGCGAGGACAACGACTGGATGCGGGCGATCGATGCCGCGCTGGGTGACGCGGCGCGGTCACCGCAGCCGGGCATGGACCCGTTCACGCTCGGCGATCCCGACGCCACCGCCGGCATCCTCGAGGGCGCGGGCTTCGACGGCATCCGCTTCGAGGACGTCCGCGAGCCGGTCCTCTACGGGCACGACATCGATGCCGCGCTCGCCATCGTCCGGGGGTTCCAGGACACCGGCGCGGCCCTCGCGAGCCTCGGCGAGGGCGAGGCGGCTCGTGCCGTCGAGCGCCTGCGCGCGATGCTCGCGGACCACTACAGCGACGAGCGAGGCGTCGCGCTCGATTCCCGATCCTGGTTGGTCACCGCCCGGCGACCTGGTCGCTTGTCGGACAGGAGCGGGCGCGCCTGATGAAAAGCGATGCGGAGGTTCGTCGTGTCACCGACGACCGAACCGCAACGCGAGGAGATCGACATGACCGCCACCTACACCTTCGACGTCTTTTCCAGCCTCGACGGCTACGGCGCCGCCGGCCCCGACTGGAGCGGCTACTGGGGCAAGCAGGGCCCCGAGTTGCTCGAGCACCGCCTCGCCCTGTACGGCGGGGAGCAGCGGATGGTCTTCGGCGCCGACACGTATCGGCTCTTCCAGGAGATGCTGGCCTCGAGCACCGAGGAGTCCGAGGTGCGCGACCCGTGGGTCACGCGGATGTGGAGCTCGCCGGCCACGGTGGTGTCCTCGACGCTGGAAGGTCCGCTCGACCGGCCCGACGCGACGGTCGTGCGCGGCGACGCGGTCGACGTCGTCGCGCGGCTCAAGCAGGAGTCCGACGTGCCGCTGCGCTCGCACGGCAGCCTGTCGCTGAACCGCGCGCTGATGGCGGCCGGCCTCGTCGACCGCGTCCAGGTGACGCTGTTCCCCGTCATCACCGGGAAGACCGGGCTGGACCCGATCTTCCAGGGCGCGCCCGACTTCGACCTGGAGCTGCTCGAGCACCGGACGCTCGACGGCCACATCCAGGAGCTCGTCTACCGACCCACCCTCCACTGACCCGTACGCACGGGGAAGACGCTCTGCTCATCCGCGAGGGCCCGCCGGCAGGGCGGGCCCTCGTGTGTTAGTCAGGCAGGCGCTAATGGGCGCGTCTCGAGACGGTCACGAAGAGCGTTGCGTTGAACTGGTAGGCCGCGTCCACCACCTCGACGTCGATCGTGTGCTCTCCGGGCCGCAGGTTGCGGATCAGCGTCGCCCATCCGTGCGCGACGAACGTGATGGGTCCGCTGCCATCCCCGAGTTGCACCGTCCTCTGTGGGGAGAGGGCCTCGTACCGCGGGCGGCGGATGTTGACGGTCCTGGCGCCGTCGATCGAGACGTTGATCGCCTGCACGGTCTGATCTCCGGCGATGGCGCATTCGCGCTGTGCGGCCTCGCCGCTGACGCCCTCGAAGACATCGCTGCAGAAGAAGCCCCAGAACAGCAGGACCGACGTGTGCCGCGCGATCGAACACGTCGCCGTTCCGTCGTCCCCGAAGTGCCCCGCCACGACGGTGCCTCCGCGTGCGACGGGCGCGCAAGTCCCGGCATAGGGGTCAGGGAGGGGCGACGCGAGCCCTCGCGCCCACGCTTCTCCGAGCAGTTTGCCGCCTGCCGGCGCGAGAACCGGGCCGGGTGGATCGGGCTGCGAGTTCCGGGCCGTGGCGGCGGGCGCCGCGAGCAACGCGATCGCGCAGGCGGTCAGGACGGTGTGACGAAGATGCATGGGAACCTCCTTGCTGCGTCGGATGCGGGAGGCGTCAGCGGGTGACGCCGACGCGGTCGTGGCGGCCTGTGAGCGCCGTAAGTCCTGCGGCGCTGAGCAGCAGGACGAGGACGGCGCCTCCGGCGCCGATCGCGGCGGAGCCCCAGTCGAAGCCGTCGTCGATCACGGTCGTCTCCACTGGGACCGGCGCTTCGCCGGAGCCCGGCTCCAGGCGCTGACTGGCCTGTGCCGAAGGAACGGCGAGCACGATCGCGGCGAGGCCGGCGGCCAGGCTGCGGGCGATGCGGATTCTGCGAAGGGACGTCATGGCGGCCTCCTCGAGGCTGCGTCGTAAGCGATTTCCGGACTGTCCCTGGGACCGGTAGAGCCTCGGTCGAGCGTTGGTTTACTGGGTGCTCGACCGGGAGTAGGCTCGGCCCTGGACCCTGCCACCGAACGGAATGGAGCTCCGTCTTCTAGGGCCGATCGAGGCGCGCCTCGGCGGCCGCGACCTGCAGCTCGGCGCGCGCAAGCAGCGCGCTGTCCTCGCGATGCTCGGGCTGCAGGCCAACCACACGGTGTCCACCGATCGCCTGGCGGAGGGGTTGTGGGGAGAGGCGCCGCCGTCCAGCGCGGCCAAGATGGTGCAGCTCTACATCTCCCAGCTGCGACGCGCGCTCGACGGCGACGGCGCGGCGATCGTCACGCACGGCCGCGGCTACGAGCTGCAGCTTCCGCCCGACGACGTGGACGCCGCGCGCTTCCAGCGGCTGGTCGACGAGGGGTGCCCGCGGGAAGCGCTGGCGTTGTGGCGAGGTGGTGCACTCGCCGACGTCGCCGACGAGCCGTTCGCCGCGACGGAGATCCGCAGGCTGGACGAGCAGCGCCTGCGTGCGCACGAGCTCGCCATCGACGCAGATCTCGAAGCAGGGCGCCATGGCGACGTGATCGGCGAGCTCGAGCTCCTCGTCGCGGCGCATCCGCTGCGCGAGGGGCTGCAGGCGCAGCGCATGCTCGCGCTGTACCGCGCAGGGCGTCAATCGGCGTCGCTCGAGGCGTACCGTCATGCGCGTGACGCGCTCGTGGAGCAGATCGGTGTCGAACCGGGCAACGACCTGCGCGCGCTGCACGAGGCGATCCTCGCCCAGGACCCGGCGCTCGATCTGCCCGTCTCCGTGCCGACGGCGGCGGTCGCGCGGCCGCCGCCCCGGCGACGCCGCCGAGCGGTGGGGCTGGTTGCAGCCGCGGTGCTGGCGGCGGCCGCCGGGTTGATCGTCTTCGGGGTGAGTCGCGTGACCGCACCGGATCGTCTGGCGCGGATCGATGAGAACGCCGTCGGGCTGATCGATTCCGGGAGCGGCCGCATCACGGCGCAGTACGCGGTCGGCAGGAACGCGGGCGCGTTGGTCGCGGGCGCCGGTTCCGTCTGGGTCGCGAGCACGCTGGACGGGACGGTGTCGCGAATCGATCGCGAGCAGGGGCAGATCGTGCGGATCGACGTCGGCGGCGAGCCGACCGCGCTCGCGTTCGGTGCCGGATCGCTGTGGGTCGCCAACGGCGAATCGGGTTCCGTGGCCCAGGTCGATCCCGGATCCAATCGTGTCGTGCAGAGGCTCGAGATCGGAAACGCGTCGCGGGGCGTCGCCGCCGGCTTCGGCGCGCTCTGGGTCACGTCGGCCGTCGACGGCGTGGTGCGGCGGATCGACCTCGATCACCCGACGGTGAGCCGCTCGATCGATCTCGGCGCAAGACCGTCGGCCGTGGCCGCGGGTGCCGGCGCGGTCTGGGTGGTGAGTGAGGAGTCGGGGACCATCACCCGTCTCGACCCTCGTCGCGGGGTGGTGATGGACGAGATCCCGGTCGGGAACGGGCCGAGCGCCGTTGCGGTCGGCGCGGACGCGGTCTGGGTCGTCAACCGGCCGGACGCGACGGTCTCGCGGATCGACCCGCGCACGGACGCCGTGTCGTGGACGGTTCCGGTCGACCCGGACTCGGCAGCCATCGCGGCCGACGACGGCGCGGTGTGGGTGGCCGGCGGCGACGCCGCCACCGTCTCGCGGATCGACGTCGACACCCCTCGGGTGATCGACCGCGTCGGCGTCGGAAGCGCCGCCGCGGCCGTCGCGATCGTCGACGGCGGCGTGTGGACGTCAGCGGTCGCCCCGGCGTCGAGCCACCGCGGCGGCACGCTCCGGCTCATCGTGCGGTTCGCGCGGCCGGAGCGGGCGTCGATCGACTGGTTGAACGAGGACGCCTACGCCGCGAGGGCCTATCAGCTCACCTCGCTGGCGTACGACGGGCTTGTCGCCTACCGGCGTACTTCCGGTGCCGCCGGCGCGACGCTCGTCGGCGCGCTGGCGACCGAGGCCCCCGAGGCCAGCCCCGACGGGCGCACCTACGTCTTCACCCTCCGCCCGGCGCTGCGCTTCTCGGACGGCCGGCCTGTGCGGCCGGAGGACTTCCGCTCCTCGATCGAGCGCTTCCTGCAGGTGACGCGCGAGAAGCCGTTCGTGGCCCCGTACTACGAGGGCATCGTCGGCGCCGAGAAGTGCGTGGCGTCCACCGACCGCTGCGACCTCTCGGCCGGGATCGAGACCGATCCACGTGCGCGCCGGATCACCGTCCATCTGACGCGCCCGGATGCCGAGTTCCTCCACAAGCTCGCGTTCCAATTCGCGTACGTCGTGCCGAGCGACACCCCGCGACGCCGCACCGGCGATGACGTGCCGCCCGGCACCGGGCCATATCGAATCGCCGCGTGGGACGGCGAGCGTGGCGGGGTCCTGGTCCGCAATCCCCAGTTCCGTTCGCGGTCCCTGCAAGATCGTCCGCCCGGATTCGCCGACCGCATCGAGGTCAGCGCCCGCCGCTTCGGCAAGGGCGCTCACGGCCGAGCACAGATCGCGAAGCAGGTCGCCGAGATCCGGCGTGGTGACGCGGACCTGACGCTCCTCGCTGAGCCGTTCGGGTCGCTCTACTCGCGAAAGCGACTCGCGGCGCTCGCGATCCGCTCGCCCGGGCAGATCCACAGCCACCCCGAGCCGGTCCTCAATCACATGTTCCTCAACGTGCGCCGACCGCCGTTCGATGACGCGGACGTCCGCCGCGCACTGAACTTCGCCACCGACCGGGCACGAATCGCGGCACTCGAGGGCGGCCCCGACGTCGCCAGCCCGACCTGCCAGATCCTGCCTCGCGGTTTCCCCGGCTACCAGCCCTATTGCCCCTACACCGCGCACGCCGGCGCGGGGCGCCCCTGGTCGGCGCCCGACATGGCACGGGCGCGCGCGCTCGTGGCGCGATCCGGCACCACGGGCCGGCATGTCGTCGTCACCGTTCCCAGCTGGCAGCGGGACGTCGGCCGCTATTTCACCGCGCTGCTCGCCCGGCTCGGCTATCGCGCGTCGATGCGCGTGCTCGGTCAGACGTACTTCGCGACCATCTACGACCCGGAGTCGCGCATTCAGATGGGCTTCAACGGGTGGTCCGCGGACTACGCAAGCCCATCGACGTTCGTCGAGCCGAACTTCGGCTGCCTCGACGTGCTGTCACAGCTCTGCGACCGCGGACTGATGCGCGAGATCGACCGAGCGCACGCCGCGCACGGCGCCGACGCGAACGAGCGCTGGGCCGCGATCGACCGGCATCTCACCGACCTGGCGCCGGCCATCCCGCTCACCAACCGGCGCTCGATCGAGTTCGTCTCCAGGCGCGTCGGCAACGTGCAGCACCAGCTGACCGGCTACACGCTGCTCGACCGACTCTGGGTTCGCTGACCCGGGCTCCGCGTGAGCGCCCGCCGATAGGCTGGCGCGGTGGCGCACGTGGGACAGACGATCGTCAACCCGCGCACCGGGCAGCGGATGACCTTCGTGCAGATCGATGAGCAGGAGCTGCGGATCGACTCGGTCAACCCGCCCACGGACGAGCGCGAGCCGCTGCACGTGCACCCGAAGCAGGAGAGCGGCGCGGAGCTGGTGTCCGGGTCGCTGGTCTTCGAGGTCGACGGCGTGCAGCGGCGCGTGGGCCAGGGGGAGTCGATCCGGATCCCGGCGAATACGCGGCACCGCTTCTGGAACGACGGCGACGAGGACGCGCACTCGATCCAGTTCTTCCGGCCCGCGCTGGACATCGCGTCGTTCTTCGAGACGTTCTTCGCGCTCGCCGAACGCGGCGAGCTCGACGCGAAGGGGATGCCCGGTCTCCTGCAGCTGGCGGTGCTCGTGCCCGAGTTCAGCGACGAGATCCGGACGGTCAGCCCCCCGTGGCCGGTCACGCGTGCGATGACGGCGGTCCTCGGTCCGGTCGCACGGCGGCGGGGTTACCGCGGCCGGCTCTAGGTGCGGAAGTGCAGTTCAGCCGCGAGTTGCGCGACGACGTCCTGGCCGGCGAGATCACGGTGTCGGTCCGGCTCTGGCAGCGGCCGCAGGTCAAGGAGGGTGGCCGCTACCGGGTCGGGCCCGGTCTGATCGAGATCGATGCCGTCGAGCTGGTCCCGTTCGCCGCGATCACCGAGGCGGACGTCCGGCGCGCCGGCGAGCTCGACCGCGAGAGCCTGCGCCGGCGCGCCGCGCACGCGGGGCCGATCGGCGAGCAGACGCTCGTCTACCGGATCGAGCTGCATGCGGTGAACGCCGTCGAGTAAGGGGTGCGGCCGTCACGCCGGCGAGCAGCCGATGCTCGAGCAGCGTCCGGCTGAACGCGCCGGTCCCGGTCAGTGCGCCGACAGGTCACATCTGAGATGGTGCTCCGAAGAACACGGTGAGCCACGTCAGGAGGACGTTCGTGTTCGACCCGCGCAGACATAGGCGCTCCGCCCCGCCAGCGTCCGGCCTCGTCGGCGACCATGCCGACAAGCTCAGCCGGATCCAGCCCATGGCGCACGAAGGCGCCGAGGCGCTCCCACCCCTGCCCGCCAGGTCGCGGATCGCGACGCGCTGGTACTTCGTCGCCGCGCTCGTGCTCGGCGTCCTCGCGGTGTTCGTCCTGCCCACGCCGTTCGCGGGCTTCGCGTCGTTGGCGTGCGTCGGACTGTTCGTCACGGGCGGCGTCCGTCGCATCAACGGCGGCGACCCCGAGATGGTCAAGCGCACGACCTCGAGCGGCATCATCGGAGGCGGCGGCTGACGGCTGCGAGAACGCTCATCAAATCGCACGCTTGAACGGCTCCGGGCTCGACGGCACCAGCATCGTCCCGGCCGGTCAGGCTCCGGCGAGCTCGCGGAGCTCGCGGTCGAACCGGTCCGGAGCCTCGACGAACGGCATGTGACCGACGTCGTCGTACCAGGAGGCGCGCGCCGTCCCGCAGACTCCGAGCACATGCTCGGCCATCGACGGGAGCACGATCGCGTCCGCGCGTCCGTGTGTCACCAGCACCGGCACCGAGAGGCGGGACAGGACGTCGTCGGCGTCGATCTCGCGCGCGAAGAGGGCCTGTCGCACCTGGGCCGGCACGACCATGTTCCAGCACAGGGCGCTGTTCCACTCCTCCGCGCTGAGCGGCTTCGCCGTACAGGCGCGGAGGAAGCGCTTCATCGCGGCGATGCCGGCCGGCAGATCGGCCCCGCATGCGTCGCCCGCGTTGTCGAGCAGTCCCGGGCCGATGTGGTCGAAGCCGGGGGTGAGCATCACCGCGCCGCCGACGAGATCGACGGCGGCGATGGCGTCCTCGCCGTACGCCCGGAGGTAGTCCGTCACGACGAAGCCGCCGTATGACCACGCGACGAGCACGGGCCGGTCCACCTCCAGCCCCTCGATGACCGCGTTGAGGTCGTCGGCCCACAGCTGCGCGTCGACGTAGTGCCCGGCCTCCAGCGGCGTCTCGGACATGCCGTGACCGCGGAGGTCGAACGTGACGATGCGGCAGTCCTTCGCGAGCGGGCCGGCGGTCTGGCGCGACCAGCAGAGCTGGGATTGCGACCAGCCGTGGACGAAGACGATCGGCGGTCCCTGCGGGTCGCCCCACTCGCGGACGTGCAGTCGGAGCCCGCCTCCGCCGCGCACCTCGCGCGTCGTGACGGGTCTGTCCTCCTGCGTCGGCTCGACGCTGAGCGTGCGCTCCATCTCGATGCCTCCTGCCGGCGGTTGTTGCTGCAGGAGACGACGCTACGGGCGCTCGTCGCCGCCGGCATCGGTGCCACCACCCAACCCCGACGGGATCGTCCGGCGGTCTGCACGTAGGAGCTCGGAGAACTGCACGGCGGCGGCCGCCCGTCCCGCCTTGCCGGACACGCGCAGCTTCGCGTAGACGTTGGAGAGGTGGCGCTCGACGGTGCGCACGCTCAGGCTCAGGCGCTCGGCGATCGCCTCGTTGCCGAGGCCGGCGGCGACGAGCTCGAGGACGTCCACCTCACGCGCGCTGAGCATCGTGATGTCGCCGCGGATCGGTGCGCGCTCGGTGTCGAGGAAGGCACGGAGCTCGGAGCGGAACACGCGCCACGCCGGCTCGTCCGGCAGCAGGATGTGGTTCGCCGACTCGAGGAGCACGAACCGGGCGTCCGGGATGCGGGCGGCGAGCAGCCGGCCCTCCTCGACCGGCACGACCCGGTCGTCGCGTGCGTGCGCCACCAGCGTCGGGGTCGTCACCCGCGATGCGAGGTCGAGGACGTCGATGCGGTTGCGCGCCTCATACAGGCGCACCGCCGTCTCGGCCGACGTCGAGCGCCGTTGCAGCTCGTCGTACCACGCCATCTGCTCCGGGGTCCCGTCGGGGAGGAACAGCATGCTGAACAGGTGGCGGAACGTCGGGTTGCTGTCCGTCCAGCCCGCGCGGATCGCCGACATCATCGCGTCGGCATGCCGGCGCGCCTCGGGTCCGCGCCACATGCGCCCGCGCGCGTATCCCCCGTAGAGGACGAGCCTGGAGAGCTGTTCGGGATGCCGCGCCGCGTACACGAGCGCCACCGCGGCTCCCTGCGAGACGCCGAGCAGCGTGAAGCGATCGAGGCCCGCCGCCGCGACGACGGCCTCCAGATCCGCGACCCACGTCTCGATGGAGAGATCGCCGAGCTCGCGGTCGGACAGGCCGCATCCGCGCTCGTCGTACCGGACGACCGTGTGGCCGTCCCCCAGCTCGGCCAGCCAGTGGCTCCAGACCGGGCTCTCCCAGTCGAAGTCGAGATGCGTCAACCACGTCGCCGTCCTCACGAGCGGCGGCCCGCTGCCGTGGACGGCGTACGCCAGCCGCACACCATCGCCGGCGGTGCAGAAGCGCACCTGCTGCTCCACAGGGAGACCCTACATCCACCCTTCAGCCACGAACGGGCGGCGCCGCGTAGGCTTGCCGTGGTGGCGGCCAGGTACGAGTGGGCGTGGCGGGCGAGGTCAACGTGAGCGCCGTCCCGACGCCCGACGCGCGGACCCGCTACTCGTCCCGAGCGGACCGGGACGAGGACCACGCCTGGCCCGAGTTCGACGCGGAGGGACGCGCGCTGCTGGAGTCGGTCGGCGAGGTGATCCGACCCGAGGCCGGCGAGCGGTTGTGGGATGCGGGCGACGCGTACGACCTCTACCTCGTCCTCGCGGGCGGCGTCTGCCTCGTGGACCGGCGGGACGACCGGGTGAGCTTCGTGATCGAGGCCGGCGATTTCGTCGCCGAGCTCGGCATGCTGATGGGGCAACCGGCCTTCCTCGCCGGCGTCGCCATGGCCGGCACCACGCTGCTCCGGGTCCGCGTCGCGGACCTGAAGCGGCTCATCGCCACGTCGACGGAGCTGAGCGACGTGCTGCTCGCGGCGCTCGATGCGCGCCGCCGTCTGCTGACCCGCCTGGGAGAGGGCGGCCTGGTCCTCGCCGGCGACGACGATCCCGACATGCACCGCTTGCAGCAGTTCGCGGAGCGCAACCACGTGCCCTATCGGAGCGTGCTGCGCTCGGACCCGGCCGCGTGGCGCGAGGTCGCCGCGACGTGCGCACTCCCGGAGACGGGATCGGCCGTCGTGACCGGGCGGGGGCGCTTCCTGACGAACCCGACGACGCGCGAACTGGCTGCCGCCGTCGGACTCGACCTCTCCAGCCTGCCCGACCGGGCGCGGTGCGATCTGCTGATCGTCGGCGCCGGGCCGGCAGGCCTGGCCGCTGCCGTCTACGGGGCCTCCGAGGGACTCGACGTGATCCTCGTCGAGGACGTCGCCCTGGGGGGACAGGCGGGCACGTCGTCGCGGATCGAGAACTACCTCGGCTTCCCACGCGGGATCTCCGGCGGGGAGCTGGCCCGGTCGGCGATGCTGCAGGCGGTCAAGTTCGGCGCGCGGCTGGTCTCGCCGCGGTCCGTGACCGGCTTGTCGCGCACGCCGGACGGCTTCCGGGTCCGGCTCGACGACCACGACGACGTCGTCGCCCGGGCGGTCGTGATCGCCGGCGGCGTCCACTACCGGCGCCTGGAGATCCCGGGTGTCGCGGAGTTCGAGGGTCGCGGCGTCTACTACGCCGCCACCGAGCTCGAGGCGCGGGCCTGCGTCGGCCAGAGCGTGGCGGTGGTGGGAGGCGCCAACTCGGCGGGGCAGGCCGCGCTGTTCCTCACGCAGCACGTCGACCGGGTGCACGTCCTCATCCGGCGCGACGACCTCGCCGAGACGATGTCGAGCTATCTCGCGCAGCGGATCGCCCACCATCACCGGATCACCGTCCACCCGCGGTCGCAGCTGACGTCGGTCACCGGCGGGAAGCGCGTGTCGGAGCTCGCCTGGCGCGACGAGCACCGGCAACGGGACGTCCGGATGGAGGCCGGTGGGCTGTTTCTCATGATCGGCGCGGTGCCGCGGACCGCGTGGCTGCACGACGCGGGGGTCGAGCTCGACCCCAAGGGATTCGTGACGACCCGGGAGGGCTACGCGACGTCGGTCCCCGGGCTGTTCGCCGTCGGCGACGTCCGCGCCGGCTCGGTCAAGCGCGTCGCCTCCGCCGTCGGAGAAGGATCGGTCGTGGTCTCCGCCGTGCACGCCCACCTCGGCGGGCGCTAGGCGGCCATCCCGGGCCCCGGCTCGACCTCCACGTCGGACGACGTCACGATCTCGCCGCATTCCGCGCAGCGCAGCTCGATCTGCGTGACCTCGCCGCACGCGCGGTGGCGCCGCAGGACGGGCGGGCCTGCATCGCCCGCGGTCCAGCGGTCGCCCCACTGGGCCATGACCATCAGCACGTCCACGAACTCGAAGCCCTTGCGGGTCAGCACGTACTCGTACCGCCCGGGGCGCTCCGCGTAGAGGCGGCGCTCGAGCATCCCCGCCTCGACGAGGTGCTTGAGGCGTTCGGCGAGCACCTTGCGGGAGACCCCGAGGTCGCGCTGCAGGTCGTCGAACCGGTTGATGCCCACCCACGCGTCCCGCAGGATCAGCGGCGACCAGGGCTCGCCGGCGACCGCGAGGCTGCGCGCGATCGAGCACGTCATCTCGGAGAAGTCCGTCCGCTGCATGCGGAGAGCGTATCGTGAGTTCCGTAAGGGAACTCACCGTGCTACGGTGCCGGGATGACGCTCGAGCAAGGAGACCTCAGGCTGCTGGAGACCGACCTGGCGCAACGACTCCTGACGTCGACGATCCCCGCCCGCTACGCCTACACGGCGCCGGACGGCACGCCGCGCATCGTGGCCAGCTGGTTCGTGTGGACGGGCGACGAGCTCGTGCTGCCGACGTTCCTCTCGGCCCCGCACGTCAGCCACGCCGCCTATCGGGTGCGCGCGCTGCGGGAGAACCCGGACGTGGCGATCTCGATCGACACCGAGTCGTCTCCGCCCGAGGTGCTCAGCCTCCGCGGCAGGGCCGAGATCATCGAGATCGACGGCGTCGCCACGGAGTACGCCGAGGCCGCGCACCGGTTCCTGGGTTCAGAGCAGGCCACGGGCTACCTGGCCCAGATCGACCAGCCGGGAACGCGCATGGCGCGCATCGCCGTCCGGCCTTCCTGGGTCGCCGTGATGGACTTCCAGACCCGGATGCCGAGCGCGCTCGGCGGCGTCGGGTGAGGATCCTCGTCACCGGCGGGCTCGGCTCTATCGGCGCGCACACGGCGCTCGCGCTCGCCGACCTGGGCGAGCAGGTCGTCGTGACCCGGCACCGCAGGGCGTCGCCGCCGGCCTTCCTCGAGGGTCGCGTGGCGGTCGAGCAGGCCGACCTGGCCGACCTCGAGGCCGTGCGCGCGATCGGCGACCGGCACGAGATCACCGCGATCGTCCACCTCGCGGCCGTCGCGCTCGAGGAGCCGGACCCGATCGCGTTCATGCGCAGGAACACCGCGATGCTGCTGAACGTGCTCGAGGCCGCACGCGCGTGGAGGGTGCGGCGCTTCGCGGTGGCCAGCAGCATCGGCGTCTACATCGGCACCCCGGGCCCGCGCTGGCACGAGGACCTCGCGCTCGTCCCGGCGACGGCGCCGAACCCGATCCTCGCGTTCAAGCGGTCCGTCGAGGCGATCGTGCCGCAGGTGCTGCAGGGCGCCGGCGTTGAGCCGGTCGTCCTGCGCATCGGGACGGTCTGGGGCCCGCTCGGCCTCCCCGACTCGCCGTTCCTCCCGATCCCGCGGCTCATCTCCGCCACCGTGCGCGGCGAGGATCCAGACCTGACCCCGCCGCGGCCGCCCGGCTTCGCCGACGACGGCGGCGACCGCTGCTACGTCAAGGACTGCGGGCGGGCGATCGCGATGCTCATGCGAGCCGTCACGCTGCGGCACGACACGTACAACGTCTCCGCCGGTCGGCCGGTCGCCAACCACGAGTTCGTGAGCGCCGTCAACGCCGCGGTCCCCGGCGCCGAGGCGTCGCTGGCCGTCGGCCGCCATCCCGGCGCGCCGCCGGAGGACCCCTACCTCGACATCGCCCGCCTCACCCGGGACACCGGCTTCGCGCCGTCCTTCGACGTGCGGGCCGGCGTCGCGGACTACGTCGCGTGGCTCCGCAAGTCGCCTGCCTGATCCGGCCATCCGCCGATGCGGGGTGCAACATCGCTCGCGATGGTTGTGCCGACTCCGGGGAGCCGCGAACGTAGGGGCATGACACGCGTCCGGTTGTGCGCCGGCGCGTGGCTGACAGCGATCACGCTGTTGTCGGTCACGGCACAGCCGGCACATGCCGCTTCCGCCCGAACGGCGGCGCTGCAGGTGGCCCTGAAGGCGCACGGGCTGTACCCGATCGCCGTCGACGGTGTCCGCGGCCCGTACACGACCCGCGGTGTGCGCCTGCTCCAGCAACGGCGCGGGCTGATCGTGGACGGCATCGCGGGCCCGCGGACACGGCACGCGCTCGGACGTCTCGGGCGGCCGCGCCTCGGCTCGCGCGTGATCTCCCAGGGCGCCCGCGGCTGGGACGTCGCCGCGCTGCAGTTCCTGCTCTGGCGCCGCGGCTACTCGCCGGGCGGCGTCGACGCGATCTTCGGCCCCGCGACCAGCGGTGCGCTCGCCCGCTACCAGCAGGCCGCCGGCCTCGTGGCCGACGGGCTGGCGGGACCCGCGACGCTCCGTAGCCTGCGCGGGGGCGGCTCACGGACCGTGCCGGTGTCGAACGCGCCGATCAGCTTCTACCGACCGGTGCCGGGACCGATCGGCGACGCGTTCGGGGCGGCGCGCGAGAACGGGCGCCGGCACGCGGGCGTCGACTTCCCGGTCGGGCGGGGCACGCTCGTCGCGGCCGCGGGCGTCGGCACCACGATCTACGCCGGGCGCAACCGGGGCGGCTACGGCAACCTGGTGGTCATCCAGCACCGGCTCGGCTACACCACCTGGTACGCGCATCTTTCCCAGATCACCTCGTGGGTCGGCGAGCAGGTCACCGGCGGCACGCGCATCGGCTACGTCGGATCGACCGGGCACGCGACCGGCCCGCACCTGCACTTCGAGGTCCGCTACCGCAACGTTCCGGTCGACCCTGCCCCGCTGCTGCTCGGCGGCACCGCCGCGCTCGCGCGGGCCGCGCAGCCGGTCATCTGCCGCGAGCCCGGTGCGTACCGCTCAGCTCGCCTCGACGACTGCGTTCGCCGGTAGCGGGGAGTTCCACCGTGGCGCACAGCCCGCCGCCGGACCGGGGGGTGAGCGTGAGCGTGCCGTCGTGGGCCTCGGCGATGCTCTTCACGAGCGCCAGGCCGAGGCCCACGCCCGCGTGGTCGGTGCGGATGCGCCCGGTGCCACGGCGGAACGGCTCGCCCAGCGTGGAGACGAACTGCGGGCTGAGCGCCTCCCCGGTGTTCTCGACGGTGAGCACCGCACGCCCGGGGTGCTCGCCGGTCGTGACCCACACGGCGCCCTGTCCCGGCCGGTTGTGGACGATCGCGTTGTGCACGAGGTTCGTGGTGAGCTGCAGCAGGAGCGCGCGCGAGCCGACGGTGGGGGTCACGTCGCCCGAGGTCTCGATGGTGAGGCCGCGTTCCTCCGCGAGGGGCAGCAGCATCTCGGTGGCTTCCTCGGCGACGAGGGACAGGTCGACGTGCTCCGGGGCGAAGGACCGCTGGTCGGCGCGGCTGAGCAGGAGCAGCGCCTCCGTGAGGTCGATCGCCCGGGTGTTGACGGCGTGGAGGCGCTCGACGAGCTCGCCGGTGTCGCCTTCCCGGTCGTGACGGGCGACGTCGAGCAGCGTCTGCGTGATCGCCAGCGGGGTGCGCAGCTCGTGGGACGCGTTGGCGGCGAAGCGCTGCTGCTCGGCGACGTGCGCCTCGAGCCGCGCGAGCATCGCGTCGAAGGCGTCGGCGAGCTCGCGGAACTCGTCCTGACGGCCGTCCAGCGCGATCCGGTGGGAGAGCGACCCGGTCGCGGCCACGCGCGTCGCGTCCGTGATGCGGGTCAGCGGGGCGAGCATCCGGCCGGCGAGCAGCCATCCGCCCACGAGACCGAAGACCAGCAGGAACACCAGCACCGCGGCCGCCCGCGGAGCGAAGATGTGCAGGAGGTTGGACCGGACGGGGAAGACCCCGTCGAACTCGGCGTCGGCGTTGACGAGGAACGCCTGATCGGGCACGTACCGCAGGAGGAACACCCACACGACGCCGAGCAGCAGGGCGCCCGCGAGCATGAGGAAGGCGGCGTAGCTGAGGGTGAGCTTGAGGCGGACGCTCATCCCGGGGGCTCTAGCCACGGTCGTCTCCCTCGCCTGCGTCGATGCGGTAGCCGGCGCCGGCCACGGTGGCGATGATCCAGGGCTCGCCGAGCCGCTTGCGCAGGGCCGAGACGGTGATCCGCACGGCGTTGGTGAATGGGTCGGCGTTCTGGTCCCACGCCCGTCTCAGGAGCTCTTCGGCGCTGACGACTCCGCCCTCGGCGGCGACGAGAACCTCGAGCACCGCGAACTGCTTGCGGGTCAGCGCGACGTAGCGGCCGTCGCGGTGGACCTCGCGGCGGAACGGGTCCAGCCGCAGGCCGGCGATCTCGCGCACCGGCGGCCTGTGGATCGCGCGTCTGCGGTCGAGTGCCCTGAGCCTGAGCACGAGCTCCTGGAGCTCGAACGGCTTCGTGAGGTAGTCGTCGGCGCCGAGCTCGAACCCGGAGGCCTTGTCGTCGAGCCGGTCGGCGGCGGTGAGCATGAGGATCGGGGTGCCGCTGCCGGAGGCGACGATGTGTTGCGCGATCTCGTCTCCGCTGGGCCCGGGGATGTCGCGGTCGAGGACCGCGATGTCGTAGGCGTTGACGTCCAGCAGCTCCAGCGCGGTGTCGCCGTCGTTCGCGATGTCCGCCGCGATCGCCTCCAGGCGGAGGCCATCGCGCATGGCGTCGGCCATCAGGGGCTCGTCCTCAACGAGCAGCACGCGCATGCTCGGATGCTACGAGCCGGCGCATATCGTCGGCATATCGAAAACCGCATACGTGCTCGCAACGCCGCGCTGCCGAGCCTGGGAGCGTGCCCTACCGCGAACCAGCACGAACGACTACCCGCCCGATCCGGATCCGCTGGATCCGCGTCGCCGGCCTGCTCGTCGTCCTCGCCGCGCTCGCCGCCGCCCTGGGCGACCAGCTGCCGGCGTCCTCGTCCCCGACGGCGCCGTTGTCCTCGCGGCCCGCGCCGCCCGTCCACGTCCCCGGCGGCGGGCACCGCCGGGCGCTCGGGGAGGCCGACGGCGCCGTTCCCGACGGCACGACGGTCTTCGACCGCGGGATCCCGGGTGTCGCCAAGCTCGACGGCGATCTGCTCGGGGCCCTGCGCCGCGCGGCGACCGTCGCCGCGGACGACGGGGTCGAGTTCGTCGTCGACAGCGGCTGGCGCTCCTCCGCGTACCAGGCCCAGCTCCTCCGCGAGGCGGTCGCGAAGTACGGCTCGGAATCGGAGGCCGCCCGCTGGGTGGCCACCCCCGACACCTCCGCGCACGTGTCGGGCGGCGCGGTCGACCTCGGGCCGTCCGAGGCCACGGCGTGGCTGTCCGAGCGCGGCGCCGCGTACGGGCTGTGCCGGATCTACGACAACGAGCCCTGGCACTTCGAGCTGCGTCCCGACGCCGTGGAGCGCGGGTGCCCGCCCACGTACGCGGACCCGACCCACGACCCGCGGATGCAGCAATGAGCGCTCAGTTGCGCTTGCGCGCGCGACGAGCCTCCCGCTCGGCGGCAGCCTCCGGCGACTCGGCGTACTTGACGCGCTCTTCAGCGGTCATCTGACGGACGACGAGCGTTCCGTTGTCCACCTGGCGGTCGAACTCGGTCTTCCGCTGTTGCTTGCGCTGCTGCTCACGTTCCTGGGGTGTGGCCACGCTCTGATCTCCTCTCGGCATTCCGAAGAATACGCCCTCGGACGAGTCGAAGGCGGGCCCGGCTCAGTCGCCCGCGGCGAACCTACTGGACGAACACGTAGTCGCGCTCGATCCGCCCGTCCGCGGCGAGGACGAGGAAGTTGAGCCCGGCGCCGGACGCCTCGCCGTCCTCGTCGATCGCCTCCCAGTGGAACGTCACGACGTCGCCGAGCTGCTCGGCGTCGTCGCGTCCCCGGAAGCTGAGCCCCTCGGAGCCGACCCAGTGCTCGAACGCGCTCGCCACCCGGGCCTCGATCTCGTCGTGTCCCCGGGCCTCGAGGATCGCCGGCATCCCGAGCCCGGGTTGCGCCGCGAGCTCGCGGATCTCCTGGGGCGGCTGGAGGAGATGCCGCCCGTCCTCCGTCCAGAGCTCGGCGATCAACTGCCGGCGCCGGTCGGCGTCGGGCTCGTTCCACAGCGCGAGATATCGATCTGCAATCGGTGTGCTCATGGCGGTGACGATCCCGCACGAACGACCGCGGGTCGATTACCTCCGATGTGCAACCCGGGCGCTAGCGTTGGCGCCCGTGGCCGTGCAGACCGAGAGGGAGCCGCAGACCGCCGGTGAGCTCATCCGCTTCTGGCGCACCCAGCGGCGGCTGACGCAGATGGAACTGGCGCTGGACGCGAACCTCTCCGCGAAGCACGTCAGCTTCGTCGAGACGGGCCGTTCGCGCCCGAGCCGCCAGCTGCTCGTCCACCTCGCGCAGCACCTCGACCTCCCGATCGCCGAGCGCAACCGGCTGCTGCTCGCCGGGGGCTTCGCGCCGCCCTACCTGGAGCAGCCCTACGACGGCGAGCTCATGCAGCCGCTGCGGGAGTCGCTCAGCAGGCTGCTGGAGGCGTACGAGCCGAACCCGGCCCTGATCGTCGACGGGCTCTGGAACGTGATCGACGCCAACCGCGCCGCCGCGCTGCTGTGGGACGGGGTCGATCCCGAGCTCCTCGAGCCGCCGGTCAACCTGCTCCGCCTCGGCGTCCACCCGGGCGGCCTGCCGCGGATCTCGTCGATGACCGCCGCGTGCAACGCGCCGCTGATCCACCGGCTGAAGCGGCGGAGCCGCGAGGACGCCGATCCCGCCCTCGCCGAGCTCATCGAGGAGGTCGAGTCCTACCTCCCCGGCGATCCGCCGACCAGCCCCGCGACCCAGCCGGTGGTCTCGCTCGAGCTGCAGACGCCCGCCGGCCCGGTCGAGCTGTTCACCGTCATCGCCACGCTCGGCGCCCCGCTCGAGGTGACCGCCGCGGACCTCGCGATCGAGACCTTCCTGCCGATGAACGCGGAGAGCGCGGCGCGGCTCGCGCGGCTCCGGGACGGCGGGTAGATGCGCCGGGTCGTCGCGCTCGCCGTCCTCGTGCTCGCTGCCGGCTGCGGCAGCGACGGCGGGGGCGACATCGACCAGGCCCGTGACGCCGTCGGCGACTACTTCACCGCGATCGCGGAACGCGACGGCGCGCGGGCATGCGGCCTGATGACGGAGCAGGCGCAGGAGCAGTTCGCCGGCGAGGGCGGGACCGCGTCGTGCGACGAGGCGGTCGAGCGGCTCGGCGATCAGCTCTCCGACGAGGATCTCGGGCCGCTGCGCGACCCGCAGGTCGACGTCACGCTCAACCGCGACAAGGCGACCGCGTCGGTCGAGGACGGCCCGTCCGACATCACCGTCGTCAAGGTCGACGGCAAGTGGCTCGTCGACGCCGACTGACGCCTACCCGCGCGCGAGCTTGGCGCCGGGCGGCAGGACCTTCGGGAGCGGCGCCCGGACCAACCCGTTCGCGCCGGGCTTCTCACGCGTCGGCAGGCGCAGCTGGAGGCCGGCGACGGTGACCGGCTGCTGCCCGTCGGACGCCCGGCCGTAGGGGGCGTCGTCGGGCAGCAGCTCCAGCTTGGCCCTGTGCCCGGCGGCGAACCGCCACGCCCCCGGATGCAGCTGGAAGACCTGGCGGCTGGGCGTGCCCGAGACCCTGGGGCGCCAGAGCCCGCGGGCGACCAGCGTCTCCTTGCCGTCGGGCCCGACGTCGAGCAGCCGCGCGGCGACCTGCGAGGTCGCGCCGGGCAGGGTGAAGTCGGCGACCACCGTCGGCGAGCCGAGCAGGGTGAAGTCCGCGGTCACGTCGAGCAGGTAGGTGGCCACGCCGGGCTGCGTGGCGCCGGCGGCGGTGGCGCAGGCGCTGCCGGTGACGGCGTCGAACGTGGCGCCGATCCCCGGGTCGCCGGCATCCGGCTGGATGGTCTGGGCCGGTGCGGCGCTCAGCCGGACCTCGCCGGGGGCGAGGGCCGCCCAGGACCGGGCCTTGAAGGGGCCGGCCGACGGCGCGGTCGAGGGGCAGGTCTCGGTGAGCGCCTGGACGCCCTGGAAGGGCTTGCGGCCCTTGCCCTTGACGTAGAAGCGCATCCACTTGTTCACGGCCGTCCGGTAGCGCCGCTGGTCCGCCTGCTTGTTCTGCGCGCGCATGTGGCCGATGTCGGCGAAGAACAGCGACACCGGCGTGCGCGGGTACGTCGTCTTCGTGCGGTTGTAGAAGCGCAGCGCCTCGTCGACCGGGAACAGGTCGTCGGTCCAGCCGTTCTGGATCAGCAGCGGCGCGGGCGGCTGGGAGTCGTCGATGGCGTAGGAGGAGTGGTAGGTCTGGATCTCCTCGAGCATCGTGTCGAGCGCCGGATCGTCGTAGGGCTCGCCCCGGTTGAGCAGGTCCCGGGTCGCGCCGAGGTTCCAGCGCGGGTCGGTCGTGGTGCACGAGGTGGTCGGCGTCCCGCAGCCCACGAGGTACAGCGCGTTGACGTAGGACTGCTTCATCACGCCGAGCCGTCCCTCGTACGGCGCGTCGGCGACGTAGTCGAGGGTGCTGCCGTTCGGCACCAGCGCGTAGCTCAGGTCGGTCCACGGCACCGAGGGCGCGGCGGCGGCGAGCCGGAGCTTCGCGCCCTCCGGGCTGCGCCACCGCACGAGCTTGCCGCCGCGCAGCATCACGCGGTCCTTCAGCGCGGCCAGAGCCATCGACATGCCGCCGCCGTAGGAGCCGCCGGCGGCGGCGATCCGCTTCCGCTCGACGAGCCCCTGGTCGACCAGCTTGCCGGCGAAGTACTGGGCGTCGCGCACCTCGTAGCGCGTGTCGAGCAGGTGGTTGAAGCCGTTGCGGCACGCCGCCGCGGGCACCGAGGCGCGGCTGGCCGCCGTCCCGCAGGACTCGCCGAAGCCGCGGTCGCTCATGCTGAACGTCGCGTAGCCGGCCTTCAGCCACGGCAGCATCGACGCGAAGGGGTTCGCGATCCCGCCGCCGCTGTCGTCGATCCCGAGCTTCGACCCGCCGTAGCCGTGGAACAGCATCACGAGCGGGTACGGGCGCTTGCGCTTGGCCGACCCCTTGGGGAGCGCGAAGTTGACGTCGACCGCGGTTCCGTCCCAGCTCCGCGCGAGCGTGCGCGCCGGGCTCGTCGTGTCGCCGGCCCGGATGCTGCCGCAGAACTGGATCCCGCCGGCGCGCTTCGAGCACTTCACGGCGCCGTCGAACACGCGCGTGACGCGCGCGTCTCCCGTCGCGGGGACCAGGAGGCCGAGCACGGTGAGCGTGGCGACGAGCGACAAGGCGGTGCGCATCGCGCGAGTATGCCGCAGCGATGCCACTGGTAGCGTCAGCACATGGCGACTGAAAAACCGATGCAGCTCGGCATGATCGGGTTGGGGCGGATGGGGGCCAACCTCGTCCGCCGGCTCATGGCGGACGGACACGATTGCGTGGTCTTCGACGTCGCGGCCGATGCCGTGGCCGAGCTCGCCGGCGAGGGCGCGACGGGTGCGGAGAGCCTCGACGACCTCGTCGCGAAGCTGGAGCCGCCGCGCGCGGCCTGGGTCATGGTCCCGGCCGGCTACGTGCAGGACACCGTCGACCGTCTCGCGGGCCTGCTCGCGCCGGGCGACGCGATCATCGACGGCGGCAACTCGTACTACCGCGACGACATCGCCCGCGCCGCGCAGCTCCGCCCGCAGGGCATCCACTACCTCGACTGCGGGACGAGCGGCGGCGTGTGGGGCAAGGAGCGCGGCTACTGCCTGATGATCGGCGGCGAGGACGAGCCGGTGGCGCGGCTCGATCCGATCTGGCGCACGATCGCGCCGGGCGCGGGCTCGGCCGAGCCCACCCCGGGCCGCGCGCCGGGCGGCACGGCGCAGGACGGCTACCTCCACTGCGGTCCCAACGGCGCAGGCCACTTCGTGAAGATGGTCCACAACGGCGTGGAGTACGGGATGATGGGCGCGATCGCCGAGGGGCTCGCGATCATCAGGCACGCCGACGCGGGCAAGCACCAGCAGGAGATCGACGCGGAGACGACGCCGCTGCGCGACCCGCAGTTCTACGAGTACGACATCGACGTCGCCGAGGTCGCCGAGGTCTGGCGGCGCGGGTCGGTGGTCGGCTCCTGGCTCGTGGACCTGACCGCGTCCGCGCTGGCCGCCTCGCCCGACCTCGCGAACTTCGCCGGGCGCGTCTCGGACTCCGGCGAAGGTCGCTGGACGGTGACGGCGGCGATCGAGGAGGGGGTGCCCGCGGCGACGATCCAGGCAGCGCTCAACAGCCGCTTCGAGTCACGGCAGTTGGGGCTGTACGCCGACAAGCTCGCCTCCGCGATGCGGAGCGAGTTCGGTGGGCACGACGAGAAGCCGGCCGGCTGACGCACGCGTTCACCGGTGCAGATCGGCGCGCTCGTACCACTGACCCGGCCCGGGTGGATCGAGGCCGGCCGGCACCTGCTCGCCGGGCTCGAGCTGGCCGTTCACGACGTCAACGAGGCCGGCGGGGGACGGCTCGAGCTGGTCGTCCGTGACACCGCGGCCGATCCGCGGAAGGCCGCGGCGGCCGTCGATGAGCTGGCCGGCCTGGGCGTGGCCGCCCTGGCGGGGGAGTACCACAGCGTCGTCGCTCGCTCCATCGCCGCCGGAGCGGACGCCCTCGGCGTGCCGTTCCTCTGCTCGTCGGCGGTGCTCGACGCGCTCACCGAGCAGCCGACGGACCGGGTCGCGCGGGTCGCCCCGGCGCAGTCCCACGGCTGGCGGATCTACGCGGACTTCCTCCTCGGCGCCGGCCACCGGCGGATCGCCGTGGCCGCCCAGCCGAGCGTCTACTGGGAATCCGGGACCCGGATCCTCCGGGACCACCTCGGTCCACGCGGCGGCACCGTGACCGAGCTCGACCCCGCGGCCGTGTGCGACGGGCTCGTCGGCAGCCGGGCGACGGCGCTCCTGCTGCTGGTCGGCCATCCCGAGCCGGCGGTGTCGATCGTGAAGGCCGTCCGCCGCGACCCGCGCCTCGGCGAGATCCTGATCGGCGCTCCGGCCGGGCAGCCGGAGTTCGGCGAATGGGCGACGCTGCTGGGCGACGACGGCGCCGGGATCCCGTTCCTGCGCTACCTGCCCGAGCGCCTCAGCCCGCTCGGCGATCGCGTCGGGGCGGCCCTCCGCGAGCGGCTCGGCGGAGCGCCGTCGTTCGTCGCCTTCGAGGGCTACGACACGATCGCCGTCCTCGCCGAGGTGCTGCGCGGCGGGTCGTGGCCGCACGTCGCCGTCGAAGGCACACGCGGGCGGATCCGGTTCTCCCGCACGCCGGGCATCAGCGTGTGGCAGTGGGCCTGGCCGCCGGTCCAGGTCGTCGATCGGGATCCGGCGGCACCCGACCGCTTCCGGATCCTCCTCACGTCACCGTGAAGCCGCCGTCGACGGTGAGCTCGGCGCCGCTGATCCAGCCGCTCGCCGGCGAGCAGAGCCAGCGGATCGCCTCCGCGACCTCGTCGGGCGTCCCGAGGCGGCCGAGCGGATAGGCGGCGGCCATGGCGTCGCGGCGCTCCTCGAAGTCCGGCCGTTCGGCACGCGCGAGCGGCGTGTCGACGACGGCGGGGAGGACCGCGTTGCAGCGGATCCCGTCCCTGCCGTACTCGACCGCGAGCGCGCGGGTGAGGCTGAGCAGCGCGCCCTTGGCGGCCGCGTAGGCCGCGATCCCGGGCACGGGCTTGACCGCGAGCGTCGACGCGACGTTCACGATCGACCGGTCGCCCTCGGCGCGCAGCAGCTCCGGCAGCGCGGCGTGGGTGACGAGGTACGGCCCGCGGAGGTTGATCGCGATCTGCTCGTCCCAGCGCTCGACCTCGACCTCGTGGAGGCGGACGTTGCGGCGGATCGCGCCCGCGTTGTTGACGAGCACGTGCAGGCCGCCGAACGCCTCGACGGCCGCCGCGACGGCGCGCGCGGCGTCCGCGGGGACCGCGAGGTCGCCGGCGACTGAGAGCGCCCGCCCGCCCGCGGCCTCGACCTCCGCCGCGACGTCCCGGATCGGCTCGGGCCGGCGCCCGGCGAGCACGACGGCGCAGCCGTCGGCGGCGAGGGCGAGCGCGGCGGACCGGCCGATGCCGGTCCCGCCGCCGGTCACGAGCGCGCAGCGGGTCATCGGCGCGGGAATCTAGTCGTCGGGCCGGCGCGGTGCCGGCCGTCGGGCTGCGCTAGCGTCGCGCCCATGAGCTTCGTCCCCGCCGACTTCGACCCGCCGCGCGAGCTCGCCCTGCCCGAGCTGCAGCTCGTGCCGCTGGACGTGGAGCACAACGACTCCGACCACGCGGCGTGGTCGTCGAGCATCGCCCACATCCGCGCGACGCCCGGCTTCGAGTCGGGGGACTGGCCGCCGCTCGAGGGGATGTCGCTCGACGCGAACCGGGGCGACCTCGCGGAGCATGCGCGCGACTTCGCCGCGCGGACTGGGTTCACGTTCACCGTGCTCCGGCCGGGCACGGACGAGGTCATCGGCTGCGTGTACATCTACCCGGCGAAGGACGACGAGCACGACGCGCGGGTCCGCTCGTGGGTGCGGGAAGACGTCGCCGAGCTCGACGCCCGGCTCCACGCGGCGGTGTCGAGATGGCTGGCCGACCGCTGGCCGTTCGACCGCGTGCTCTACGACGACCGGGCCGCGTAGCGGACGTTGCGACGGCCGCGCGCAGCGGTTACCGTCGGCTGATGGATCCGGCCCGGTTGCAGGGCGTGCCGCTCTTCAGCTCCTTGTCCGCGCAGGACCTGGCGGCCGTCGCCGAGCAGGCCGGCGAGCGCGAGGTGGCGGCCGGGACGGTGGTCGCCCGCGAGGGCGACCCGGGCGAGGAGTTCTTCGCGATCGAGTCCGGCACGGCGGAGGTCACGCGCGACGGCGCGCCGCTCACGAAGCTCGGGCCGGGCGACTTCTTCGGCGAGATCGCGCTGCTCCGGGAGGAACGCCGGGTCGCGACGGTGACGGCCACGTCGCCCATGGTGCTCGTCGTGATGACGGGCGCGGCCTTCCGCGCGCTCGACGCCGCGACGCCCGCGGTCCGCGAGGCCGTGTCGCAGGCGCTCGCGGACCGGCAGCCGGTCACCTGATCCGCCGGATCAGTCGATCAGCACGACGACGTCCACGCGGGTCACGACGCCGCCCTGGATGAAGAAGACCGTGCCGCGCTCGCCCACGTCCTGCGCGCCGCGCTGGCAGAGCCTCGCTCCCTCCACGGTGCGGCACGTCACGCCGGGCACGTCGTCGATGACGTCCTGCTCGCTGGAGCCGACGCCGACGCCCTTGTTCGTCCGGTCGCCCAGGCCCTTCGTGCTGACGAGCGTGACGCCGGCGCCCGCGAGGAACGTCACGCGGAGCGCGCCGCGGTAGGTGAACGTGGTCGAGCGGCCGAAGTCGGTGTTGCGCCGGATCACCTGGCGGGGCGTGCCGAGCGCGGCGCGGACCTCCGCCTTGGAGTTGCCGATCCTGGCGCCGGCGATCCCCCGGTCGAGCTGGATCATGGCGTCCGCGCCCGGGGCGATGAGGAGGGCGGCGGTGACGGTGCTCACGAAGAGCAGGCTGAGTCGGCGCATGGGCGCGAGCCTCGCGTGCCCCCCGCGCCGAGTCAAGCGGTGAGGTCAGGGGCCCAGCCGGAACGGTGGGTACCGGTCGGTCACGAGGATCAGCGCGTACGCGTTGACGCGGTTCGTCCAGCGGCCGACCCCGACGAGGAAGTCGAAGAGCCCGCGCGGGAAGCGGCCGGTGAAGAGGATCGCGAACCACGCGATGACGACCGCGCCGAACGCGCCGATGAAGAGGAACCCGAGGATGATGTAGTGCGGGATCGCGAGCAGCCACTTGACGAGCGGGAGGCCGCGGTTGAGCTGGGCGGCGTCGGGATACGGCACCTCCAGGTGGACGCTCTGATGCTCGTCGGTGGACGGGTAGCGATCGTCCATGAGCGCGACGTAGACGCCGACGCGGTTCTGGAACCGCAGCAGCTCGACGTTGAACTCGTACCACCAGCGCGGGTACTTGCGCCGGAAGAGGATCATCAGCAGCGGCGGCAGGAACAGCAGCCCCGATGTGGTCGCCACCACCGTCGAGGTGTCGCCGTTGGTCGTCACCTCCGTGGCGCCGCCGATCGAGCCGAGGACGATCGCGATCGGGATCGCCGTGAAGATCCGGAACGCGCTCGTGAGCCGGTTGAGCGGGCGGTCCGGATAGTCCACGTCGTACTCGACGGGATACGTGCCATCCATGTCGGGCTCCTTTCCGGGCCGGGCTGACAGCGACACGTTCCCATAGGCTGGCGCGGCGGACCAGCGATCTCGGAACGGAGGCGACGTGCCTGACCACTACCTCTCGCGGATGTTCGGGCTGTCGGGTAAGCGCGCGGTGGTCACCGGCGCGACGAGCGGGCTCGGCGCCGCGATGGCGTCGGCGCTCGCCGGTGCGGGTGCGGAGGTCGTCGTCGGCGGGCGGGACGCCGCGCGCGCCGAGCAGGTCGTGGCCGCGATCCGCGAGGCAGGCGGCTCGGCGTCGGCCGTGCTCGGCGACCTCGGAACGGCCGACGGCGCCGAGCGGTTCGCCGGCGCCGTGCAGCAGGGCGGGGCGCCGGTCGACATCCTCCTCAACTCGGCCGGCCTGTTCGAGCGCGCCGAGGGCGAGGCCACGCCGCTGGAGGTGTGGGACCGCGCGCTCGCGATCAACGCGACCGCCACGTTCGTGCTCTGCCGCGAGATCGGCCGCGGGATGATCGAGCGGGGTCGAGGCAAGATCATCAACGTCGGCTCGACGGACGGCATCATCGGCGTCCCCGACCAGGTCGCCTACTGCGCGAGCAAGGGCGCCGTCGTCCAGCTCACGAAGACGCTCGGGGCCGAGTGGATCAAGCACGGCGTCAACGTCAACGCGATAGGGCCGTGCGACTTCGACACGCCGATGATCGCCGGCGCGCTCGACGACCCGGAGTACGCCGACTGGATCGTGCAGGCGATCCCGGCGGGGCGGATCGGCCAGGCGCGCGAGCTCGCGGGCGCGGCGATCTACCTCGCGTCGGACGCCTCGGACATGGTCGCCGGCCACATGCTCATGGTCGACGGCGGCCGCACCGTCATCTGAGTGCGCCGTACCACCGCGTCGCGGTGCCGGCCAGCAGCAGCTCGCGGTCGCTCGCCGTGCAGCCGGCGAAGATCTCGTCGTACGCGTCGTACAGCGGTCGGAAGCCCGAGCGGAGGCGCTCGATCGGGAGATCCGAGCCGAGCATGCATCGGTCGGCCCCGAACGCGTCCACGACGGCGGTGAGCCAGGGACGCACGCGGTCGACGGTCCACGCCCCGAAGATCGTCCCCATGGCGTCGATGCGGGTCGCGACGTTCGGGTTGGTCGCCAGCTCGGCGAGGCGGTCGAGGTGGATCCTCCGGCCGGCGTCGTCGAGCTGGGTGGGCCAGCCGAAGTGGTCGACCACGATCTCCAGCTCCGGCAGCGCCCGGGCGAGCGGCGTCACCTGCCCCAACTGGTCGCTCGTGGCCTCGATGGTGGCCACGAGACCGTGCTCGGCCATCGACGCGAGGTGCTCCATCGCGACCGGCTGCTCCAGCAGCGAGCCGCGCTGGGCGCCCTGCGCCAGGTCGCTCGCAAGCCGCACCCGGATACTGCTCACGAGCGGGATCTCGCTCAGACGCGCCACCAGTTCGCCGAAGCCGCGCTCCGCCGGATCGCCGAGGCTCATCAGCCCGATCACGAGCCCGCGCCCCCGGTCCTGTCGCGACACCCATTCGGCCGCCGCGACGGGATCCGCCGCGCCGGCGTCGGACCAGACGATGCCGCGCACGTCGAACGCCGCCGTCTCGCGCTCGTAGTCGTCGAGCGTGTAGACGTCGGGCAGCGAGTCGTAGTCGCCGAGCAGCTCGCGGACGAGGGTACGGTCGCTCAGCCAGAAGACCGGGTTGTCCCGCTGATCCCAGAGGTGGACGTTGCTGTCGACGACGGGGCCGAGTGGCGGCATCTCGAGGAAGCAGAGCGTACGGATCGCTCGGCGTCCGCGATCGAACCCGGGCACGCGCGGTGAGCGCAAGGGGCCGGGCGCCGCTGCGTTGAAGCTCGTGTCTCCGCGCGCTGTGCCGCCAGGGATGGCGAACCGGCACCCTCGGAAAGGGACACCCGTCGCGGAGACAGGGGCATGGGCACCAGTTCCGGCCGCGGGGCGGTCGTCCGCGGCCGGACTTGATCTGGTGGTGCGGTGCCTAGATGTCGAAGCCCGCGGTTCCCACGACCTGGAAGACGCCGGGGGTCGCCGTCTCCGTCGTGGTCGAGACGTGCACGTGGAACACGTTGGGCGCCGCGTACGGGTCCAGGTCGACGGCGTAGGCGTGCAGCGCGTTGTCGGGCGCGGTGACCGCGCCGCCGTACCTCGTCGCGAGGAGGTTGTGCGCGGCGTCGTAGTAGTCGATCTGCATCCGCGCCGTGGTCCCGCTGGAGTTGTTGAGGTACAGGTTGCCGTTGACCAGGTGCGGTCGCACGTTGCCGGCCCCGTCGGTGTGCCAGTGGAGCTCGCCGCCGTTGAGCGGAGCCCCGAAGCCGTCCCAGTTGACGCCGAAGTCGATGCCCTGGTTGGTCAGCTTCGGGCGGTCGTCGGCCCACGGGTAGGCCGACGCGGGGCCGGCGATCCCGAGGGCCAGGGCGACGGACGCCACGCCGCCGGCCAGCCAGCGGAGCAGGCGCGAATGCCGGGTGGTCTTGGACACAGGATGCTGCATGAGGAGCCTCCGATCGATTGACGGACGCGGGTCGATCCCGCGGTGCAACCGTCCCAGCGGTCCTCCGGGCCGACCATCCGGCAGATCCCGGGGAGGCACCCCCCGGGGATCACCCCCGGGGTCGGGAGAGGTGGGCGCGCACCCAGAGGTCGACGACCACCATCGCGGCGACGCCGATGACGAGGCAGACGGCGAGCGGGTTGGCCCAGTCGACGTCGCCGTGCGCGCGCGCCGCCGCGAGCAGCAGGAACGCGAGGCCGACGGCGTGGGCCTCGAGCGGGATCCGCGCGGCCGTCGTGCCGCCGCGGAGCGAGACGGACAGCCAGAGGCTGCCGAAGAGGGCCATGACGGTGGCGACGATGCGCGCCGTCAGCGGCGTCAGGGTCCACGGCCAGACGTCGATCGTGGCCTGCGGGACCGCGAAGGCGAGCAGCGCCGCGAACGTCACCGCGCCGCCGGCGCAGCCCATCGCGATGCGCAGCCGCCGCGGCATCGGGGTGTCGTCGCTCCGCCCGCGGTCGACGTGGCGCTGGGCGAGGTAGAGGAGCGGCAGGCCGAGCGGCGCCGCCGCGTAGATCGCGGCCCAGGCGGCGAACGGGAGGCTGTCGTGCGTGAAGCGGTCGAGGTGGAGCGCCGTCGACAGCGCGGCCAGCCACACGAACACGATCACGCTCGGGAAGCCGGCCGCGACGCGATGCCAGGCGTCCACGAACATCACGCGGGCGAAGAAGTACCCGCCGGCCAGGTACGCCGAGCCGAGCACGAGCGACGTGACGTGCGGGTCGATCGGCCAGGCGAACAGCTCGGCGGTGCGATCAGGCGCGAGCCACAGCAGCTGCGCGGCATCCGCGAGGAAGAACAGGACGGCGGCGGCCAGCCAGCGCGTGGCCCGGCCGATCCGGGCCGGGCCGGCGGTGGTCGTGGCCGAGGAGCGGGCCGGGACGGGGGAGATCGTGATGGGGAGCATGCCGGGGTGGACCCGGCCGCCGGAGCGGAGGTTGGTCAGTTGTCCGGCGTGCGCGAGCGGCCGACCGCCTCCGCCACCTCCGCGCGGGAGGACACGCCGAGCTTCGTGAAGGCGCTCGTGAGGTGGCCCTCGACCGTCTTCGGGGAGAGGAAGAGCTGCTCGCCGATCTCGCGGTTCGTGCATCCGAGCGCGACGCGCTCGACGATCTCGAGCTCCCGGCCCGTGAGCATGTCGAGGCCGCCTTCACGCGCGCCGCGGCGGGGGCGGCCGCGGACGCGGCGGCCGAGCCGGCGGAGCTGGCGCGCGGCCTCGTCGTGGTAGCGGGTCGCCTCGTGGGTCGCGAGCTCGCGCTGCGCGCGGTTCAGCAGCCGGAGCGCGGCCTCGGGCTCGCCCGCCTCGGCGGAGGCGACGCCGGCGAGCGTCAGGCAGCGGGCGGCGGGGACCGGCGCGCGCACGGCGGCGGCGCGCTCCGCCGCCTCGCGCGCCAGCCGGGCGGCGTCCGCCGCGTCGCCCTCGGCCAGGCGGAGGAGCGCGCGGGCGTGGAGCACCCACGCCTCGGCGAGCGGCAGCGCGAGCCCGTCGATCGTCGCCTCGGCGCGCGCGAGCCAGTCCGCCGCGGCAGCGCCGTCGCCGGACTCCAGCTCGGCGCGGGCCAGCACCGTGTAGAGCCAGCCGCGCCGCCCTGGCTCGATCTTGGGGAAGTCGGGGGCGCCGGCCGCGCGGAGCTGCTCGAAGCAGCGCGCGGGCTCGCCGATCTCGAGCCAGATCACGCCGACGTGGGCCTGCGTCGCCAGGGTCAGGACGCTCTCGTCGAGCGAGTCGATCAGCGCGACGGCCTCCTCGGCCGCGGCGCGGGCGCGATCGACGTCACCGAGCTCCGCGGCCGTCCACGCCTCGGCGACGAGCGCGAACCCGACGGCCTGCCGGTTCCCGCTGAGGCGGCTCGCCTCCACCGCTCCCTCGGCGACGTCCAGCGCCTCGGAGAGGCGGCCCAGCCGCTCGAGCGCCTGCGCGAGCCCGACCATCATCGGCACGACGAACTGGCCGTGACCGACCTCGTGCGCGAGCGCGAGGCCACGCCGGAGGTGTCGCGCCGCGTCGTCGTAGCGCTCGCAGAAGTACTCCGCGAAGCCGAGGTAGTACGGCAGGTCGAGCCGTGCGGCGAGCAGCTCGTCGGGCAGCGCGTCGAGCCCGGCCGCGCTCGCGACGCGTGCGGACCGGGCCGGCTCGGGCCGGCCGAGGCCGTACTCGGCGAAGCAGACGAGCCCGTCCGCAAGGGCCAGCAAGGCGGGATCCTCCAGCGTCGCCGCGGTCCGCGCCGCGGCGCCGGCCCACTCCCGCATCGCGCCGAAGTCGCTGTCGTACAGGGCGTCGGCGGCGAGCTCGACCTGCAGCGCCGCCCCGCCCGCGCCGCCGCCGTCCCCGAGCGCCGCGAGCGCCTCCAGGAGCCGCGCGTGCGCGGCGCCGTGACGCCCCAGCGCGTTCTCGCAGGAGGCGCACGCCGCGACCAGCCGGACGCGCAGCTCTGCGTGCTCGGCGGGGATGCGATCGAGCGCCTGGAGGAGCGTGTCGAGCGCCTCCGCGGGTCGCCCGGTCGCGGCCTGGGCGCTCGCGAGCGCTCCGAGCATGCCGAGCCGGTGCTCCGCGTCCTCGCCGGGACGATCCGGCAGCACCCGCAACGCCGCAGAGAGCCAGCTCGCGGCCACCGCCGGCGCGCGCGCCGACGCCTGGAGGGCGGCCTTCTCGAGCACCGCGGCGGCCGCCGCGTCGCCGTGACGCGCGGAGCGCTCGAGGTGATGCGCGCGCGCGGCGAGCGCGCTCGGCCGCGCCGCGAGCGCCGCCGCCGCTCGCCCGTGGGCACCGAGGCGCCAGGCCTCGCCGGACGCTTCGTAGACGGCCCGGCGCACGATCGGATGGCGGAAGCCGTAGCGCCGCGGTACGGCGGTCGCCCGCAGCATGTCCCGCGCGACCAGGTCGTCGAGCCCCTCGAGCGCCTGCGCGTCGCTCAGGCCCGCGACCTCCGCGGCGAGGTCGAGGTCCGCGGGATCGCCCACGACCGCGGCCCCCCAGACCAGTCGGCGCGCTTGCTCGTCCAGCCCGGCGATCTCCTGGCTCAGCGCGGCGGACACGGAGGCGGGCACGCCGAGCACGGCCTCGCTCGCGACCGGCGGCTCGGCCGGCGCGGGCCACGCGCGCGCGAGCTCCTGCACGTAGAACGGGTTGCCGCCGCTCTGGCGGTAGACCTCCTGCCGGACGGCGGCGGGCAGGCGGTCGCTCATGAGCAGGTCCGCCTCGGTCTCCGACAGCGCGCTCGTCCGGAGCTCGCGCACGCCGCTGTCGCGCCTCGCCGCCTCGATCGCGGCGAGCACGGGGGCGGGAAGCTGGCCCTCGCGGAACGCGAGCGCGGTCAGGATCCGCGCGGGCGCCGGCCGCCGCAGCAGGTGGACGATCAGCTCCAGCGAGGCCTCGTCGGCCCACTGCAGGTCGTCCAGGACGACGACCAGCGGCCGGCGCGCGGACAGGTGCTGGAGCAGGGCGCGCACGGCGCGATGCGCCCGGAAGCGCTCGTCCTGGAGCCCGCCGGCCGCGGGCTCGCCGCCGGCGGACGGGAGCACGTGCGCGAGCTCGGTCACGCGATCCCCCACGAGGCCCTCCACGCGCTCGGGGCCGAGCCCGGCCACGTGGTCGTCGAGCGCGGCCACCCAGACGCCGAACGGGAGATCGCGCTCCATCTCCGACCCGCGGCCGAGGAGCGCCAGGAACTCGCGCGCCCGTGCGCGGTCGCACAGCTCCGCGAGCAGGCGCGTCTTGCCGGTCCCGGGCTCGCCGCGCACGACGAGCCAGCGGGCGGCGGGCGAACGCAGGTCGTCGAGTGCAGCGTCCACGCTGTCCAACTCGCGACGGCGACCCACCAGGGGCGCGCGTCCACTGCCCTCCGCCACGGCCACTATGTGCCGAGCCTACGCCGATGCCGGCCCCGTGGACACCCCTGGATCGCGGACGGGGGGTTCGCGCGCGGGATCTGCCCCATGGCCGGCGGGCGCTTCCGGCGAGACGGTGAGAGCTCCCCCAACCATCGGAGGTGTGCCATGCGGCACCATCCCAGCCTCGCCCACCGTCTCCTCATCGCCGCGGTGGTGAGCGCGGCCGTCGCGGTCGGCGTCCCGGGCCAGGCGAGTGCCCAGTCGGACGAGCAGCCCGATCCGTGCGGCCCGGCCCCGAACGTCATCGTCGGCAACGCCATGCCCAACGTGCTGGTCGGCGCGGCGACGAACGACGACATCCGGGGCCTCGAGGGTGCCGACCAGCTGTTCGGCCTGGCCGGCGACGACATCCTGCGCGGCGGCCTCGGCAACGACATCCTCTGGGGCGGCGACGGCAACGACTGCCTCTACGGCGGCGACGGCGACGACCGGCTGAGCGGCGGTCCCGGGTTCGACCGCTGCGACGGCGGCCCCGGCAACAACGACGTGGCCGACGCCACGTGCGAGGTCCAGGTGAGGATCCCCTGAGCGCAGGGCGGCGCGCCCCGGATGGACCGGGGCGCGCTCGCCGAACGGCTCGGCCGCCGCGGCTTCGAGATCGAGATCGTCGGGCCGCCCGCGCGCCCGAGCCTGGTCGCGACGCGTCGCGGCCGCGGCGGCGGCGCGTCGCTGGCGCTCAACGGGCACCTCGACACCGTCGGCGTCGCCGGGATGGCGGAGCCGTTCGCCGCGCGGATCGAGGGCGACCGGCTGTACGGCCACGGCGCGTGCGACATGAAGGCGGGCGTGGCCGCCATGGTCGTCGCCGCCGAGCGCGCGGCGGGGACCGGCCACGACGGGGACGTGGTGCTCGCGCTCGTGGCCGACGAGGAGCACGGCAACCTCGGCACCACGGCGGTGCTCGAGCACCTGGCGGGACGGCTGCCGGACGCGTGCATCATCGGCGAGCCGACCTGGCTCGACCTGATCGTCGCCCACCGCGGGTTCTCCGCGTACGAGGTCGAGCTCCGCGGTCGCGCGGCGCACTCGTCGCAGCCGGAGAACGGCGTCAACGCGGTCACGATGCTCGGGCGCCTGCTCGGCGCCGTCGAGGCGCACGACGCGGAGCTCACGGCCCGCGAGCCGCACCCCTACACCGGTCACGGCTCGATGCTGGCGACGGTCGTCAGCGGCGGCTCGGCGCCGTTCACGCTCGCGGCGAGCGCCTCGGCGATCGTCGAGCGCCGCACCATCCCGGGCGAGCCGGCCGACGCCCGCGCGCGCGAGATCGAGGCGATGCTGGCGGCGCTGGAGCTCGACGGCGCGTGCCGGGAGGTCGTGGCGCGCGGACCGTGGCAGCTCTCCGACACGCCCGCGGCGGAGCGCCTCGTGAAGCTCCTGCCGTTCGACGGACGGGTCGGCGCGCCGTACTGGATGGAGTCGGAGATGTGGGAGGCCGCGGGCGTGCCGACGGTGATCTGCGGCCCCGCGGGCGGCGGCCTGCACGCCGACGTCGAATGGGTCGAGCTCGACCAGTTGCGGGCCTACGCCGACGCGCTCGCCGCGCTCATCCCCGCCTTCGGGCGCTGACGAGCCTCAGGCCCGCTCGCCGATGCGCCCGACGGCGCCGGTGAGCCCGACGCAGCCGATGCACCCCACGCACCCCCGGCAGTTCACGCACCCGATGCAGCCGACGCAGCCCGCGCAGCCGACGTTGGCCAGCCCGCCGAGGATCCCCGCCGAGCCGACCACGCCGATGCTGAGCGCGACGGCCGCGCTCCCCACCACGGCGGAGGAGCCGCTGACGCCGACGCTGCCGACCACGCCCGACGCGCCGGCGACACCGGCGGAGCCGACGACACCGGCCGCGCCGGCCACCCCGGCCGAGCCGACCACGCCGGCCGAGCCGGTCACCCCGGCGGAGCCGACGACCGCCGAGGAGTCCGTCACCGCCGCCGACCGCCGGACGCGCGACCCGTTGTCGTCCATCGCGAGAACGTACCGGAGGGCAACTCCCTTCGCGCGTGCCCGAACCTCGCGGTGCGGTAGCCTCGCCGCCCGAGCACAGGACGTGCAAAGCCAGGAGGAATGGATGAGCGATTACGCGGTGGTCAACCCGGCGACCGGGGAGACGATCAAGACCTACCCGACGATCAGCGACGACGATCTGCGCGACGCGATCGGGCGGGCCGACGGGGCGCACCGGTCGTGGTCCCGTGGGTCGACGGTCCAGGAGCGCGCGCAGCTGATCCGGCGCGTGGGTGAGCTCCACAACGAGCACAAGCAGCGGCTCGGCGAGATCATCGTGCGCGAGATGGGCAAGCCGATCGAGCAGGCGGTCGGCGAGGTCGAGTTCAGCGCCGCGATCTACGAGTTCTACGCCGACAACGCGGAGAAGCTCCTCGCCGACGAGCCGATCGAGCTGCTCGAAGGCGACGGCTCGGCGTTCGTGCGCCGCAGCTCGGTCGGGGTGCTGCTGGGGATCATGCCCTGGAACTACCCCTACTACCAGGTGGCCCGCTTCGCCGGCCCGAACCTGGCGAT
>JBEVIG010000048.1:0-8798 GCA_040510855.1 Solirubrobacteraceae bacterium
AGTGCACGGTCTTCTCGATCGGTCTGCCGCCGCGGCGGTACGTGTAGTCGACCTGACCGAGGCGCGGGCCGACGGTCACGTTGATCCCCGTCTCCTCGCGCACCTCGCGGGCCGCGGTCTGCTCCGGCGTCTCGCCCGCGTTCATCCCGCCCTTGGGCAGCCCCAGCACCCGGCGGCGGCCGCGCGGCACGATCACGAGGACCTGGTCCCCGCGCACCGCGACGCCCCCGTATGACGTCTCAGTAGACGTAGCCACGCAGGGCCTCGGGGTCGTGGACGGTCAACCGGCCGCGGCCCTGGGTGATCACGCCGGCGCGCTCGAGCACGGCGAGGAAGCGGCTCGCGGACTCGCGCGAGGAGCCGGCGAGCTTGGCGAGGTCGGCCTGGGTGGCCGTGATCGTGATGTCGCGCCCGCCGGCCGTGCCCTCGTTGCGCGCCTGGTCCACGAGCTGGCCGAGCACGGCCGCGACGCGGCTCTGCACGGTCTGGAACGACTGGCGCGCGAGGCGCTCGTTGGCGCCGCGCAGCCGCCGCACGAGCGAGACGGCGAGCTTCACCGCGATCTCGGCGTGCTCGTACATGAGCCGCCGCATGTCCTCGCCGCGGATGGCGAGGACCTCGAGCTCGTCCGTGGCCTCGACGGTCGCGGAGCGCAGCTCGTCGTCGAACATGGCCAGCTCGCCGAAGATGTCGCCGGGGCCGAAGGTCGCGAGGACGATCTGGCGGCCGTCGGGATGCTGCCGGATCGCGCGCGCGTGGCCGGTGCGGACGACGTAGCAGGTGTTCGAGGCGTCGCCCTCGCGGAAGATCGCCTCACCGGCGGGGAAGCTGCGCGCGACGGCCACCGCGGCCACCGCCTCGAGCTCCGTGTCCCCGAGCACGCCGAACGAGGGGACCTGTTTGAGCAGCAGTGCGGTTCCCTCGGGCATGGGCCAGTGGATACCACAGGCCCGCCCGCCGTGGCGGCGGGCGGGAGCGGGTGGGCGTCAGGCCGCGTCGAGCGCGCGCTCGCGACCGCGGCGGGAGCCCCACCGCGCGGCGAGCCAGAGCGCGATGACGACGACGGCGATCGGGAGCAGCACCGCGAGGGCGATGAGCGCGACGCCGGCGATGACCTCGAGCACCCGCAGCGCGTCATCCGCCGCGTCGCCCGGGCCCCACACGCCGTCGTCCTCCTCCTCGCCGGCCGGGGCCGCGGCGGCGTCCGCGAGCAGCGTGACCGTGACCGTCGCGAACGCCGCGCGGTTGTTGACCCGCCGCAGGCCGGCGCGCGCGGCCTCGATCTCGGCGGAGACGTCGCGGAGCCGGGCGCGCAGCGCCGAGGCGGCCGTCAGCGTCGTCGCGTCCTCGAGCTGACGCAGCAGGCTGCGGCGCTCGGCGCGCGCGTCCTGCAGCCGGTCGCGGGCCGAGACGGCCTGGGCCGTGATGTCCTCGGTGCGCTGGGCACGGTCCCGCACGGACCCGAGCCGGGCGAGCGCGGCCATCGTCGCGTCGAGGTTGCGCTCGGGCACCCGGAGCACGATCGTGCCCCCGCCGCCCGACCGCGACGAGGCGACGTCCGAGGAGACCACGAACCCGCCCTGCGCGTCGGCGAGGTCGGACACCCGCCGGGCCACCGGGTCGATGTTGCGCGGCCGCGCGGCCAGCGAGATCGCTGCGGAGCGCTCCACCTTGCGGTTCTCGCGCCCGTCGGAGCCCGGCGCGCCCTCGCCCTGGCCGGGCGGGGCGATCGGCGCGATGCTCGAATCCGGCGTGTCGCCGCCCAGCGCCTGCGGCTCCGGCGCGGACTCCGCGGTGGCGCCGCCCGCGGCCGAGTCGGACGCCGCCGTCGCCGAGGGAGCGTCGCCGGACGAGCCGCCGGCCGACTCCTCCGTCGCGACGGACGCACTGCTGCCGCTGTCGTCGGAGTCGTCGGTGCCGAGGCTCCCCTGGTAGGAGAACACGAGCGCGACGACGAGCACCGCCGCGGCAGCGGTCCCGAGCGCCGGACCCGTCATCAGCAGATGCATCCAGCGCCGCCCGCGCGAAGGCCGCGGCCTCGCCGCGGCCTTGAACTCCGACTCCATCATCGCGTCCATCCGGCGCACCCAGGCGTCGTCGGGCGCGGGGCGCGTGTCGCGGATGTCGGGGGCCAGCAAGGCCTCCAGCTCGGCGAGCTCGCGCTCCATCTGGGGGGTGAGATCAGGCATGCTCGACGGCCTCCCGGAGCTTGGTCATGGCGCGGTGCAGCTGGGTGCCGGCGTTGGAGACACTCACGCCGAGCACGGCGGCGATCTCGGCGTTGTCCAGGCCCGCGTGGAACTTGAGGGCGACGAGCTCGCGCTCGCGCGGCTGGAGCCGCTCCAGGGCGGCCCGCACGGCCGCGCGCCGGAGCGCGGCCTCGGCGTGGTCCTCCGGGGTGGCCGACTCGACGTCGGCCGGGTCGGCGGCCAGGGCCGCCGTGCGCTTGCGCCGCCGCAGCTCGTCGAGCGCGGCGTTCCGCGCGATGCCGAAGAGCCATGCGCGCTCCGAGCCGCGGGACGGCTTGAAGCTGCGCTGCTTGCGATACGCGCGCTCGAAGGCGTGCGCGGTCACGTCCTCGGCCGCGGCGCGATCGCGCAGCAGCGTCGCCACGTAGGCGAAGACGTCGTCCCGCGCGGCGCGGTAGAGCGCCTCGAAGTCCAGCGCGGCGCCGGACGTCCGGGTGGGGGATGGGAGGGCCAAGGCGGTCACGCGGGTACTACGCCCGCGTCAGGAATGCATCACAGGAACTTTTCGGCCTCTGGAACTGTTCTGGCAAGGCAGATGCGACGCACCACCCTCCTTGTCCTCCTCGCCGCGCTCCTCGCGGCCGCCCCCGCCGAGGCCCGCAAGGGCGACGCGTGGGCGACGGTCAACGTCTGCGACACCGCGACGAACCCCAACACGATCGGCATCCGCGGGTCGATGCCGGGCTTGAAGCGCAAGGCGCGGTTGACCATGCGCTTCCGGGTCCAGTACCTGGACGACGGCGTCTGGCGCCTGGTCCGCAAGGGCGCGGACTCGGGGCATCAGCCCGTCGCGACCGCGCGCCGCGGCCGCCACGACGCGGGCTGGTCGTTCAAGTTCGAGCCGCCCGAGTCGGGACCGGCGATCGAGCTCCGCGGCCTCGTGATCTTCACCTGGAAGCGCAGCGGCCAGACCGTACGGCGCGAGCGCCACACGACGACCGCCGGCCATCCGGGCACCGCCGGCGCCGATCCGGCCGACTACTCGGCCGAGAGCTGCTACATCGCCTAGCCGAACAGGCGCGGGTCGTTCGTGATGATCCCCGTGACGCCGAGCGCGTCCAGCCGGCGGATCGCCGCGGCGTCGTCGACCGTCCACACGTAGAGGTCGCCGCCTGCTTCCTCCAGCGCACGCACCAGCCGCGGCGTGACGAGCAGGTGGTGGGCCATGAGCGCGTCGCAGCGCCCCGCCCGGACGTGCGCGGCGGCCACCCCCGGCAGGCGGCGCCGCGCGTTGAGCAGCAGGCCGTAGGCGGGGACCTTGGTGAGCCACGAGCGCGTGTAGTCGCGCTTCACGCGCGGCACGGACCAGCCGAGCCGCAGCGCCGGCTCCAGCTCGCGCAGCGTCACGAGGCTGCGCATGAAGAGCGTCGAGACGAGCGTCCGCTCCACGAGCCCGTGCGCCCGCAGCGCGCCGAGCACGCGCGCCTCGTAGCCGGGGAGCTTGAGGTCGACGTCGAGCTCGACGCCCGCGAAGGCGTCCTCCGCCAGGTGCGCCAGCCCCTCCTCGAGCGTCAGGGCGTCCGCGCCGAGGTGCTCGTAGTCGTGCGCGAGCAGGAGCGGGCTCCCCGCGGGGTCGTCCGGATTCTCGGGCAGCACGTCGAACTCGATCATGTCGACCCGCGCCGCGAGCGCCGCGTCGAACGACGCGAGCGTGTTGCCCGGGGCGGCGTGGCCGGAGCCCTTGTGGCCGACGCGCCGCACGGTCACGCCTGACACGAGGGGCACCAGAAGGTCGGCCGGTTGTCGTCACCCTGCCCGCGCAGCGCGATCGGGGTCCCGCAGCGCGGGCACGGCAGGCCGGCGCGGCCGTAGATCGACTTGTGGCGGGCGAGCATCCCGTCGCGCGCGGACTCCTGCATGCGCGGGCGGGTCTCCGCGACGATCGCGCGCACCTCGTCGTCCGTGACCTTGCCGGTCGGGCGCCAGGGATCGATCCGGGCGAGGAAGCACCCCTCCACCTTCCACACGTTGCCGATCCCGGCGATCGTCCGCTGGTCGAGCAAGGCGTCACCGATCGGACGCGTCGGATCGTCCTCGCGGAGCCGCCGCAGGAAGCGCGCCTCGTCGAACTCCGGCGCGAGGATGTCGGGCCCGAGCTGCGCGAGCCGGCGGTCGAAGCGCGTGCGCGACTCCGTCATCAGCTCGAGCACGGGGCCGTTGAACTGGACGACCTCGCGCTCGCCGCGGCGTGCGTAGAGCCAGGCCGAGCGGGGGGAGCGCGGCCAGCGCCCGCCCCGCTCGAGCACGCGCCAGGAGCCGGTCATCCGGAGGTGCGAGTGGATCGTCAGCCCGCCCTCGAACCGGAGGAAGAGATGCTTGCCGTGCGCCTCGACGCTCTCCACCGCCCGGCCCTCCAGGCGCTCCTCCCAGCGGGCCCTGCCGAAGCGCGGATGCGGCGTCCGGAGCTCCTCGGGGACGTGCCCCGCGAGGACCGGCCTGATCCGGTTTGCGGCGTAATGGATGGTGTCGCCCTCGGGCACGGTCTGTCGAGGGTACGGCCGGAACGTTGCATCGGCCTCAATCCGGAGGCGGTATCGGCCGATGACGGTAGGCATGGCGCCGCGCCTGTCCCTGCTCGGGAAGTTCGTCGTGCTGTCGCTGCTCGCGACGGTGCTGCTCGCGGTCGCCATCGGATCCGTGCTCCACGAGCGCATCGAGCGCCGCGCGCTCGACAACGCGGAGCAGCTCACGCGCGTGATCGGCGACCTCACGATCGCCCCGCGGCTCACCGAGACCCAGCTCGAGGGCGATCTCCGCGCGCCGATCCTCGCGTCGCTCGACGCGGCCATCGCCCGCGTCTCGACGGGCGAGGGCGCCGTCCGCCACATCAACCTCTTCACGCCCGACGAGCGCCGGATCTACTCCGACGACCGCGCGAAGATCGGCCCGGTCGTCTTCAGCCAGAACGTCAGGGACGCGTTCGCAGGCCACACGCGCTCGCAGATCGAGCGGTCGCAGGACGACGACGGCGACCGGACCGAGGAGACCACGCTCGAGGTCTACATGCCGCTCCAGCTCACGGAGAACGGCCCGGCCGCGGCGGTGCTCGAGGTCTACATGGACTACGCGCCCACGGCCGCGGCCATCCGGGCGGACTCCCGCGCGCTCTACCTGCTGCTCGGCCTCGGCCTGGGCCTGCTCTGGCTCTCGCTCTTCACGCTCGTCGGCCGCGCCTCCCGCCAGCTCCGCGACCAGGCGACCCGCGACCCGCTGACCGGGCTGCCGAACCGCACGAGCCTGTACCAGCGGATACGCCGCGCCGCGCGCGCCGCGCGCGCCGGCAACGAGCTTGCCGCGCTGCTCCTGATCGACCTCGACCGCTTCAAGGAGGTCAACGACACGCTCGGCCACGACCAGGGCGACACGCTGCTGCGCGAGGTCTCCGCCCGGCTGAGCGAGACCCTGCGGCGCGGCGACACGCTCGCGCGGCTCGGCGGCGACGAGTTCGCCGTCCTCCTGCGCGACCTGCCGGACCGCGGCGCCGCGGCCGAGCTCGCCCTGCGGCTGCTCGACGCGCTCGAGCGCCCGTTCGAGGTCGGCGGCGTCTCCGTCCAGCTCGGCGCCAGCGTCGGCGTCGCCCTCGCGCCCGACCACGGCACGGACGTCAGCAGCCTGGTCCGCCGCGCCGATGTCGCGATGTACGAGGCGAAGCGCGAGCACGGCCGCGTCCGCGTCTACGACGCCTCGCGCGACCCGAACTCGCCGGAGCGCCTGCAGCGGGTCAGCGAGTTGCGGACGGCGCTCGCGGAGGGCGGGCTCGTCCTCCACTACCAGCCGAAGGTCGACGTCGCCGCCGGCGAGGTGACCGGCGTCGAGGCGCTGGTCCGCTGGCAGCACCCGGAGCTCGGCCTGCTCCCGCCGATCGAGTTCCTCCCGCTCGCCGAGCGCACGGGCATGATGGGCGACCTCACGCGGTGGGTCGTCGACGCCGCGCTCGCCCAGGCCCGCGACTGGCAGGAGCAGGGCATCGAGGTGCCGATCGCGATCAACCTCGCCGCCGCGAACATCCTCGACGCGGCGCTCCCGGACGCGGTGGCCGAGCGGCTCGCCCACTACGGCGTGCCCGGCGAGCGGCTGACGTGCGAGCTCTCCGAGCACACGGTGATGGCCGACCCGCGGCGCGCGAGCGAGGTGCTCGAGCGCCTGCGCGCCCTCGGCGTCCGCCTCTCGCTCGACGACTTCGGCACGGGCCAGTCCTCGCTCGCCTACCTGAAGCGGCTCCCGCTCGACGAGGTGAAGATCGACCGCGCCTTCGTCTCCGGCATGGCCGGCGACACGAGCGACGCGCTGATCGTCCGCTCGACGATCGACCTCGCCCGCGACCTCGGGCTGGAGGTCGTCGCCGAGGGCGTCGAGGGCGAGGAGGTCCTCGAGCGCCTGCGCGCGCTCCGCTGCCACGAGGCGCAGGGCTTCCACCTGTCGCGGCCGCTGCCGCCCGCGGCGCTCGTGGACTGGCTGGCCGAGCGCCGGCCGGCCGCCCGCCGCTAGCTCACGAGCGCACGCAGCAGCGACCGCACGCGCGGGAACGTCCGCGGCGTCAGCCGGCCGGCGACGTCGGCGGCGGTGTGTCGCGCCGGGTTGTCCGGCACGCCCAGCTTGGCCGCGACCTCGCCCGCCAGGGTGAACTCGCGGTGGTCGGAGAGCCCTTCGCCGGCGTCCGCCACCCAGCGCACGTCGAGCCCCGTGCCGTCGGAGGCCGCGAGGACCTTGCGCTCCAGCCCGCGGCGCCGCGGCGACCGCAGCCACATCGAGCGTCCGCGGCCGACCTCGTCGAGCGAGAGCGCCCACCGCAGGTCGCCGGACCGGGTGCGGCGCAGTTGGCGCACGAGGTGCGTGGCGCCGCGATGGTCGGCCTGCCCGGTGAAGATCCGCTCTTCGGCGCCCGTGGCCACGAGCCACACGTCGCAGCGCGGATCGCGGAGCTCGTCCGCCAGCGCCACCAGCGTGCCGACGCCGGACGCGTTGTCCTCGGCGCCCGGGGACGGCGGCACCGTGTCGGCGTGGGCCATGAGCACGAAGAGGCAGTCGCGTGGCGTGTCGAGCTCGCCGATCACGTTGCGCGAGCGTCCGCGGCCGGGGACGCGGAACGGGTCGACCGTCACGGCGAGGCCGGCGGCCCTGAAGCGCTTCGCGACGCGGTCGTGCGCGCGGCGCTCGAGCCGGCCGGCAGCGGGGCGCGCGCCGGCCAGCGCGAGCGAGCGGGCGAAACGGTAGCCCGGGTCGTCGGTGGGGGCGCCGAGCAGCGCGAGCGTCGCCGCGGCCTCGACCAGCACCGCTCAGGCCCCGATCGTCAGCTTCCTCGGCCCCGCGCGGAAGCCGAGCGCGAGCAGCGGCTCCTCCCACGCCGAGCCGACCACCGGCTCGCCGTCGACGCGCTCCAGCGCGAGCCGGCGGATGCGGCCGCGCTCGACCGCCGCCGTGAGCGCCTCGAACGCGGGCGTGAGCCGCTCGTCGTCCTCGGCAACCAGGATCTGCAGGCCCTTGCCGCCGCGCTCGACGTAGAGCACGGGCTCCGCGCCGGCGAGCACGACGTGCGCGCCCGCCTGGCGCGCCGGCGAGCGGCCTTCGCGCTTGGGCCACTTGAGCGCGGCGCCGTATGGCTGAGCCGGATCGGTGGCGGCGAGCACCACCGGCGGCGCGGTGTCGTCGTCGCGCTGCGCCCGCAGCCGCTCGGCCGCGCCCGGGAGCGCGAACTGCGCGCCGCCGAGCCCCTCGACGAAGTAGCCGCGCTGGCAGACGCCGATCGTCTCCAGCGAGGCGAGCGAGTCGTAGAGCGAGGAGAAGCCGCCCGGGATGCCCTCGGCGAGGACGTGCTCGCGGGTGACGATGCCGTAGCGCTCGAGCAGCAGCTCCGCCTGGGCGCGGCGGCGGCCGGACGGGTCGCCGTCGCCGGCGGCGAACAGCCCGGCGGTCAGCGACCAGCGCCCCTGGATCTGCGGCTGCGCGCTCCCGCGCCGCGCGCCGAACCGGCGGCGCCGGGCCCGCTCGGCCCGCGCCTGCTGGCCGAAGCCGGTCGTGGCCGCGCGCGGCGAGCGCAGCGGCGCGAACGCGTCGTTGGTCACCTCGCCGCCCCAGACGAGGTCCCACAGCGCCTCCTGGAGCTCCTCGCTCGGGATGCCGGCGACGTCGACGAGCAGGTCGGTGAAGAAGCACGCCCCCTGGGCGAGGCGGGTGCGGATCGCGGTGTGCGCGGGCTCGTCGCGCTCGGCGGCGCGCCCCCCGGGCGGCGGGCCGAGGACGGCGGCGTCCTCGCGGAAGTAGAGCGCGACCTTGCCGCTGCGGCGGCCGAGCGCGCCGGCGCCGACCCAGACCACCTCGCCCGAGGCGCAGAGCTGATCGAGCCACGCGGCGCTGTAGGCGCCGATCCGGCGCGGGAGCACGTCGCGCTCCCAGACCTCCGCGGGGAGCGCGAGCCCCTGCAGCGGCACGAGCGCCTCGCGCAGGCGGTCGATGCCCGCACCGGCCGGCGGGTGGCGGTCGACGCCCTGCCAGCTCGGCAGGAAGCGGGCGAGCGCGCGCTGGTCGGCGGGCTCGATCTCCGCCCGCAGC
>JBEVIG010000049.1:0-20279 GCA_040510855.1 Solirubrobacteraceae bacterium
GAGACGACGAGCCGCAGGTTGGACTCGACCATCTTCTGCTTTGCGTCGAGGTCGCCGCGCTCGATCCGGCGCGCGAGGTCGACCTCCTCCTGGGCCGTGAGCAGCCGGACCTTGCCGATGTCCTTCAGGAACAGCTGAAGGGAATCGGTGGTCATGTCCGGCTTCAGGTCGATCGACGTCTTCGCCTTCCGCCGGCCGCGCTTGTCCGGAGCGCGCTCCTCCTGGTTGGCGAGTGCCGGGTCGATCTCCTCGACGAGCTCGATCTCCGAGCGCTCGAGGAACCCGTGGAGCTCCTCGACATCCGCTTCGTCGAGGTCGATCTCCTGGACCGCCGTGGCGATCTCGGCGAAGGTGAGGACGCCGACCTGTTGGCCCTTGAGGACCAGGCCCTTCACCTCTTCGAGTTCCTGCAGATCAACTACTGACATCGGTGTCCTGTCTAGCTTCGAGCGGGGTCTCGGCAGCCAACCCGGCGTCCCCTCTCGCGGTTGTGAATGGAACCACCCGTCTCGCGGTCTCCCGCGTTCTCTGACGGCCAGTCTAGGAAGTACCCATTTCGTCGTCAATCGGCGCTGGCGGCGCTGAACGTGAGGAACTGATCGTAGACTCGAAGCGGATGGCCGAGAAGCCCAAGAAGAAGACGGCGAAGCCGAAGCGCGAGGTCCCCGGCGTCATGGGCAGCCTCTCCGCGCAGCGTCCCGCCCGTATCGCGACGGGTCGCTCGGCGGCCGCGCGGAGCGCTCCGGCGGCGCGCGCCGAGGCCGCGGCCGAGCCGAAGCCGAGTGCCACGGCCGCGAAGCCGAAGGCCGCGACGGCGAAGCCAAAGGCCACGGCCGCGAAGGCCAAGACCCCCACGGCGAAGCCGAAGGCCGCCGCGAGCAGGCCGCGGGCGAAGGCCCCGACCGCGCCGAAGACGACCGCGACCACCGCCGCCTCGGCGGCCGCGGCCGCGTCGGCCACGCCGGCCCCGAAGGCACCGGCCAAGCCGCGGGCGGCCGCGAAGCCGCGCGCGACCGCGACCCGCCGCAAGGCCGCCGCGCCACGGACCTTCGAGCCGACCCCCGCCGCCGAGGCGGCCGCCGGCGCCGCCGCCGACCTCCCGCCCACACGCCCGCGCGCCGTGCGGGAGGGCGCGCCCGGGATCGGCACCGCGCCCTCGCGCGACGACGCCGCCGCGCCCGAGTCGGGCCGCCCGACCGGGCCCGAGCTCGTCACGGGCGCCGTCAAGGCCGCCGGGCAGGTCGCCCAGATCGGGATCGCGATCGGCGGCGATCTGCTCAAGAAGGCCACCGACCGCCTTCCCAAGCCCTGAGGCGGGGCCGCCCGCCGTGGCGCCGCGCTAGGCGTTCTCGAGGTACGAGACCAGCCGGTTGGTCAGCGCCGTGAGCCCGGGCGCCGGCGCCTCCATCGCGAGCGGCCGGTCGGCCAGCAGCCTGTCCAGCTTCGCGGCCAGCTCGGGGCAGGCCTCGCGCGTGAGCGAGCACCCCACCAGCGCGGCGCGGCGCACGACCGCCGGGTCCATCGTCCAGAGCGACTCGAACCGCCGCTCGAGCTCCGGCCCGCCCAGCTCCTCCGGCGAGCGCGGCCGCTCCCAGGCGAGCAGGCACGCCGCGTAGCCCGGCGCGTCGACGATCACCGCCCACTCGTTGCCGAGCGCCGCGTCGGCGGAGATCGGCACCTCGGCGGGCTCGCCGTCGACCACCCGCGGCTCCGGGAAGTCGGCGAAGACGACCGTCGCGTCGGCGTTCTCGGCCATCCGCCGGTAGCGGTGCCGGACGGCGTGGTAGTTGTGGACGCGCTGGAACGCGCCGAACACGACCGGGCAGGCGGCGCGGGCGAGCGTCTCGTCCTCGATCGCGCGCGAGAGCTGGATCAACGTGCGCTTGCGCAGCACGCGAGGGGTCGCCGGCGCACCGCCGCCCGAGACGATGGCGCCGTAGATCGAGGGCCGGTCGGTCTCCCCGATCGTCCGCGCGCGATCGAGCGCGGCCGCGACGGAGAGCCCGCGCTCGCGGAAGGCGACCGCGCGGCGCAGCAGCTCGACGTCCTCCTGGCTGTAGACGCGATAGCCCGAGGGCGCCCGGCTGGGGACGGGGGCGCCGTAGCGCTGCTCCCACATCCGGATCGTGCCGGCGGCGAGCCCGGTGCGCTCCGCGACGTCGCGGATCGCCAAGCCACCTTTCACGTCTTGTTCACCATACCTTCCACAATACGTTCTACTCCTGACGTCCGCATCCCTCCGTACGGAACTGCGGCGTCGCCGGATCGTCCCTTCCCTTCTCGGGTACGTATCTGGCGCGATGGACCCTGAACCTATCCTCCTCACCGGCGCCTCCGGCTACGTCGGATCGCACCTGCTGGACGAGCTCCTGCGCCGCGGCCGGCGGGTGCGCGCGCTCGTCCGCGACCCCTCCCGCTCGCGGCTCCCGGACGGGGTCGACGTGCGGCAGGGCGACGCGCTCAAGGGCACCGGCCTGGCGGCCGCGCTCGACGGCGTGCGCACCGCCTACTACCTCATCCACTCCATGGGCCGCGGCGCCGGCGGCGAGGGCTTCGCGGCGCGCGACCGCGAGGCCGCCGTGAACTTCGGCGAGGCCGCGCGCGACGCGGGCGTGCGGCGCGTGATCTACCTCGGCGGCCTCGGCGACGCGCGCTCGTCGGAGCACCTGCGCTCCCGCAACGAGGTCGCCGACCTGCTCGCCCAGCGGGTGCCCGAGCTGGTCCACGTGCGGGCGGCGATGATCATCGGCGAGGGCAGCGCCTCGTTCGAGATGCTCCGGCACCTCACGCAGCGGCTGCCGGTGATGATCACGCCCCGCTGGCTCGACACGCGCTCCCAGCCGGTCGCGATCGCCGACGTCGCGTCCGCGCTCGCGGACGTCGGGGAGCTCGGCGACGCGCCGGCGGAGATCCAGCTCGGCGGCGCCGACGTCCTGACCTACCGTGACATGATCCGCCGGACGGCACAGGCGCTCGGGCGCCGGCCGCCCAAGGTGATCACCGTGCCCGTGCTCTCGCCACGCCTCTCCTCCTACTGGGTCGCGCTCGTGACACCGGTCGAGGTCGGCCTCGTCCGGCCCCTGGTCGACGGCCTCAAGGAAGAGATGCTCGTGACCGAGCCGCCGCCTCCGGGCGTCAACCAGCACCCGGCGGGCTTCGACGACGCGGTCCGGGCGGCGCTGGCGTGAAGCTCCTGAACCGCCCGCGCGAGCGGTACGTCGCGGACTCGGTGATCCGCGACCCGGAGGAGCACACGGTCATGGACGAGCGCGGCGCCGTGCGCTCCGTGCAGGCCGCGGACCTGACGATGCCGGCCGAGCAGCTCGAGGCGATCTGGTCCCCCATGCACCTCGAGCGGCTCGCGCGGACGTACTGGAAGTACCTCTCGCGTGTGACGCTCGGATTGATCCGTGTCGCGTACACGCCGACCGAGCGCGAGGTCGTCCTGCTCGCCAAGCCGTTCGTGCTCCTGCGCTTCCACGCGCCGGAGTACGCGATGGACGATGAGCAGGGCGTCGTCCGCTGGCGGATCCGCAACGGGATCCTCGTCGCGAGCAAGGGTCGCGAGGGCGACGGCTTCCTCGAGATCGACGTGCGCAAGTGCCCGGAGCCCGCACCCGGCCGGGCCAAGATCCACGTCGAGGTCGAGATCGCGTCCTTCTACCCCGCGCTCGCGCTCCGGCACGCGCGATGGCTCTACGCGAACACGCAGTCGCGCATCCACGTGCTCGTCACCCACGGGTTCCTGCGCTCGCTGGCCAAGCTCGAGCTCGAGGAGTCGGCGGTCGGGCGATACGCCACCGTCGCGGACGTCGAGGGCATGGCCGCGGCCGCCGCGTCGCACGAGGGCGACGCCGAGATCACCATCGGCGACACGCCGTGGCCGGCGATCGGCGCGCTCACCGCGGGCGCGGCCGTGGCCGCCGTCCTGCTCGCCCGCCGCCGCCGGCGCTGATGCACCTCGAGCACGTCGCCCTGATCGTCGACGACTACGACGACGCCATCCGCTTCTACACCGGCGTGCTTGGCTTCGAGCTGGTCGAGGACTCGCCGGCCGAGACCAACGACGGCCGCCCCAAGCGCTGGGTGGTCGTCCGGCCGCCGGGGGCGTCGACCGGGCTGCTGCTCGCGCGCGCCGACGGCGAGCGCCAGGCGAGCGCCGTGGGCGACCAGTTCGCCGGGCGCGTCGGCCTGTTCCTCCGGGTCGACGACTTCGACGCGGTCCTCGGCCGCCTGCGGGCGGCCGGCGCCGAGCTCCACGGCGAGCCGCGCGACGAGCCGTACGGGCGCGTCGTGGTCTTCTCCGACGTCGCCGGCAACCGCTGGGACCTCCTCGGCCCGCGCTGAGTGCGGCTGGCCGTACCCGGCCGGTGGCGGACCCCCGACCAAGAGGCGGGTCAACCCGATGGCCCGGGAGCGCGGGAAGCGAAAGAGTGCGCCCATGCCCTCCTCCCTGCTCTCCATCGTCCACGCCAAGGCGGTGCACGCAGACCGCCTCCGCCGCACCCGGCGCCCCCGCTAGACCGACCCCCGCTCACCCCACACCCCCACCATGAGCCCCCTCCCCACACCCCGCCCGCCCGCCCACCGCCACGTGTACGTCGCCGCCGTCGTGCGCGAGCTGCCCCCGGTCTCCCGCCCGGGGCAGTTCGCCTCGACCTGGTAGGCGCCCGCCCGCTCAGCCCCTGCGGCGCCGCCGGCGACCGCGCCGGCGCCGCAGCCGCGAGGCGGAGGCGGGGTTGTCGGGCTCGAACACGCTCAGCGACGGCTCCGCCACGCCGAGCGCAGGGTCGATGTGGGGCTGCCCCGTCACGGTGTCGGCGAGCGCGTCGTAGTTCGCCGCGAAGATGTTGCGCCAGTAGTCCACGGCGAAGTGCGGGACGTTGACGCCCGAGATGCCACCGGCCACGAGCAGGCCGAGGGGTGAGTAGACGTCGACGCAGTAGTCGGCGGGCGCGGAGCCGTCGCCCGTGTAGTAGAGGACGTACAACTGGTTGGAGCCGTCGACGGCCAGGTCGAGGTAGCTGCCCGGATTGAGGAGCGGCAGCCTGAACATCGGGCCGGTGACCGCGGAGGGCCCGGTGAAGTAGCGGGCGGGGTTGCCGTTGAGGTCGAAGGCGGAGACCCGCATCGCGCCCGGCTCGAGCACGAGGACCGTGCCGGGGTTGGTCACCGCCACCGCGGTCGGTGAGCTCAGCAGGCCGACCTGGTTCCCGTCGCCGGCGGTGTAGCTCGCGACGGGCGGGGTCGCCGGCGGGTTCTGCGCCGGCGGGGTCGCCGGGAGCAGGATGCCGAGCCGCCCGCTGTCGGTGTTGACCGCGATCACGCGGCCCGAGGAGTGCAGCACGGCGGCCGACACCTCGAGCTCGAACGTCCCGGCGGACGTCGACGAATCCCACGTGGGGGCGGCGGTGACCGGGTCGAGCGTGACCGGGCGGACGTGGTAGCCATCGACCGTGGGATCGGGCTCGAGCAGGACGTGGTTGCCGGGCTGACCGCTCTTCGCGAAGTCGTCGAGGAGCAGGAACGGCCGCCGCGCGTACCCGCCGCGGCTCGCCTTCCCGAGCGAGATCGCCCCGCCCGCCGTCCCGGAGACGGTCGGGACGCCGCGGACGTAGAACTCGTCGCCCTGCTCCCACACCACGCCGGCGGCGCCGGTCACCGTGGAGACCGACACGCCCGCCACCTCCTGGATGCCCTTGTCGGCGAGCGTGCCGCTGTCGCCGATCTGCGACGACCACACGTACCCGCCGGCGCCGCTGCTGCTGTAGCCGGTGGTCACGTCGCGCGGGAACCGCGTCTTCGCGGTGATCGGCTCGGCGATCTCGGTGATCGTGATGGCGACGTTGTTCGGCGGGTTGGTCCGGTCGTTGTTCGTGAACGCGTCCGACACGCCGGTCCCCACCTGGTTGCCGTCGTCGTCGAGGAAGACGATGCTCCAGACGATCTGCTTGCCGCCGAACGCCGCGGTGGTGTTCACGACGAGCGGGCCGGGCTCGGCGCCGTTCTGGTTGATCGCGGCGGTGATCGGGGTGAGGACGGACGCGCCGTCGACCTTGGCCTCGAGCCGCCACGAGCGGGCCGGCCGCGGGAACGTCGCGTCGCCCGTGTCGCGCGACACGGTCACCGTCACCGGGTAGGTGACCGTCACCTCGTTCTCGATGACCCAGGGCGCGATCGCCGACTCGGCGCACACCTCCGCGAGCTGGACGGCGTCGCCGACCGCCGTGAGCACGCCGATCACCTCGCCGATGATGGGGATCGCGTCGAGGATCTTCGACTCCGCCTCGTCCCCGGCGATGATCGCGCCGATCTGGGCCCAGCCGGGTGCCGTCTTCTCGCTGAACAGGGCCTTCGGGATCGCCGCGCACAACGGATACAGGAGCTCGAAGATGTTCGGGCCGTTCGCCGAGCGGTCCGTCTGCCCGCTCGCCGTCTCCACGGCCACCGCCTCGCCCACCGGGACCCCGAGGTCGGTGATCGACTGGACGATCGCGGAGCCGAGCTGCGCGAGCTCGGAGACGGGCTTCTCGATCTCGTCGGAGGCCGTGGCCGCGTCGATGTCGCTCGCGAGCGCATACGCGGTCAAGCCGATCGTGACGATGCCCGTCAGGATCCCCGTGACGGTGCATTCCGCCGGTGCCGTCTTCCCGATGTAGGCGTCGTCCGGGAAGTACTGCGGCCACCCGGCGCCGTCGCCGCGAGAGCCGAGCCCGCACATGAGGAGGCGCGCCGTGTGCGCCGTGTCGGGGAAGTCGAGCGTGACCTGGATCGAGTTGTCGTTCCAGATCGGGATGCCGAGGATCGTGCTGACCTCCGAGAGGAGGCCGACGGACTGGCTGTACGGCGTGTCGGGCCAGCTCGCGCCCGGGTTCAGCGACAGGTTCACGTCGCCGGGGCCGAGGTACTGCACGTACACCCAGATCCAGCGGACCCAGTTGTTGTAGATCTGGACCGGGACGGTGCCGTTCGCGTTGATGCCGAGCGACTGCACCGTGGTCCCGTAGTACACGCCCGGGTTCTTGATGTTGACGTTGAGCTGGCCGGCTCCGAGCTGCGGTGGGGCGTACTCCGTCGCCTGCGGCACCACCCCCTCCGACTGGACCCACGTCTGCGTCGACGCCGCCGGCACCTGCTCGAGCGGCTTGTCGATGACCGCCCCCAAGCTCGCCGTGTCGCGGACCGCGACCACGGACGCGGCGGTCGCCGAGGTGAGCTGCGTCTGGAAGTCGGAGTCGTCCGAGAACTGGTAGGTCTGGAAGGTCGTCGTCGTGCCGTTGATCGTGATCTCCGCCGGATTCCCGTTCGCGTCGACGGCCTTCGGCAGGGTGGCGAACGGGTCGCCCGCCTTCTGCATCTGGGCGATCTTCGTCGCGAGGTCGCCGACCGCGGAATCGGCGCCGAGCACGCCCTTCGTGATCCCCGCGGCCGTCGGGTCGACCGTGGCGACGTTCGGATGCTTCATCACCATGCCGAGGGCGATCTGCGCCGGCGTGACGACCACCTCGAGCTGCGCCACGTGCGTCGCCGAGCGCACGTCCGAGCGCTTGAGCCCGAGCTCCGCCAGCCGCTTGCGCGAGCCCAGCAGCGGCGTGTAGGAACCGTGGATGCGGCGCGTCGCGCGGGCCAGCCGGCGGGTCGCGTGCTCCGGCACGCGGATCATCTCCGCGGCGACCACGTCGCGCCCGCCCTGGCGCCCGTGCACGGCGATCGCGATCGCGCGGTCGCCGGGCAGCTGCACGCCGGCGACGTGATGCGACAGCTTCGACAGGTCGGCCGCGGCCCAGAGGCCGCCGCGCTCGCGCAGCGCCGCCCGCGAGGCCTTCGTGTGCCGCTTCAGCGGCAGCCGCTGCCCGTTGGCCTTCAGCGTCAGGCCCGACACGCCGCGCAGGTGCCCGAGCGTGAAGTGCAGCTCCGCGGTCTCCGTCCTCGGCCCCTGGCGCCGCTTCCGCTTCCGGCCCGCGGCGGGCGCGGCGTGCGCGCCGAGCCCGAGCGCGACGGCCGACCCGACGCCCGCCTTGAGGAGCCAGCGGCGCCCGACAGGCGTCGCCCACAGCTCCTCCAGCAACGCCTCGTCGTCGTCGCCGGGGCCGCTCACCCCGCGACGTTCCCATGCCCCGGCGGGGCGCGTCAACAGTGACGCGCCCCGTTCACCCGGGTGAACTTCGTGCCGCCGCTAGGCGACGCGGACGGTCTTCTGCGACCGCCAGCCGTTGCCGCGGTTGTCCTTCGAGACGACCTGCACCTTCACGCGGTCGCCCGCGGAGAGGCTGCGGAGGCCGCGCCGGTTGAGCTCGACGTCCACGGTCTTCGTCTTGTTGCGCTTCATCGTCGCCTTGCCGCGGCCGAGCGTCTTGCCGCCGGCCTTGAGCTTCACGACGCTGCGGCACTTCTGCGTGGCGACGCACTTCAGGCGCACCGCGGCGCTGTCGCCCTCGAGCTGCGGCTTGCCCTTGATCGCCACCCGCGGCAGGCCGCCGATGACGAGCTCGCACTGGCGCAGGAAGTCGCGCCGGTCGACGAGCGCGAGGTCGATGCCCTGGTCGCAGGAGACCGTGTCCTCGGCCTTGTCGATCGTCTTCGCGATGTCGTTGCCCTTGCCGAGGCTGATCGCGTCCTCGGCGTCGGTGCCCTTGACGATGTCGTTGCCGTCGCCCGCGTTGATCACGGTGCTGATGCGGCCGGCGACGCCCTTCGCGCCCTTGACCCGGTCGTTCCCGGCGTTGGCCTCGAGCTGGAGCGTCTCCGTGGTGCCGATGTCGACGTTGAACGGACCCGGGCCCGGCGTGGCGAGGCGGTCGAACAGCACGCGGCCGTCCGTCGCCGAGGGCTTGATCGTGAACCGCTCGTCCGCCGTCGCGCCGTTGATGAGCGAGACGTCGTCGCCGGCGCCGCCCTCGTTGGTGTCGTCGTCGTCGCCGCCGTTCCACACGATCGTGTCGTTCCCGTCGCCGCCGCGCGCGTCGTCGCGCGTGCCGGCCGGGTTGTCGTCGGGCGTGATCCGGTCGTCGCCGGCGCCGCCGTCGAGCAGGTCGGCCGCGTTCGTCCCGTCGAGGACGTCGTTGCCGTCGCCGCCCGTGACGTTCGCGCGGAGCCCGAGCGCGGCGATCTCGCCGTCGGAGCCGAACGTGTCGTCGCCGCCGTTGGCCCGCAGGTCGAGCACCTCGGACGTGACGATGTCGATGTTGAACGGACCGGGGCCGGGGGTCGCGGCACGATCGAACGTGGCGTGGCCGGGCGTGGCGGACGCGTTGAGCGTGAACGCCTCGGGCGCGCCGGCGCCGTTGACGACCACGGTGTCGTTGCCGGCGCCGCCGTCGTTGACGTCGTCGTCGTCGCCGCCGTTCCAGGTCAGGATGTCGTCGCCGTCCCCGCCCTGCGCGATGTCGCGCGTGCCGGCCGGGTTGTCGTCGGGCGTGATCGCGTCGTTGCCGGCGTCGCCGAGGATCAGGTCGGCCGCATCGCCGGCGTCGAGGACGTCGTTGCCGTCGCCGCCGCTGACGTCGAGCTTGAAGCCGGGGCCGGTGCCGACCTCGGTGGCGAGCGTGTCGTCGCCGCCGCCCGCGTTGAGGTCGAGCGTCTCGGTCGTCCCGATGTCGAGGTTGAACGGGCCCGGGCCGGGCGTCGCGAGGCGGTCGAAGATGACGCGGCCCGCCGTCGTCGACGGCTTGATCGTGAAGGCCTCGGGAGCACCCGCGCCCTGCACCTGGACCGTGTCGGCGCCGTCGCCGCCGTCCATCGTGTCGTCGTCCTCGCCGCCGCGCCAGATCAGCAGGTCGTCGCCCGCCTCGCCCGCGAACACGTCGCGCGTGCCGGCCGGGTTGTCGTCGCCGATGATCTGGTCGTCGCCTGCACCGCCGTGCATGTCGTCGACCTTCTCGCTGCCGAAGATCTGGTCGTTGCCGGCGCCGCCGTCGATCGTCGTCTGCGTCAGCGCGGGGTAGGCCGCGGCCGTGACGCCGGTGAGCGTGATCACGCCGGCGCCGTCGCCGCCGGTCACGTCGATCGCCGTGATCGCGGAGCAGTCGGTGGCCGGCAGCGCGGCGTTCGCGACCGCGACGTGGCCGCCCGCATCGCACGAGATGGTGATCGCGTCGGCGCCCTCGCCGGTCACGGTGAGCACGCCGGCCGCGACGTTCGCGTTCACGGCCGCACTCGCGATGCCGGGGAACGCCAGCGCCGCCGCCGCGGCCGCACCGGCGACCGGGATGGAGCACTTCCACTTCGATGACACCTTGGGTCCTCCTGGAGAGCTTGGGGGTCGCCCTCGAGGACGCACGAGGCGCCGGGTCCATTCCCCGGCGCTCACCGATGCTCAATCCGGCAGCGCGTAGCTCCGCCATGCGCGGTCGACCCGGAAGCCGATGTCGCGATAGAGGCGGATGGCCGTCTCGTTCGCGCCCTGGACGCCGAGCGCGAGCGAGGTCGCGCCCTGGCCGGCCAGCTCGATCAGGGAGTGCAGCAGCAGGGCGCGGCCGAGGCCCTGGCCGCGGGCGTCGCGCGCGACGGCGAGCTGCTCGACCCACCCCCGCCCGTCCTCGAACACGCGGCCCGCGACCATGCCGACGGGCCGGCCGTCGCGGCGCGCGACCCAGGCGCGGTACCCGGCCATCCCCGCCTGCCACTTCTCGAGCGGGCGTCCGACGTGCCCGGGCACCTCTGCCCACGCCGCGTCGACGTAGATCAGCGCATGGACCGCCTCGGCGTCTGCGGCGGCGTCGTAGCGCCGCAGCTCGATAGCCTCCGGCCACTGCGGCGCCGGGGGCGGCGGCTCGACGTCGCGGTGCAGGTCGAACGCGGAGTGGAGGTGTCGGTAGCCGTGCGCCTCGAGCCACGCGATCCGCTCCGTGTCGCGCTCGTAGGTCTCGATCCGGCGGTGCCCGCGCTCGCCGAGCCAGGCGGCGAGCGCCTCCACGGCCGGGAGCGCGACCGCCGGGTCGGCGAGCAGGAGCGCCCCGCCCTCGCGTGTCCCCGCGTACCCGGCGACGCGGCCCTCGAGCTCGAACACGACCCCGGGCTCGTAGGAGTCGACGAACTCGGCGGCCTCCTCCTCCGACACGGGCTCGGCGCCCGACCACGCCGCGTCCTCTGCGAGGCCGAGCGCGATGGCGAGGGGGCGATCCTCCGGCGTCGCGGGGCGGAGCCTGCCGCTCATCCGGCCGGCCGCCTGCCGTGGACCTGGTGGATCCGGGCCTGGAAGAACACGCGCCCGGGGTCGCGCGCGGCGCCCTCGACCTCCGCGCGGAGCTCGTCCAGCTCGCCCGCGGTGGCGGTCGTGCTCGCCATGATCGCCTCGCGCATGTTCTCCACGAGCTGCGCGATGAACAGCTTGTCCTCGACCCTGGTCATCGGGTTCTCGACGGTGGTCTCGTGGATGTCCTCGAGCCCGGCGCGGGCGAGCAGCGCCGGCAGCCGCGGACCGATCGTCGGGTCGCCGCCGTGGGCCCGCACCGTCGCGCTGTAGAGCTCCTGCACGCGGGCGAGGGCCGGGGCGGGCGGCTCGGCGCGCAGCGTGCCCGTGAAGAGGTCCTCGACCGCCACCCGTCCCCCGGGGCGGACGGCCGCGGACATCGCGCGCAGCGCCGCGACCGGCTCCGCGAGGTGGCTGAGCAGCAGGCGCGCGTAGGCGAGGTCGAAGGCGTCCCGGCGGAACGGCTCGGTCGCGTCGCCGCGGGCGAACTCGGCGCGCAGCCCGGCCGCGCCCGCCGCGTCGCGCGCGATCGCGAGCGCGTCCTCGTCGAGGTCGATGCCCACGGCCTCGCCGCCCGGCCCCACCAGGCGCGCGAGCGTCAACGTCACCTGCCCGTCCCCGCAGCCGACGTCCAGGCACGCCCAGCCGTCCGCCACGCCGGTTCGCGCGAGGAACCCGGCCGTCGCGATCGCCATGACGCTCGCCTGCCGGGCGAGCCGCCCGGCGTCCGCCCGGCCGCCGCGGATCGTGTACTCCGGCACGTCACCGGCCACCGGCGCGCTCCGCTCAGCCGCGCGCGTAGCCCGTCAGCTCGCGCAGCTTCGTGCGGTCGTGCCGCGACTGGATGCGGCGGACCGTCCCGGAGCGGGAGCGCATCACGAGCGACTCGGTGCTCGCCCCGCGGGAGCCCTCGTAGCGGACGCCCTGGAGCACGTCGCCGTCGGTCACCCCCGTCGCGGAGAAGAAGACGTCCTCGCCCTTGACCAGGTCGTCGTGCGTGAGCACGCGCCCGAGGTCGTAGCCCGCATCCTCCGCGGCCTTGCGCTCGGCGTCGTCGCGCGGGTTGAGCCGGCCGACGAGCGCGCCGCCGATGCACTTGATCGCCGCGGCGCTGATCACGCCCTCCGGCGTGCCGCCGATGCCCCAGAGGAAGTCGGCCGCCCGGTCGGGCGCACATGCGTTCAACGCGCCCGAGACGTCGCCGTCCGTGATGAGCTGGCAGCGCCCGCCGGCGGCGCGGATCGCGGCGATGCCCTCCTCGTGGCGCGGACGGTCGAGCACGACCGCCATCACGTTGTTGGGCTCGGAGCCCTTGCGCTCCGCGATCGCCTCGACGATCGCCCCCAGCGGCTTGTCGAGGTCGAGCAGGTCCGCGAACTGCTCGCCCGCGGCCATCTTCTCCATGTAGACGATCGGGCCCGGGTCGAACATCGCCCCGCGCTCGGCGAGCGCGATGACCGCGATCGCGCTCGGCATCCCGAGCGCGCACAGGCGCGTGCCCTCCAGCGGGTCGACGGCGATCTCCACCTCCGGCGGCGTGCCGTCGCCGACGTGCTCGCCGTTGTGCAGCATCGGGGCCTCGTCCTTCTCCCCCTCGCCGATCACCACCACGCCGTCCATCCGGATCGTGTGGAGGACGGCGTGCATGCCGTCCACGGCGGCCTGGTCGGCCGCCTCCTTGTCGCCGCGGCCGATCCAGCGGGCGGCGCCGAGGGCGGCGGCTTCGGTGACGCGCACGAGCTCCAGCGCGAGGTTGCGATCGGGCGTGCTGCTCATGCCCGGACCCTACTCGTCCAGGAACCGCTGCTGCATCACGCCGCTGTCGTGCACGGAGACCACGAGCAGGGGCGTGTCGCCCGTGTTCTCGAACCCGTGCGGCGTCTCCGGCGGCACCACCAGGATCTGGTCGGGGCTCAGCTCGACCGTCTCCTCGCCGGCGGTCCAGAGGCCGCGCCCCTCGAGCAGGACGAACGTCTCCGCGTAGGGATGGACGTGGAGCCCGACCCCCTTGCCCGGCGGCGTCCGCACGACGAAGATCGAGATGTCGGCCTGCTCCCCGCCCTGGAAGAGGAAGGCGGTCCTGCTGAACGCGATGTCGGCGAAATCGATCGGGGTCGGCATGCGGCGCATTATCGTCCCCGGCCGATGACTGACCTGGTCGTGGGCGAGGACGGGCTGGCGCGCTGCGCCTGGGGCGCGAGCACGCCCGACTACGCGCACTACCACGACCACGAGTGGGGTCGTCCGGTCCACGGCGCCGACGCGCTCTACGAGCGGCTCTGCCTGGAGGCGTTCCAGTCCGGCCTCTCGTGGCTGACGATCCTCCGCAAGCGGGAGAACTTCCGCGCCGCCTTCGCCGGCTTCCGCATCTCCGCGGTCGCCGCCTTCACCGAGACCGACGTCGAGCGGCTGATGGCCGACACCGGGATCGTGCGCAACCGCGCCAAGATCGAGGCGGCGATCGCCAACGCCCGCGCGGCCGCCGAGGTCGACGACCTCGACGCGCTGATCTGGTCGTTCGCGCCGCCGGACCGCCCGGCGCCGCGCTCGTACGCGGACGTCCCCGCCGTCACGCCCGAGTCCACGGCGCTCGCGAAGGAGCTCAAGCGCCGGGGCTTCCGCTTCGTCGGCCCGACGACCGCGTACGCGGGGATGCAGGCCTGCGGGCTCGTCGACGACCACCTGGAGGGCTGCCATGCTCGCGCGGCTGGATCCGGCGGGTGAGCGCCCGCCGCAGGAATGGCTCGCGGAGGTCCGACCGCGCGAGCGCGCTCACGCGGACCGCCCGTTCGTCTACCTGAACATGGTCACGACCGCCGACGGGCGGGCGGCGATCGAGGGCCGCAGCCACGCCCTCGGCTCCGAGACCGACACGCTGCTGCTCACGGAGCTGCGGACGCTGGCCGACGCGGTGCTGCTCGGGCCGGGCACGCTGCGCGCCGAGGGCTACGGGCGGCTGGTCGGCAACGCCGAGCGCGTCGCGCGCCGCGAGGCGGCCGGGCTGCCGGCGACCCCCGCCGCCGTGGTCATCTCCCGGTCGCTCGACCTGCCGTGGGACGCGGGGCTCTTCGCGGCCGCCGGGCAGCCCGTGCTCGTCTACACGGGCAGCGACGCGGACGCGCCGGCGGTGGCGGCCGACCTGGAGGTCGTCCACCTCGGCGACCCGTCGCCGGCCGCCGCGCTGGCCGACCTCCGCGCCCGCGGCGTCCGCGCGCTCCTGTGCGAGGGCGGGCCGACGCTCAACCGCGCCCTGCTCGCTGCGGGCCTCGTCGACGAGCTGTTCCTGACGCTCTCGCCGCTGCTCGCCGGGAATGCCGACGCGCCGCGGATCGTGGAAGGCGAGGACCTGCCGGATCCCCTGACGATGGAGCTCGCCTGGGTGCTGCGCCACGGGGACGAGCTCTACCTCCGCTACCGCCTGTGACCGAGCACCTCGACGCCGCGCACGAGCTCGCCGCCGCCTACCTGGCGACGCTGCGCGAGCGCCCGGTCCGCGCCGCCGGCGACCCGGCCGCGCTGCGGCGGGAGCTCCCCCGCGAGGGCGCCGACCCCGCCGAGGTCGTCCGCGAGCTCGCCGCGGCCGCCGAGCCCGGCCTCGTCGCGAGCGCAGGCCCGCGCTACTTCGGCTTCGTCACCGGCGGGGCGCTGCCCGCCGCGCTCGGGGCCGACTGGCTCACCTCCGCATGGGACCAGAACGCCGGGCTGCACTCGATGTCGCCCGCCGCCGCGGCCGCCGAGCAGACCGTCGGCCGCTGGGTGATCGACCTGCTCGGCCTCCCGCCGCACGCCGGCTTCGGCCTCGTGACCGGCGCCCAGATGGCCAACGTCTCCGCACTGGCCGCCGCGCGCCACGGCGTGCTGCGCGACGCGGGGTGGGACGTCGAGGCCCGGGGCCTCGCCGGCGCGCCGGAGATCCGCGTGATCGCCCACGCCGAGACGCACTCGACCGTCTTCAACGCGCTCCGGCTGCTCGGCTTCGGGCGCGACACCGTGATCCGGGTGCCCGCCGACGACCGGGGCCGGATGGACGCGGCCGCGCTGCGCGCGGAGCTCGGCGACGGGCCGGCGATCGTCTGCGCGCAGGCGGGCAACGTGAACTCGGGCGCCTTCGACCCGTTCCCCGAGATCGCCGCGGCCTGCGCGGAGCGCGGCGCGTGGCTGCACGTGGACGGCGCGTTCGGGCTGTGGGCGGCGGCCGCCCCGGAGCGCGCGCACCTGTGCGCGGGCGTCGACGCGGCGGACTCCTGGGCGCTCGACGCCCACAAGTGGCTCAACGTCCCCTACGACGGCGCGCTGGCCATCGTCCGCGACCCCGGCGCGCTCTCCGGGTCGCTCGCGCTCACCGGCGCCTACCTCACCGTCGCGGGCGAGGCGGAGCGCAACGGCGGCGACTGGGCGCCGGAGGCCTCGCGCCGCGCCCGCGCGTTCCCGATGTGGGCGGCGCTGCGCTCCCTCGGCCGGGACGGCGTCGCCGACCTCGTCGAGCGCGACTGCCGCCTCGCGGCGCGGATCGCCGGCCGGCTCGCCGCCGAGCCGGGCGTGGCGATCCTCAACGACGTCGTGCTCAACCAGGCGCTCGCGCGCTTCGGCGACGACGACGCGGCCACGGACGCGGTGATCGCCCGGGTGCAGCAGGAGGGCACGTGCTGGCTCGGCGGCACCCGCTGGCACGGCCGCGCGGCGATGCGCATCTCCGTCTCGGGCTGGCAGACCACCGACGAGGACGCCGACCGCTCGGCCTCCGCGATCGCCGCCGCGTGGCGCGACGTGGCGAGCGGCCGGCTCCATTAGGGTCCGCACGCATGGAGATCCAGGGAGCGAGGGCGCTGGTCGTCGGCGGCGCGTCCGGGCTGGGCGCCGCCACCGCCCGGCGGCTGGTCGATGGCGGCGCGGCGGTCACGATCGCCGACGTCAACGAGGAGCGCGGCCAGGCCTTCGCGGGCGATCTCGGCGCGCGGTTCGTGCGCTGCGACGTCACCGACCCGCACCAGGTCGACGAGGCGGTGCTCGCCGCGCGCGACGGCGGCGAGCTGCGCGTCGCCGTGACGTGCGCGGGCGTCGGCTGGGCGGAGAAGACGGCGGGCAAGCGCGGGCCGCACGCGGTCGAGCCGTTCCACACGGTCGTCGGCATCAACCTCCTCGGCTCCTTCCACGTGCTGCGGGCCGCCGCGGCGGCGATGCTCGCGAACGAGCCCGATGCGGGCGGGGAGCGCGGCGTGATCGTCATGACGGCGTCGATCGCGGCCTACGACGGCCAGATCGGCCAGATCGCCTACGCCGCGTCGAAGGGCGGCGTCGTGGGCATGACGCTGCCGGCCGCGCGCGACCTCTCGGCCAGCCGGATCCGCGTCTGCACGATCGCGCCGGGGCTGTTCGACACCCCGCTGCTCGCCGGGCTGCCCGACGAGGCGCGCGAGGCGCTCGGCGCGCAGGTCCCCCACCCCGCGCGGCTCGGTCACCCGGGCGAGTACGCGGCACTCGCCGCGCACATGGTCGAGAACACGATGCTCAACGGCGAGGTCGTGCGCCTCGACGGCGCTCTGCGGATGCCGCCGCGGTGAGGCTCGTCCGCGCGGATCTCGGGCTGCTCGACGCGGCGATCGCGGGCGACGACGCGCTCGCGGCGCGGCTCGGCCATCCCGTCGCGCCCGGCTGGGTGACGTTCACGGGCGCGCTCGAGCACACGCGCGACAAGCTCGCCGCCGACCCGGGCGACCCGCGCTGGGGCACCTGCCTCTTCGTCGCGGGCGAGCCGCCCGCGCTCGAGCTCGTCGGCTGGGGCGGCTACAAGGGCCCGCCGGGCGCCGACGGAACGGTCGAGATCGGCTACGAGATCGCCGCCGGCCGCCGCGGGCGCGGCCTCGCCACGGACGCCGCGCGGGCGATGGTCGCGGAGGCCTTCGCCGACCCCGCCGTCCGGCGCGTGATCGCCCACACGCTCCCCGAGCACAACGCCTCGAACCACATCCTCGGCAAGCTCGGCTTCGCCTTCGACGGCGACGCGCTCGAGCACGGCCGCGCCACCTGGCGCTGGGCGCTCCCGCGCTGACTCAGCGGAGCGCCGCCTCGTCAGGGACCGGCCGCGGCCCGAGCGCCGCCTCGACGGTCGCGGCGACGGCGAGCAGCTCGCGGTCGTGCCCGATCCGCCCGATGAGCTGGACGCCGACGGGCAGTCCGTCGGCGTCGAGGCCCGCCGGGAGCGCGATCGACGGCAGCCCGGAGACGTTGGCCCACGTGCAGATCGTCAGCTTGCCGCCCGGCCGCAGCGGCTCGCCGTCCGCGCGCACGTCGTCGAATGCCCCGCCGAGCGGGAACGCGGGGACTGGCGCGACGGGCGCGACGACGATGGGGTGCTCGGCCATCCAGGCGTGCGCGCGCCGCTCCAGCGCGCGCAGTTGCGTCCACGCGCCGAGGTACCCCGGCGGCAGCGGGGCGCCGCCCGTGAGCGCCGCCGCCTCGGCTTCGAGCACGGCGTCGAAGGCGGCGCGGATCGCGGCGGCGTCGGGCGGGGCCGCCTCGACGACCTCGTGCCCGGCGGCGGCGAGCGCGCCGGCGGCGCGGCGCACGGCGGCGCGGATCGCCCCGGCCACCGGCTGCAGCCCGTCCGTGCCGAACCACGCGACGAGCGGCGGAGGCCCCTCCGGGGCGAAGCGGAGCCCGAGCAGCGCGTCGGGGTCGCGCTCGGGCCACGGGCGCGCGAGCAGCGTGAGGGCGAGGCCCGCGTCGTGCACGCAGCGGCTGAGCGGCCCGATCGCGCCCCAGCGCGCGAACCCCGGCGTGACCGGCGGCGGGACGTGCTCGGCCGACGGCACGGCGCCCCGGCTCGCCCGCAGGCCGACGACGCCGCAGGCATGCGCCGGCCAGCGCACGGAGCCGCCGAGGTCCGAGCCCAGGCCGAGCGCGCTCAGGCCGAGCGCGAGCGCGGCCGCCTCGCCGCCCGAGGAGCCGCCCGCCGTGCGGTCGGGGGCATGCGGGTTGCGGGTCGCGCCGTAGCGCGGGTTCACCGAGTCGGGGTGCGCCGCGAGCTCGGAGAGATTGGTCTTGCCGATCAGGATCGCGCCCGCCTCGCGCAGCCGGGCCACCGGGGCGGCGTCGGCCTCGGGCCGCACGTCCGCGAACCGCTCGGAGCCCGCCGTGCACGGCAGTCCCGCGACCGGGATGCACTCCTTGACGGTGAACGGCACGCCGCGCAGCGGCGCATCCGGCGCCCGCTCGCTCCGCGCGGCCTCCTCGAGCGCCTGCTCGAAGCGCGGCACGACGATGGCGTTGATCGCCGGGTTCAGCGCCTCGACGCGCGCGATCTGCGCCGTGACCAGCTCGCGCGGCGAGATCGTCCCGGCGCGGACCGCCTCGGCCATCCGCCAGGCGGGGCCCGTCAGCAGCGCGTCCACGGCACGGACACTACGCCCGTGCGGCCGCGCTAGTCCACGCGCAGGTGGACGACCATCCCGGCCTCGCCCCAGGGCGGCTCCTTGCCCTCGGGGTCCTTGTCGAAGCCCTCGGGCGTCCGCTCGACGGGCTCGAGGATCATCGAGCCCGGGACCGGGACCCAGTCCTCGCCCTCCTCCTCGCGGCGGTAGAGCACGCGGCCGACGGAGATCCGCTCGGCCACGCCGGTCGTCCGCGGCATGGAGTCGGGCAGCCCGCCGTGTCGATCCTCGTGCAGGACGCCCGCCGGCTGCCCGGAATCCCCTGCCGCCACGATCAGCGCGCCGGTGCGCAGCAGCTGGCGCGAGCCGCCCTCGTCGAGGCGCACCGCGCCCGCGGGGGCGGCGCCGCGCAGCTCCACGTGGAGCTCGCGCGAGAAGCGGTCGGGCGGGAGCAGCTCGAGCGGGAAGCTCACCGTGTCGCCGACGGCGAACGGCTCGCCGCAGCATTCGAACTGCCAGGCGTCGACGAGGATCGGGAAGACAGGCATGGCATTCACTTTACCCTCAGCGGCGGCCTCGTAGTAGATCTCAGTGCGTCCGACTAAGATGACGCGTTCAGAGGGGTTGTGCGGGAGCGTCCTCGCTGCTACCTTACGCACCATTCGTAAGTCGCTAGCGCGGAGAAAGCTTCCCACATGACCTCCCTTCTCCTCATCCCCCTCGACGACACGGTCGTCTTCCCCACGATGGATGTGACCCTTCCCGTCGATGCGGGCGACGAGGACCGCGTCCTGCTCATCCCGCGCCATGACGGCGCGTTCGCCAAGGTCGGCACGATCGCCGAGGTCACCGACCGCGTGCGGCTGCCCGGCGGCGGCCGTGCCGTCACCCTCTCCGGCGTCACCCGCGGCGTCGCGGGCGCGGCGCACACCGATCACGCCGGCCGCCTCCGCATCGAGGTGACCGAGTCGGCCGACGACGTCCCCGTCGACGGCCGCACCCGCAACGCCGAGCGCGAGTACCGCGCGGTCGTCGAGGAGATCCTCGACGAGCGCGGCGCCGACGAGCGCGTGGCGCAGTTCCTGCGCGCGATCGTCGAGCCCGGCGCGCTCGCCGACACGATCGGCTACGCGCCCGACGTCACGTTCGAGCAGAAGGTCCAGGTCCTCGAGACGCTCGACGTCACGGAGCGCCTGGAGCTCGCCGTCACGATCCAGCGCGAGCGGCTCGTCGAGCTGCAGCTGCGCCGCAAGATCCGCGAGGACGTCCGCGAGGGCGCCGAGCAGCAGCAGCGCGAGTACTTCCTCCGCAAGCAGATGGAGTCGATCCAGCGCGAGCTGGGCGAGGACTCCGCCTCGGTCGTCGAGGAGTACCGCGCGAAGATCGCCGAGGCCGGCATGCCGGACGAGGTGCGCGAGCAGGCCGACAAGGAGCTCGGGCGGCTCGAGCGCATGGGCGAGCAGTCGGCCGAGGCCGGCACGATCCGCTCGTACCTCGACTGGCTCGTCGCCGTGCCGTGGTCCAAGAAGTCCGACGAGATGCTCGAGCCCGTGCACGCACGCGAGGTGCTGGACGCCGACCACGCCGGCCTCGAGGACGTCAAGGACCGCATCGTCGAGTACCTGGCCGTCAAGAAGCTGCGCGTCGAGCGCGGCATCGAGGAGGACCGCCGGTCCGGCGCCATCCTCACCCTGATCGGCCCGCCCGGCACCGGCAAG
>JBEVIG010000050.1:0-17003 GCA_040510855.1 Solirubrobacteraceae bacterium
GCCGTCGGCGCCCCGTTCCTGGCGGACGACGAGGTCGATCGCCTCCGCGACCTGCTCGCGGATCGCCGCCAGCGGGAGGCCGACGTCGGCCATCAGCGCGAGCGTCTCGAGCCGCCGGAGGGCTTCCGCGGCACTGCCCGCGTGGATGGTGCAGAGCGAGCCGGCGTGCCCGGTGCCCATCGCGAGCAGCAGGTCGAGCGCCTCCGGCCCTCGCACCTCCCCCACGACCAGCCGGTCGGGGCGCATGCGGAGCGCGTTCTTGACCAACCGACGGATCGTGACCTCGCCGCGGCCCTCGACGTTGGGCGGCCGCGCCTCGAGCCGGACGACGTGCGGGAGCGGCAGCCGCAACTCGGCCGCGTCCTCGATCGTCACGATCCGCTCGCCCGGGTCGGCGAACCCGGCCAGCGCCCCGAGCGTCGTCGTCTTCCCCGAGCCAGTCCCGCCGCAGATCAGCACCGTGCACCGCGCGCGGACGGCCCGGCCGAGGAACTCGAGCAGCGGCGCGGCCAGCGTCCCCGCCGCGACGAGATCGGCGGGCGCGAACCCGCGCGGCCGGAAGCGGCGGATCGTCAGGACCGGCCCGTCCAGGGCCAAGGGCGGGAGCACGACGTGCACGCGGGAGCCGTCCGGCAGCCGGGCGTCGGCCAGCGGCTCCGACTCGTCGGCCCGCCGCCCGAGCGGCGCGAGGATGCGCTCGATCGCGTGCCGCAGCTCGGCCTCGCTCGCGAACCTCGCCGCGGTCGACTCGAGCCGGCCACCCCGCTCGACCCACACCGGCCCGGTCCCGCAGACCATGATCTCGTCCACCGCCCCGTCGCGGAGGAACGGCTCCAGCGGCCCGAGCCCGACGGCGCGCTCGGCCACCCGCGCGGCGAGCGCCGACCGCGTCCCCGGGTCGAGCACCCCCGCCTCGCGCTCCACCAGCCCGGCGATCCGTTCCGCGGGGTCGTCACCGCCCGCCGCCTCCCCCGCCCCGTCCACGAGACGGTCGCGCAAGGCACCGGCGAGGGTGTCGAGGGCGTCATCCACACACCGGGTAGGAGGGGGCGAGCCTGAACTCGCCCCCTCCCCCGCGATCAGTGCGCTACTTGTCGCCCCAGTAGGCGGCGCTCGCGAGCATCGGCCACTCGCGCTCGGGATCCGCCCGGTAGAGCGGGTTCATCGCGAACACGGAGAGCCGCGCCGAGCCGGAGGCCGACGGGCCGTGCGCCACGACCGCCGAGCCGCCCGCGGTCGCGGACTGCGCGTCCTGGAGCCACAGGCCCGCGGCGAAGAAGTCGCTCGCGGGCAGGCGCCCGTCGACCGAGAACGACGCCGGAACCGCCGTGAGCCACGTCGGCGGGTCCATGATCGCGGTGTCCGTGGCCGGGTAGGCGCCGGTGATCGGGCTCGACGCCCCGCCCGTGTTGTTCCAGTACACGATGCCGCTCCGGCCGCTGCCGGCCCGGGTCGCGGCGGTGAGGCCCGTGACGAGCCCGCCCGTCGTGAGGAACGCGGCGCCGTTGGCGCCCACGCCGATGTAGCCGCCGCCGGCGTTGAAGAACGCCGTCAGCTTCGTCCGCGTCGCCGCGTTCGCCGCGCCCGGCCATCCGGCCGCGCTGAACACGATGTCGTAGTTGTCGAGCTGGTTCTCGGCGCCCGCGTTCAGGATCGTCGTCCCGACCGGGTCGGCCACGAAGCCGAGGTTGCGCAGCGACCAGAGGTTCTGGTCGACCGCGTTGGCGAACACCGCGATCCGCGGCCCGCGATCGATCGGCTCGAGCGCCGGGAGCGTGCCCGAGACCCGCAGGAAGCGGAGCCCCGCGGCGCGACCCGCGGCCGAGAGCTTGTTCTTCGTCGCCGGGTCGGCGGCGAAGATCGCGCTGCCGGCCGGCACCGTGCCGCCTGTCGCGCCGGTCACCGGCGCCGTCGCCAGCCGCACCGGCACGCCCTCGCCCAGGAGCGAGTTGAGCGTGCGCACCGCGGTCGGCGAGTCGACCTCGAGCGCGTACGCCGAGGCCGTCCCCGGCTCGACGCCGCCCGTGTTGATCTGCGTGGGCCTCAGCACGCGGTTCGTCTGCGGCGAGAAGCCGGTGCCGCGGTCGATCGTGACCACGTCGGCGCCCCACAGGTAGCCGTGGCTCCACGCCGCGGGCGGCGCGTAGAGGATCGAGATGCGATCGGAGATGTCGACGCCGATCCGCAGTGCCGTGTCGGCGAGGCCGCGGCGGGCCTGCGCCATCGGCACGACATAGGAGCCCTTCTCGAACGTCTGGCCGCCGGCTGTGTAGCCCTGCTTGAGCTCCTCGACCTCGATGCCGTTGAACAGCATCCACTCGACGAGGCGGTTGGCCTCCGCGTCGCTCCGCTGGCCGGCGCCGCGCGGGATGACGTAGGCCTCCGGGTACTCGAGCATCCAGTTGTTGTCCACGTCGAACGGCGGCGGGCAGCACTCCGGCCGCGCGGCGTTCGTCACGCCGCGGCGGTAGTTCTCGAGCATGTCGAAGAGCATGTCGTCGCGGTTGGCGATGACGAATTCGATCGTCGACTCGGCCACGATGCGCTGGGCCTCGCGGGCGCCGAGGCGGCCGCCGCAGAGCGTCACGCTGTTGCACATCTCGACCGTGGACGAGTCAAGGCCGACGTGCTGTGCGTACATCGCGGTGTAGAACGGACCCCAGTCGTCCCAGCTCTCGGCCTCCGCCGGTCCGGGCATGGCGCCATCCGGGCAGAGCTCGCCCGGATCCGGCTCGCTGCCGTCGGAGCACCAGTCGTTGACAGGGCGCGTGATGTCGTAGCCCTCCGCCGCCATCGCCGCCTCGTTGGCGTCGATGCGCGGCTGGTTCCACTTGAGCCAGTTGTCGTACTCGATGCTCGGGTTGTGGGGCTTGGTCGTCGCCTCGATCAGCGTCGGGGTGACGTAGCCGTGCTGGTCGAGCACCTCCGGCGGGATCCACTTCTGCATCAGCGCGACCGAGGCCTTGGTCTCGGGCTGCGACTGCGTGAGGTAGTCGCGATTCAGGTCGAACCCGTTCCCGTTCGTGCGCACGCCGGCCACGCGACCGTCCGGGTTGTGCACGATGTTGAAGACCATCACCGTGTGATCCAGCGTGGCGTCGACCTCCGGGTCCGCCCCGTACGGCGTGGTCGCCAGCTTCTCGATCAGGCGCATCGAGGCGTCGACGCCTTCCGACTCCCCGCCGTGGATGCCGGCCTGGATGAAGATCGGCACCTTGATGTCGTCACCGGCCGAGCGGATCAGCGCCTGGCCCCTGGCGGGGTCGCTCAGCGCCACCTTGCGCACCTGCTCCCACGCGTGGAAGTCCTTGCGCTGGTCCGCCGTGTCGAGGGCGTTGATCGTGACCCCGTACATCGGGCGGCCGAGCGCCGAGGCCCCGATGACCTCCACCGTCATCCGGCCGTCGCTCTCCGACCGGATGCGCTCGAGCGTGCAGCCGATCGCGTAGTACGGGATGTGCGGGAACGAGCCGACGGGGTCCGTCGGACTGCTGCCGTCGGGCAGCGAGCCGACGACGTCGGGCTCGGGCGTTCCGCACCACGGTGGTTCGATCGCCGCCGAGGCGCCGGGCGCGCTCAGGAGCGCTCCGCACACCATCGCGAGGCAAAGGCTTGACACACGGCCGACACGCCGACGCATCGAGGGACCTCCTTGCATGGGGTCGCGACCACGAGGCCCTCCACCTCGACGTCGCGTGCTGTGCGAAGTCATATGGCCGCGCATGAGTCGCTGTCAAGCAATTGACGAAGGACGCCCCAAGTGATTCAGTGCTCGCAAAATCCGAGAGGTAGGAGGGACCTCATGGGTGTCAGACGGCGTTTGGTCGCCGGCGCCTCGGCGTGCGCGCTCGCGCTCGCCTACGGCGCGTCCGCGTCCGCCGACGAGCGAGGCATCGACCCGAACCAGGGGCGCAACCTCGTCGAAGTGAGCCTGCCGAGCAAGGCGGCGGCGATCCGCCTCCAGCTGGAGGCGGAGACGTACGGGATCGAGTTCAACGAGCACTACCTCCGCAACAACGGCGACGGGTCGGTGACCGTGTCCGTGTTCGGCACGGAGGGGCAGATCGAGGAGCTCGCCGACGCCGGCTACGAGATCGGCGTCACGATCGAGGGCCCGAACACCTGGCGCAAGCAGGTCGAGGCGCGGCAGACCGCGATCCGCAAGGAGACGCGCGCGGCCGTGGCGGCGACCGGCAAGCCGACCCAGGCCGAGGTGCCGGACGCGGACGCCGAGATCGTCGTCCTCCGCGCGGACTACTTCGAGAACTACGCCGGGCGCTTCCTGTCCGTCGAGGCCAAGACCCGCGCGGCGTCGGTCGACCCCGCGACGGGCGCCTACACCGGCCCGACGCTGTCGCTCACCTGGAACGAGGGCGACGGCACCGCGATCGACTCCACGCCGCGGCCGATGAACGTCAACATCGACCCGGACACGACGCCGGACACCTACATCGAGCATCGCGAGCTCGTCCGCATCGGCGGCGCGAGCAGCACCGACGACGTCGGCACGCCGACGCGCATCCGCATCGGCTCGAGCACGGGCGAGTCGATGGAGGCCGACGTCGAGCCGTGGCTGAACGGCGGGCTGCCGCCGATGACGCCCGGCCGCCTGTCGGACTTCACGACGCGCTACCTGGACCCGACCGAGGTCTACGCGCGGTTCGACGCCCTCGCGGCGGAGTTCCCGAACCTCGCGCAGATGATCGACCTGCCGAACCGGACGAACGGCTACCAGCGCCGTGCGCAGGCGACGATGGAAGGGAACGCGTTCAACCCGGGCAACGCCTTCGCGAACAACGCCGCAGGCCAGCTCGCGGCGACGCGCGCGGTGGTGCTCACCTCCCGGGCCTGGGGCCACGAAGGCGGCAACGACCTCACGGCGGCCTTCGTCAACCCGGGCGCGGCGAACGCGCCGCTGAGCGTCAGCGTGGCGGGCAACGACCTGACCGTCTCCCTGGCGACCGACTCGGCCGGCGCGCCGACCAGCACGGCGGCCCAGGTGGTCGCCGCGATCAACGCGAACCCGGCGGCCAGTGCGCGGATGGTGGCGCGGACGTACCGCAACAACGCGGGCGCGGGCATCGTCCAGGCGCGGACGCGCGTGAACCTGTCCGACTTCCTGACCACGGCGACGAACGCCCACGTCCAGCGCGGGCCGTTCCAGTACTCGGTCATGCGGATCGGCAAGCGCAACCCGGACAGCGTCGGCGTCTTCCTGTACTGCCAGCAGCACGCCCGCGAGTGGGCCACGCCGCTGACGTGCCTGGAGACCGCCGAGCAGCTGCTGCGCAACTACGCCATCGACCCGGCCACGAAGCGCCTCGTCGACAACCTGGACATCTTCATCCTGCCGTCGTCCAATCCGGACGGCGCGCACTACTCGATGCACAACTTCGGTCAGCAGCGGAAGAACCTGACGACCTGGTGCACCGAGGGCGGCGAGGAGACCGACGACCCGTTCGCTGCCGCCTTCTGGACGCCGCGGGTGAATCCGGGCACCGGCCTGCCCTACGCCAACGACGACCCGGGCTCCCGCAACGTGTGGGGCGTCGACCTCAACCGCAACAACACGTTCGGCACGCTCTTCGACGGGTACATCGGGGCGTCCTACTCGTGCAACAGCGAGGTGTACACCGGACCGGGGGAGGCTTCGGAGCCGGAGATCAAGAACGAGCTCTGGATCGCGGACACGTTCCCGAACATCAAGTTCTCGAACAACATCCACTCGTTCGGCGGCTACTTCATGTGGGCGCCCGGCACGTACCTGCCCAACCGCGACGAGGGTGACGCGGTGCACGCCAACATCGGCATCGAGAAGTACTTCTTCGCCGCCGGCGACCGCATCCTCAACCGGATCAAGGGCGTGCGCGACACGGCGATCCTGCCGGAGCGCACGGGCCCGATCGCGGACGTCCTCTACTCGGCCGCAGGCAACAGCGCGGACGAGCACTGGTACAACCGCGACGTCATCGCCTACTCGTTCGAGACGGGCGCCGACATCTTCGGGCCGACCACGCTGAGCCAGCCGGCCGCCGCCGGTGCGACGGCGATCCGGCTCGCCACCCGGACGGGGTTCGACACGGGTGACGAGATCGTCATCGGCTCGGGCGCCACCGCGGAGACGAAGATCGTCGCCTCGGTCGCGGCAACCAACCCGCCGAACCCGCAGCCGAACGTGACGCTCACCACCCCGCTCGCGAGCGCGCACGCGTCGGGCGAGCTCGCGACGGGCGGCACGACCCAGGTCGGCGTCGGCTTCCAGCCGCCGTACGACCCGGAGGGCAAGTTCGAGGCGCTCGAGTTCGCCGCGGGCAACTACGGCCTGCTCGAGTCGGCCTACGACTACGCGTTCGACACGACGCCGCCGCAGGTGCGGATGCCGAACGGCCGGCCGGGCCGGACGGAGATCCGGACGACGTTCGAGTTCGTGAACGAGCCGTCCGTCATCCACTACACGCTCGACAACTCCACGCCGACCGAGAGCTCGGCGCTGTGGGACGCGAGCGGGCCGCGGGAGCCGGGTGAGATCTTCGAGTTCACGGAGACCACCACGGTCAAGTGGCGCGCGGAGGACATCAAGGGCAACGTCTCCTACGGCAAGGAGAAGTTCGTCATCACCGGTCCCAAGGACAAGTAGCCCCTGTGTGGCGTGCGGCCCGTCCTCCGGGCGGGCCGCGCGCTGCCACCCTTGGCCTCGTGACACGCCGCCTGCTCCTCGCGCTCGCCGTCGCCCTCGCGGGCGCGGCGGCCGTGGTGGCGGCGGTCGTCCTCGCGGCCGGCAGCGGGGACGAACCGGCCCCGGCGCCTTCCCCCGCTCCCTCGCGGGCGGAGGCGCCGGTGGTGCCGAACCTCGACGAGTGCGCGCGCGTGGGCGACGACCTCGCTCGGGCGTGCTACACGGACGCGTTCCTGGCGCTCGTGCGCGGGCGCGACGACCCGCGGCCGGTGGTGGCGGCGATCGCCGACGCGGCGTGGAAGGAGGGTGCCGGGCTGCTCTCGGACTGCCACGGGATCATGCACACCGTCGGGCGGACGTACGCGGAGGAGTCGGGCCTCGAGCTCGGGACGCTGATGAGCGTGCTCCCGCAGAGCAACGACCCGGGCTGCAGCGCGGGGTTCGCGCACGGGATGGTCACGGCGGTCGCGCCGGACATCGACCCGTCGCGGCCCGGCGAGGTCGCGCGGGTGTGCGGCGGGTCCGGCACGCGCTACCAGGAGTACTCCTGCGTGCACGGGTTCGGCCACGCGTTAATGCGCGTCTACGGCTCGAGGATCGACGCGGCGCTCGACCTCTGCTCCGGCCTCGGCCGGCGGGCGGCGCCGGACTGCGCGCAGGGCGCCTACCACGACTACTGGTTCGCGATGGCGGGCTACGACGACACGGAGCCGCCCGAGGAGGCGATCCGCGACCCGCGGACGCTGTGCGCGAAGGCGCCCGCGCGGTTCGTGCGGCCGTGCTGGTACCGCGCGTGGGTCGAGAACCGGCCGGAGGCGTTCGCGGTCGCGACGCCGGAGGACCTCGACGCGCTCTGCTATCGGCTGGAGGGGCTCCAGCGGTCGGCGTGCATCACCGGCGCGGCGGTGATCGGGCCGCCGGATCCGGCGGAGCAGCTCGCGCTCTGCGCGGAGCTCGCGTCGGACGCCGACGCGATCGCGTGCGTGCGGGGGACGAAGGTGCAGAACCTGCTGCGCGAGCCGCCCGAGGCGCTGGTCGACCTCGTCGCGCGCTGCGACGGGTTCGGCTCCCGCGCCGTGCGGACGGCGTGCCGGGAATGGCTGGGGAAGGCGACGGCGGTGCTCACCGACGGGGCGTTCGCGCGCGACGGCTGCCCGCGGCTGGCGACGGAGCGGGCCCGCCGCGAGTGCGCGGCGGGCGCGGCGTCGATGGACACGGCGCTCGAGACGTTCAGCTAGAAAGGCGGCTGCCAGAATTCCCCGCGTGCGACGGATCGCCCTGATGGTCTTCTGCCTCGCGCTCGCGGGGTGTGGCGGGAGCGATCCGGCGCCGTCCCCGCGCGCCTCGGCCACGCCCTCGCCCACATCGTCGGCCGCGCCGCACGAGCGCCGCTCGGTCGAGCGCGCCCGGTGCCCCGCGGGACTCGACGGGTGCCGGGAGGCGACCGGCCGGGTGCTCTACGTCGAGGCCGTCGACCCGGACGGGGACGGCGACGCGCACTTCGTCCTCGCCGGAGGCCGGATCACGGCGCCGGGGATCAGCGCGATCGCGGTGCGGCGCGAGCTGCGGCCGCGGCCGCTGCCGCGGATCGGCGACTGGGTCAGCGCCGCCGGCGTGGTGTGGACGGGCTCCCACGGCCAGCAGCAGATCGAGGCCGAGGTGCTCCACATCGGCCGCCGTTGAGCATTTTCCCGGTGTTTGCGGGATCGGCGTCATGGCGGGTCTTGCGCGGTCGCGGGTCCGGCACGTACGGTCTTCCTAGACGCGGCACCGAGCCGCAGAGAGCGAAGCCATCGGGATGAGAGGCTCGCCGCCATGAAGAGGACTGGCTCACGCCGGACCTTGGAGGGCTTCCCGGAGCGGCTCGGACCGCGTCGCTTTCGTTAATGCGCGCGTGCGGACGCCGCGCGCAGGGCGGCTCGCGCATCGGCCGCGAGCCGGCGGACCAGCACCGGGGCGGGCAGCTCCTCCGCCAGCGCGTGCGCCTGGCCGGCCCAGAGGTGCAGCTCGTCCGGGTCGCCGCGCTCGCGCGCGGCCGCGCGCAGCGGCGCCGTGACGTGGTGCACGTCGGGGTAGCCCAGCGGGGCGTCGTCGTCGTGGGCGCGCATGAAGCCGTTGACGATCCCGCGGGCGGTGCGGCCGGTGAACGCGCGGGTGAGCGCGGTCGGGCTCGAGGTCGTCAGCGCCTCCTTGTGCACGGGGGCGGTGGCGGACTCCGGGCAGCGCATGAAGGCCGTGCCGAGCTGCGCGGCGGCCGCGCCGGCGGCGAGCACGGCGGCGACGCCCCTCCCGGTCGCGATCCCGCCGGTGGCGATGAGCGGCAGCGTGGGCGGGCCGCCGCGGTCATCGGCCCCGCGGAGGTCGTCGTGGCCCATGCCGGCCGTGGTCGTGGCACCCTGCGCCGCGAGGGCGGCGGCGATGAGCTGGAGCGCGGCGAGGAGCCCGAGGTCGACCGGCTGCTGGTCGTCGAACGTCGCACGGTGGCCGCCCGCCTCGGCGCCCTGGACGACCAGCGCGTCGGCGCCGGCGCCGCGGGCGGCGAGCGCCTCGTCGGCCGTCGTCACCGTCGGCCAGACGGCGATCCCCGCCTCGTGCAGCCGCCGGACCTCCGAGCGCGTCGGGCAGCCGAAGGCGAGCGAGACGACGGGCACGCGGAGCTCCGCGACCAGCGCGAGCTTCTCCTCCCAGCCGTCGTCGTCGTGCCGCGGCGCGCCCGCGTCGGGCCCGAGCCGCCCGGCGTACTCCCGCACCGCGTCGGGGTCGGGGACGGGCTGCGGGGGCGCGAAGAGGTTGACGCCGAACGGCTTGCCGGTGCGCGCCCGGACCGCCGCGACGTTCTCCCGCACCACATCAGGCTGCTTGTAGCCCGCGGCGAGGAACCCGAGGCCGCCGGCCTCGCTCACCGCGGCGGCGAGCTCGGGCGTCGACGCCCCGCCGCCCATCGGCGCCTGCACGATGGGGTGCTCGAGCTGGTCCGGAGCGAAGCGCATTTCCGGCGCATCGTATGCCGGGGGCCGGTGGCGGGACAACGTCTACCGCAGTTCGGGACCCACGACCACCGCCCCCGCCCGCTCCCGGTCGCCCGCGGCCCGCGGCAGCAGCCGCACCTCACGCGCGAACGACTCGGCCGCCGCGAGGTAGACCGCGTCCCGGACGCTGACGCGCAGCGTCGCCGCGACCCGCTGCGCCCCGTCGTCCCGCGCGCCCTCGGGCGCCGGCCGCGCCGCGAGCACCTCGACGTCCTCGAGCGCGAGCTCCGCCCCCGCCGCCCCGCCCTCCCCGTCGCGCGTCACGAGCACGTCGACCCGCGCGCCCGGGACGACGAGGTCCGGCGCGCCGAGGCCGACGACGTCCGCCGCCCGCTCCCCCGGCTCGACGGGCGGTGCCGCCACCGCCTCCTCGACCGCGAGCTGGTGCTCGCCGATCACGCCGCCGCGCGGCACGGGCGTCGCGAGCTCGCCGCCGACGAGCACCTCCGGCGCCCCCACCGCCCCCGCGGGCGCGTAGCGCTCGGGCACCTCGCGCACGGCGAGGTCGCGGGCGGTGAGCTCGCGCCCGGGCTCGAGGTCGCCGCCCGCGACGACGACTGGCACGAGCGGGCCGAGCTGCGCGCGCACCGCGGCCTCCCGCCGCGCGACGTCCGACGCGGCGAGCCCGCCGAGGACCGCCGCCAGGCCGAGCAGCGCCGCTGCACGCCGCCGCCGGCTCACGAGGCATCACCGCCACGGCGGGCCGACCGGCTCATCGCCGCACGCGCCGCCGCCGGCGGGCCGCGCGCGGGCGGAGCGCCGGCGCGGCGGGCAGCGCGTCGTGGCGCGGGAGCTCGAGGACGACGCAGGCGCCCGCGGCGACCGGCGCGGTGAGCAGCCGCCCGCCGTGGCGCGCGGCGACCTCGCCCGCGATCGCGAGGCCGTGGCCGCGGCGGCCGGCGTGCCGCCGCCGCGTCGCCAGCTCGGCGACGGGCGCGGGCAGGCCCGGGCCCTGATCGCGGACCTCGACGCGCACATAGGCAGCCGTGGCATGGACGCGCACGCGGACGGGACCGCTCCCGTGCTCGAGCGCGTTCGCCACCAGGTTCCCCGCCGCCTGGGCGAGCCGGAGCGGGTCGGCGCGGACGAGGAAGCGCGTCGCGGGCGGCGCGAAGTGCAGCTCGGACGCGCGGGCACCCGCCAGCGGCCGCCAGCCCTCGACGGCGCCCGCGAGCAGCGCGCCCACGTCCACGGCGACGAGGCGGTCCTCCCGCCGCCGGCCGCCGCGCGCGGCCTCGAGGTCGTCGAGCGCGAGCCCGGCCCGCCGCAGCTCGAGCTCGACCGCCGCCAGCCGCCGCGCGCCCGGGCCGGGCACCGCGGCGATCCCGTGGAGGCCGAGCAGCGCCGCCTGCAGCGGTCCGCGCAGCTCGTGCGTCGCCTCGGCGATCAACCCGAGGCGCCCGCGCAACCGCGCGGCCGTGAGGAGCGAGACGCCCGCCGCGATCGCCGCGACCAGCCAGGGGGCGACGGCGTCTGCGGTCATGCCGGCTCCCCGTCGAGCGCCGCCGCCGTCGCCGCCGCGGCGTCCTCTCCGACCGGTCCGTCGAGGAGCCGGTAGCCGACGCCCCAGACGTTGATGACGTAGCGGTCGCCGTGGACCGCGAGCTTCTGGCGCAACCTGCATGCGTGGGTGTCGAGCGTCCGCGTCGCGCCCAGCGCCCGGAACCCCCAGACGTCCCGCAACAGCTCCGACTTCGTGAACACGCGCGTCGGCTCCGTCGCCAGCGCGCGCAGGAGCGCGAACTCCTTGGAGGCGAGGGCGACCCGCGCACCCCGCAGCCGGACCTCGCGGGCGAGCGGGTCGAGCACCAGCTCCCCCACCCGCAGCGGGCCCTCCCCCGGCCGCTCGGCGCTCCGCCGGAGCACGGCGGCGACCCGCAGGCGGAGCTCCCCGTACGCGTATGGCTTCGCGACGAAATCATCGGCGCCCCGTTCGAAGCTCCGCACCCGGTCGCTGTCCCCCGCCCGCCCCGACAGCACGATGAGCGGCAGCCGCCGGTCGACCCGCAGCCCGCCCTCCCGCACCCGCCGGACGAGCTCGAGCCCCGAGTCGCCGGGCAGCCCGACGTCGAGGATCGCGAGGTCGACGCGGTGGTACTCGAGGGCGCGCACGGCGTCGCGCACACACCCCGCGGTGAGCAGCGCGTAGCCGTCGGCCGTGAGGTTGTCGGCGAGGAACGTCCGGGTCGCGGCATCGTCCTCGACGACCAGGATGGCGACGGGATCGGGGCTCATGCCCCCACTAGGTCGCGTCCCGAGCATCCTCGCCCCGGGAAGGGGTGAGGCGGGCCATCCCGACCGGGGTTTGCATGTCATCGTCCGAACCGCAAGGCTTGCGCGCCGATGCGGCTCATCACTCTCGCGGCGACGCTCGCCCTCTCCCTCATGCTCGCGCCGTCGGCCGGCGCCACCGTGGTCTCCTACCTCGACGGCGGCGCGGTGTGGCGCGCCGAGCTCGACGGCAGCCGCAAGGCGAAGCTCGCCGGCCCGCCCACCTCCCCGGAGTACAAGTGGCGCGAGGCGGTCCAGGCCGACAACGGCCGCGTGCTCGCCGTCGGCCGCCCCGACGGCAAGATCGCGACGATCAACACCTTCACGCTCTGGGGCGCGGACGGCGCCGTCGTCCACCAGGGGATCCTGCAGGACAACGGCAGCTGGACCCTGCCCGCCTTCCCCCTCTCGCTCGACCTCAACCCGGCCGGCACCACCGCCGTCTACGGCTACTCGACGACCACCGGCTTCTACCCGAACCAGATCTTCGAGCGGGGCACGTACGTGATGCCCGTGGACAAGAACTGGGTGGTCGACGCGTTCAAGATCGTCGACGAGATGTGGCCGACCACCGTCGGGGGTCGGGTCGTCTCGGCGGCGGGAAGCCAGGTCAACGTCCAGGACGCGAGCGGGCAGCCGCCGTACGTCACCGACTTCACCGGCTGGCTCGACACCACCGACACCGGCTTCGAGCTCAACCGCACGGACGTCGCGGCGAACGGGAAGGTCGCTGCCATCGAGCTCGTCGCCTGGGACGGCGGCACGCAGTCGGAGGGCCGGATCGCGATGATCCAGGTGCCGGGGCTCGGCCTGCCGCCCACGCAGGCGAACGCGGACGCGAGCTGCCTCCTGCCCACACAGGGCGTCGCGGGCGAGGTCAGCCTGTCTCAGGACGGCAGGAGCGTCGCGTGGCACGACGACCGCGGCGTCGTCGTCGCCGGCGCGCCGACCTTCGGCGGGGGCGACGTGTGCACGCTCACCCGCGCCCCCGTGATCATGTCCGCGACCGGCACGCAGCCGTCGATCGGCGGCGGCACGCTGCCGGTCCAGCAGCCGCCGCCCGAGGACGTGGACCCGGGTCCCGAGCCGCAGAGCCCCGCGAAGCCCGGCCTCTCGCTCGCCGCCAAGGTCAAGGCCTCGGCCCTGAAGAAGGGCCTGAAGCTCACGGTCACCGTCGGCGCCGCGGGCACCGTCAAGGCGACCGGGAAGATCAAGGGCAGGACGGTGGCCAAGGGTTCGAAGCGCGCAACCAGCGCGGGCACCGTGACCCTCCGCCTGAAGGCCACGAAGCAGGCCGCGAAGAAGCTCGGGAAGCTGCGCGGGAAGAAGCTCAAGATCAAGGTCACGGCGGGCGGTCAGAGCGCCGCGATCACCCGGAAGCTGCGCTGAGCGGGCGATCCGTTTCAGCCCTGTCGACCGGCCCGGGCGAGGCCGATGAAAGATCCGGTTCACCAGAGGCGACCGGGCAGGATCCGCGCCTAAGATGCAGACGCCGCGGGGAGGACCGGCGGCGGCAGAGACCTTTTCCGATGATGGATCACCCGACCCGCCGCGGCAACTACGACTCCGGCCAGGACTACGTCCTGGAGTACGGAGACCTCCGCTTCACGTTCAACGAGCGTGACTTCTCGGAGCGCGTGGAGCAGGCCGCCCACAAGCTCGGCTTCGTCGCCGGCCGCCTCGAGCAGACCGAGCTCGAGGACCTCGTGAACCTCACGGTCAACGGCGAGGTCCAGGACCCCGCCTCCGGCCTCGGCGAGCACGTCAACGACTGCTGGCCCGAGCTCGTCGGCCCCGCCGAGCGGTCGCTCGTGCACTGGCTGCGCCGGCTCGTCTTCCGCTCCGCCTGGCTGGACCAGCGCGTCAAGGAGGGCGAGCTCGACATCGCCTTCGACGAGACCACGCACTCCTTCGGCTACGTCCAGCCCGAGCGCGAGGACGAGCCGATCGAGCTCTCGCCCGAGCCCAGCTGGGTCCGGGTCGCCTACACGCGCCGCTGAGCGGCGACCGGTTCCGGCCGCCGCCCGGGGCGACGGCTACTCCGCCGCCGCCTCCGCCCGCGCCTTGGCGATCGCCTCCGCGCCCTTGTCGCCCACGAGCGCGTCCGCCCGCAGCGTGCCGCTGCCGGGGAGGTCGAGGGCGGGGAAGCGCCGCAGCGCGGTGAGCTGCGAGTCGAGCGCGATGACGGTGGTCTCGCCGCCGAACGGCGTCGGCGCGGTGCCGATCACCGTCAGCGAGCCGCCGTCGACGATGTTGCGCGCCGCGGCGAGCGCCCGGCGGGCGGCGTGCGGCGGGAGCCACTCGAGCGTGTCGACGACCACGACGGCGTCGCCGCCGCGGGCCGCGACGCGGCGGCCCTGCTCGATCGCCTGCTCGACGGCCTGCGCCTGGGCGTCCGGCGAGGCGGCGAAGGTCGCGGACGCGACCGGCTCGAGCTCGCCCCAGTCGCCGCCCTCCTCCGGGCGGACGCCGGCGAGCGCCACGAGCAGCTCGATGCCCTCGCGGCCGTGCAGCGCGCCGGCGATGGCGCGCGCGAGCTCGGACTTGCCGGAGCGCGGGCCGCCCGCGATCAGCACGCGCGAGCCCTTGCCGAACGGGGTGAGCCACTCGACCGCCTTGAGCGTGACGTCCTCGGAGCCGAGCGCGAGGCGCTCCGCCGGCCACGTGGCGGGCAGGTCGTCGAAGCGGGTGCCCTCGGCGACCTCCTCGGCCGGGCGGCCGTTGATCGTGTCGACGCGGACGAGCGACGGGAAGCGCTCGGAGCGGCGCGGCGCGCGCACCGGGCCGGCGACCTTGTCGCCCGAGACCAGCTCGCAGCGCTTGACCTGCGCGGCGGAGACGTAGACGTCGTCGTCCGTCGTCTCCGGCGGGTTGAGGCGGATGAAGGCGGAGCCGTTGCCGAGCAGCTCGACGACGCCCTCGGCGACGCGGTCCTCCTCGACCTCGCGGTCGCGGTCGCGGTCACGGCCGCCGTCACGGTCCTCGTCGCCGCGGCGGCCACGGCCGCGGCCCCCGCGGCGCCCGCGGCGCGAGCGGGCCGGCGCGTCCTCGTCGGTGGCGCCCTCCTCGTCCTCGGGCTCGGCGACGGCCTCCTCGGCCTCCTCCTCCGTCTCGACCTCGGGGTCGGCGGAACGGGCGCGCGAGCGGCTCCGGCGCGGCTTCGGCTTCTCGGCCTCCTGCTCCTCCTCGGCCGGCTCGTCGGTGCCGGTGGCGGTCCCCGCCTGCTTGTCGAGGATGGCGTCGACCAGGTCGGCCTTGCGCAGGCGGCGGAAGCCGTCCACGCCGAGCTCGTTGGCGATCACGTGGAGGTCGGCGAGCGGGCTCGACTCCAGCGCGTCGCGATCCAGGACGGTTGACATGCGGGAACTCCTTCGTTGGTTCGTCGGCGGTCCGGTCGCGTTGTGCGCAGCGACCGGTAACCAGTGCGCTAGGAAGGGTAGCGGTCTGCCGTGAGGCCGTCGTCCGGCGCGAGCTCCCGGTCGCCGCGCAGCACCGACCGCACCGCGAGGAAGTCGGCCGCCGCGGCGACGTCGTGCACGCGCAGGACGTGCGCTCCCGCGCCGGCGGCCCAGCCGACCGCGGCGAGCGTCGCGGCGCCCCGCTCCCGCGCCGGCCGGCCCGTGATCGCCCCGAGGAAGTCCTTGCGCGAGACGGGCAGGAGCAGCGGCCGCCCCAGCTCGTGCAGCACGTCGAGCCGCCGCAGCACCGCGACCGTCTGGGCGGGCGTCTTCGCGAAGTCCGGGCCGGGATCGAGCAGCAGCTGCTCGGGCGCCACCCCCTCCCCCATCGCGACGGCGACGCGCTCCGCCAGGAACGACCGCACGTCCTCGACCACGTCGTCGTAGAACCCGGGATCGAGCAGCGTCCCCTTCGGCTCGACGCGCGTGTGCATGATCACCAGCGCGGCGCCCGTGCGCGCGCACAGTGCCGCCATCGCCGGGTCGCGCAGCCCCGAGACGTCGTTGACCAGGTGCGCGCCGGCCGCGAGGGCCGCCTCCGCCACGGACGGCTTGTGCGTGTCGACGGAGACGACGACGTCGAGCTCGGCCGCGACCCGCTCGATCACCGGCACTATCCGCGCCGCCTCCTCCTCGGCCGCGACCGCGGGCTCGAGCCCGGACGCCGTCTCGCCGCCCACGTCGACGATCGCCGCGCCCGCGGCCACCAGCTCGCGTGCGCGCGCCACCCGCGCGGCCACGTCCGGCAGCTCGCCGCCGTCGGAGAACGAGTCCGGCGTGGCGTTGACGATCCCCATCAGGGCGGGCGTCCCGCCGCCGAGCCGCAGCTCGCGGTCGCGCGCGCGGAGGATCACAGGACCAGCCCCTCGGCGGCCGCCTCGTCGCGGAACGCCGCCGCCTCCGCGGTCACACGCGCCCCGTCCCAGCCGTGCTCGTCGCCCAGCACGGCCGCGACGCGCTCGACCGCCTGCTCGCCGGGGGCGAGCAGCGCCCGCGCGCCGGTCAGCCCCAGCCGCGTGCGCCGCAGGAGCGCGTCGCCGACCGTCCCGGCCTGCTCGCGGCGCGCCGCGAACGCGACCTCCGCCAGCAGGTCCGGCAGCCCCGGGAGCACGGGCTGCGCCAGCTCGCCGCGCTCCTCCGCGAGCGTGAGCACGTCGCGCGCCGCGTAGCCGTAGCGGCCCGCGAGCTGCGCGTAGGACTCCTCCGGCACGCCCTCGACCCGCGGCAGCGCATCGGCCTCCACCGCCAGCCCGAGCGGGATCTCGTGCGTCCGGCACGGCGCCTGGCGCCCCTCGCGCTCGACGATCCGGTCGACGGCCAGCTTCGCCATCCGCCGCCACGTCGTGAGCTTGCCGCCGGTGATCGTGATCAGCCCGCTCGACGTCTCGTACAGCTCGGCCTTGCGCGAGATGTCGACGGACTTCTTCGGGTCGCCGGTGGCGATGAGCGGCCGCACGCCCGCGTACGCGCCGGCGGCGTCGGCCGGCCCGAGCGACGTCCCGAAGAACCCGTTGCACGCGTCGAGCAGGTAGGCGACGTCGTCATCGGACGGCTGCACGTGCTCGATGT
>JBEVIG010000051.1:0-10326 GCA_040510855.1 Solirubrobacteraceae bacterium
GCGACGTCCTCCTGCTGGCACGCGAACATCGTGCCGGTGCGGCCGAAGCCGACCGCGACCTCGTCGCAGATCAGCAGCACCCCGAACTCGTCGCAGAGGTCGCGCACGGCGCGCAGGTAGCCCTCGGGGTGCACGATCATCCCCGCCGCGCCCTGGACGAGCGGCTCGACGATCACCGCGGCGATGCGCTCGCCGTGGAGCTCGAGCAGCCGGCGCATGTCGGCCGCGTCGCCCGGCTCGGCCTGATGGGTGGGGAAGAGCAGCGAGCGGAAGCGCTCGTGGAAGAGGTCGATGCCGCCGACGGAGACCGAGCCGACCGTGTCGCCGTGGTAGGCCTCGCGCAGGCAGATGAACTCCGTGCGCTCCGTCCGGCCGCGCAGCTGCCAGTGCTGGTAGGCCATCTTCACCGCGACCTCGGCCGCGGTGGAGCCGTTGTCGGAGTAGAAGACGCGGCTCAGCCCGGGCGGCGCGATCTCGACCAGGCGGGCGGCGAGCTCGGCAGCGCCCGGGTGCGAGAGCCCGAGCATCGTGGAATGGGCCACGCGGTCGAGCTGGTCGCGGACCGCGGCGTCGATCCGCGGGTGGCGGTGCCCGTGGACGGTGCACCAGAGCGAGGACACGCCGTCGAGGTACGCGGTGCCCTCGGTGTCGTAGAGCGTGCAGCCGGCGCCGCGCTCGATCAGGACGGGGCGCTCGGCCTCCCAGCCGCGCTGCTGGGTGAAGGGATGCCAGACGTGGGTGCGGTCGAGGTGGGCCAGGGCGTCGGAGTCCATGGGCCGTGACGCTAGCCCCGGCACCGGTCGGAAATACTTGGCGCATGGAGCTGGGTGCCGGCCTGCGGGCCGTGACGCTGGAGCGGGGCGACGCCGGAGCGGTGACCGCGCTGGTGCGCGCGTGCGAGGCGCACGACGGCGGTCTCGCCGAGCGCACGCTGGAGGACATGCAGGTGATCTTCGACCGCCCGAGCTTCTCGCTCGCGGACTCGGCGGTCGGCGTCCGCGAGGGCGACGCGCTCGTCGGCTACGCCGCGATCCCGTGGAGCCGCGACGCGGACGCCTGGGTCCTGCCGTCGCATCGCGGACGTGGCATCGGGACGGCGCTGATGCGCTGGACCTGGGAGGCGGCGCGCGCCCTCGGGTACCCGGCGGTCGGCCAGTCGGTGCACGAGCGCTCGGCGGCGGCGATCGCGCTGCTCGGGGGGAACGGCTACGAGCAGCGGTGGACCTCCTGGATCCTCGAGATCGCGCTGACCGAGCCGCCCGCCCCGCCGGTCGTGGTCCCGCCGTACCGGCTGCGCGACTTCGTCCCCGGGCGCGACGATCGCGCCGCCTACCAGGTGATCGAGGACGCGTTCTCGGAGTGGCCCGAGCGCGACCCGGAGTCGTTCGAGGACTGGGCCGCGCAGACGCTCCGCCGGCCGGGCTTCGTCCCGGAGCAGCTCCTGCTCGCGGTGCGGGACGACGACGAGGACGTCGTCGGCGCGCTCGTGCTCGTCGACGACGACGAGCCGTTCGTCGACCAGCTCGCCGTCGCGCGGGAGCACCGCGGCCGGGGTCTTGCCCGCGCGCTGCTGCAGCGGGCGTTCGCGATCGGATGGGAGCGGGGGCGGCGCTCGTGCGTGCTGGCGACGGACACGCGCACCGGCGCGCTCGGGCTCTACGAGCACGTCGGCATGACGCCGCGCGGCACCTACCTCCACCTCGAGCGACGGCTGTGAGCGGCGCGCACGCGAAGCGCCTCGGCCTCCTCGCGTTGATGGCGCTCGCGGCGCTCAACCTCTTCACGGGGGCGCCGCTCGTCGCGATCTGGGTCGGCTCGCAGGTCCAGGGCGAGGCGGGCGGGCTCACGATGACGGCCGTGCTCACGGTGATCGTCGTGCTCTCCGTGCTCTGCTGGCTGCTCGTCGCCGCGCTCGGCCGGCTCGGCGTGGCCCACGACGCGCTCGTCGGGCGCGCCGCGGACCGGCGCCGCAGCCCGTGGATGCGCCCGTTCAACGAGGGCGGCGGCCGGCGCGACGCGGCGTCGCTGCGCGCGCTCGACAAGATCCTCGTCGCCGTGGTCGTGGTGGCCGGGCTCGCGTTCGAGATCTGGTTCCTCTTCTTCGCCGGCTCGTCGATCGGCTAGCGGGAGCTCCCGGGGCGCCGGTCAGCCGAGCCAGCCGGCGATCGGCAGCGCGGCGCCGCCGGCGGCCAGCGAGGCCGGGCTGCCGTCGGGCAGGTGCGGCAGCGTCGCGACCTCGACCCGGCCGAGCCGGGCGATCGTCGCGCGGTTGGACTCCTCCATCACGCTCGGCGCCGCCGGCCACGGGGTGAGGACGACCGCGGCGACGCGGAGCCCGGCCGCGCGCGCGGCCTCGAGGGTGAGCAGCGTGTGGCTGATCGTGCCGAGCCCGGGGCGGGCGGCGATGACGACGGGCAGTCGCAGCGCCTCGGCGAGGTCCCGCACCGACGCGTCGGCGGTGAGCGGGACGAGCAGCCCGCCGACGCCCTCGGCGACGAGCACGGTCGCGTGCGCCTCCGCTATCGCCGCGCTCGCGGCGGTGACCATGTCGTCGAGCGCGAGCGCCGTCCCCGCCAGCTCTGCCGCCAGGTGCGGCGAGACCGGCGGGCCGAAGGTGTGCGGCGCGACCGCCTCGGGCCGCGTGCCCGCCGCGGCGGCGAGCAGCTCGTGGTCGCGCGGCCAGCCGGGCTCGGCGGGCTCGTCGAGCCCCGTCACGACCGGCTTGTAGGCGGCGACCCGCGCCCCGTCCGCGCGCAGCGCCGCCGCGATCGCGCCCGCGACGACGGTCTTCCCGACCCCGGTGTCCGTCCCGGTGACGAAGAGGCCGCGCACGCCCTATGCGGCGCGCTGCAGCCGCTCCTCGGCGTCGCCGTCGAAGATCGCGGCGGACCCGGGGCCCTGCTGGGCCGCGGCGACCGGCACGCTCGAGGACGGGCGGAAGCCGTTGCGCAGCGCGGCCTGCGCGAGCACGCGCGCGGCGTCGCGCAGCTCGGTGCGGGTGTGGGAGGCCATGACGGCGAGCCGCAGCCGGGAGGTGCCCGCGGGCACGGTGGGCGGCCGGATCGCCTGCGCGAAGACGCCGTGCTCGAGCGCGGCCTCGCAGATCCGCATCGCGAGGCCGGCGTCGCCGACGATCAGCGGGATGATCTGCGTCTCGGAGCCCGAGACGTCGAAGCCCTCGCGGGCGAGCTCGTCGCGCAGCACCGCCGCGTTGTCCTGCAGGCGCTCGACCCGGCGGGGCTGATCCTCCAGCAGCGTCAGCGCCGCCATTGCCGCCGCGACCGCGGACGGCGGCAGGCCGGTCGAGAAGATCAGGGGGCGCGCGGAGTTGATCAGGTAGCGCGCCATGACGTTGTCGCACGCGACATAGGCGCCGTAGGAGCCGAGCGCCTTGCCGAGCGTGCCGACGATCACGTCGACCTCGCCCTCCAGGCCGGCGTCGGCCACCGCGCCGCGCCCGCCCGGGCCGACCGCGCCCGTGCCGTGCGCCTCGTCGACCATCACGCGCACGTCGTGGCGCCGCGCGAGCTCGACGATCTCCTCGAGCGGCGCGACGTCGCCGTCCATCGAGAACACGCCGTCGGTGACGATCAGCGCCCCGCGGCCCTCGGCCTGGCGCAGGCCCCAGGCGAGGTGCTCCGTGTCGTTGTGGCGGTAGATGAACGTCTCCGCCCCCGCGAGCCGGCAGCCGTCGATGATCGACGCGTGGTTGAGCTCGTCGGAGAAGACGACCTCGTGCTTGCGCGCCAGCGCCGGGACCACGCCCATGTTGGCCAGGTAGCCCGAGCCGAACAGCAGCGCGCTCTGCGCCCCCTTGAACGACGCGAGCCGCTCCTCGAGGCGGCGGTGCAGCGTCATGTTCCCGGAGACGAGGCGCGACGCGCCGCAGCCCGCGCCCCAGCGCATCGCGGCGTCGGCGGCCGCCTCGCGGACCTTCGGGTGGTCGGCCAGGCCGAGGTAGTTGTTGGAGCACAGCAGGAGGACGGGCTTGCCGTCGAGCACGACACGCGGACCCTGCGGGCCGCTGACCATGCGCAGGCGGCGGTAGAGGCCGAGACCCTTGAGCTCGTCCAGTCGATCCTGCAGATCCAGCATGAGGCTCCTGTCTTTACGCGGCCGACGGGAGCCCTCGGTTGGGCGCTCCGTCGGGTCGTGGTGGCACGGAGGACTTCTTGGCGTAGCGCAGCTGGGACGAGGGGTCCCACATCGTCACGTTCAGCGCCGGCGCCGCCTCGGCCTCGAGGTGCGCGGTGACGACGTCGGGCGTCTCGCCCTCGAGCCAGCCCGAGCGGTTGTCGGGGCGCGGGTTCGCGCCGTTGTCGGGCTGGGCCGCGACGTTGAGCCCCAGGTGCTCGAACATCGCGTGGTCCTCCTCGGGCAGGTTGCCGAGCGTCGTGAGGAAGTTGCCCAGCATCACGCCGTTGATGCCGGCCTTGACGGCGAGCTGCTGGAGCTCGCCGATGTTCTCCGTGCGGCCGCCGCAGAGGCGGAAGAGCGCGTCGGGGAGGATGAGGCGGAAGATGGCGATCCACTTCACGGCCTCCCATGGGTCCATGTGGTCGCGGTCGCCGAACTTCGTCCCCGGGCGCGGGTTGAGCAGGTTGATCGGCACCGAGGTCGGGTTGATCGCTGCGAGCTCGAAGGCCATCTCGACGCGCTGCTCGCGGGACTCGCCCAGGTTGAGGATCCCGCCCACGCAGGTCTCCAGCCCGGCCTCGCGGACCGCCTGGATGGTGCGCAGCCGGCCCTCGTACTGGACGGTGGTGGAGACCTCGTCGTAGTACGAGCGCGCGGTCTCGACGTTGTGGTGGACGCGCTGGATCCCCGCGTCCTTGAGCTGCTGCGCGCGCTTGGCGCTCATGTGCCCGATCGAGGCGCAGCGCTTGAGGTTGGTCTCCTGCGCCACGAGCCGCGCCCCCTCGAGGATCGCCTCGAAGTCGCGCTTGGAGAGCCCCTGGCCCTGGGTGACCATGCAGAAGCGGTGCGCGCCCGCCGCCTCGGCCGCCCGCGCGTGCTCGAGGATCTGCTCCGGCGACATCATCGCGTGCAGCGGCGTCTCGGCCTCCGCGAACCGCGACTGGGCGCAGAAGCCGCAGTCCTCGGCGCATCCGCCCGACTTCGCGTTCACGAGCGAGCACAGGTCGGTCGAGTCGCCGAACCGCTCCGTCCGGGCGTTCCAGGCGCGCTCGACGAGCTGCTCTATCTCGGCGTGCCCGGTCAGCTCCCCGAGGCGGAGCGCCTCCTCGCGCGTGATGAGCGGCGGCATGGCGGCACCGTATTGGCCGCTCCGGACGGCATGATGGCGCCTGTGGGCGATCCCGGATGGAGCATCAGGCTGCCCGAGCGCGAGCACGGGCCGCTGCGCGTGCTGCTCACGCGGCTGGGCATCGCGGCGCTGCTCGTGCTGTTCGTCTCCGTGGTCACGTACCTCGACCGCGAGGGGTTCCGCGACGCCGCCGGCGACCCGATCACCGCGCTCGACGCGCTCTACTTCGGCGCGGTCTCGGTGACCTCGACGGGCTACGGCGACATCACGCCGGTGACGGACGGCGCGAGGCTGGTGAACATCTTCGTCGTGATGCCGGCGGGCGTGCTGTTCCTCGTCATCCTGGTGTCGACCACGCTCGAGGTGCTGGCCGACCGGACCCGCACCCACTACCGCGAACAGCGCTGGAGGAAGACCCTGCGAGATCACATCATCGTCTGCGGCTACGGCGTCAAGGGCCAGGCGGCGATCGCGACGCTGCTGGCGACGGACCGCGAGCCGGGCGACATCGTCGTCATCGACGAGCGCGCCGACATCGTGGAGGAGGCGGGCCGCCGGGGCTACGCCGGGATCGTGGCCAACGCGAGCGCCCAGTCCGCGCTGGAGGCGGCGGGGATCCGCGACGCCGCCGCGGTCATCGTCGCCCCGGACCGCGACGACACCGCGGTGCTCATCACCCTCACGGCGCGGGAGCTGAACCCGCGCGTCCGGATCGTCGCCTCGGTGCGCGAGGCCGAGAACGCGCACCTGCTCGAGCAGGGCGGCGCGGACTCCGTCGTGGTCTCCTCCGGCGCGGCCGGGCGGCTGCTCGGCCACGCCGTGCACAGCCCGCGGGTCGTGCAGGTGCTGGAGGACCTGCTCTCGGTCGGCTCGGGCCTCGACATCATCGAGCGCGAGGTGCGGGCCGGCGACGTCGGCAAGCCGCTCGCCGCGGTCCATTCGGACGCGCCCGTGATCGCCGTCGTCCGGGGCGAGCACGTGCTGCGCTTCGACGACCGCCGCGTCGGCGATCTCGAGGCCGGCGACCGCCTCGTCTGCCTCTGCACGAGCGGCTAGCGGATCCGGACGTGCATGTGGTCGTCGTGGTGCACGAGCGGCACGACGACCTTCCTCGGGCCGCGGAGGTGCAGCCGCGGGCCGGTGAAGATCTTCTGCGCGCCGGCCGCGACGAAGCGGTCGACGAGGTCCTGCGCGAGCCGGCGGTCGACCAGGCGGTGGTCCCAGATCGAGCGCTCCGTGCCGTCCAGGCGCGGGTAGACGATGTCGACGTCGAGCCCGTTCTGGTGCGAGGCGTGGCCGAGGCCGCCGAAGTTGCGGCCGAACCAGCCCCCGTGCCGGCGGCTCAGGTCCGCCACGCCGACGCGCGGCGCGTACGGGTTCGCCGTGCGGTACTCGCGCAGCACCGTCAGGACGGTGCGGACGAGCCGGTCGGTGCCCCAGCGGCGCCAGGGCCGGTTCGGGCTCTCGCGGAGGCCCCAGTCGTAGGTCCAGAAGTCGATGCCCTCGGGCGGGAGCTGGACGCCGCGGACGAGCCGGCCGGCGTTCGGCTTCCCCACGGAGCGCGAGCTGCGCCACGCGATCGGGAGGTCGACCGCCGGGGCCTCGAGCTCGGGCGGGGCGACGTCGGTCTGGCGAGGCATCGCGCCGGCGGGCGCGGCGACTGCGAGCACGGCGAGGGCGGCGACGACGAGCGTTCGCACGCCTCCGAAGGGTAGTTCAGCGGCCCTGCCAGCGCGGTGCGCGCTTCTCGGCGAACGCGCGGACGCCCTCGAAGAAGTCCTCGGAGGCGAAGCAGGCGTCGCGCAGCGCGACGAGCTCCTGCTCGACCGCCGGGTCCAGGGCGCCCTCGGCGTCCAGCAGCGCCCCGATCACGCGCTTGTTGCCGACGAGGGAGAGCGGCGCGTTGGCCGCGATCGCGGCGGCGAGCTCGAGGGCGCGGGCGCCGACGTCCCCGGCGGGGAGGACCTCGCCGACGAGGCCCCACTGGAGCGCCTCGGCGGCCGTGATCGCGCGGGCGGTGAAGAACAGCTCCCGCGTGCGCGGCGCGCCGATCGCGTCGATGAACTTCCGCAGTCCGGTGTGGGAGTAGATGAGGCCGAGCTTCGCCGGCGGCATGCCCAGCTTCGCCGCGTCGCCGCAGATCCGGAGGTCGCACGAGATCGCGAGCTCCAGCCCGCCGCCGATGGCGTGGCCGTTCAGCGCGGCGAGCACGGGGTAGGGGAACGCGTCGAGCGCGGCGATGGCTGCCGCGAACGGGTGGGCGACGATCGCCTCGGCGGCCTTGGCGAACTGGTCGGCGGGGAGCGCGCCGATGTCGTAGCCGGCGCTGAAGACGGGCCCCTCGCCGGTGATGATCAGGCAGCGGGCCTCGAGGCGGGGGAGGAGCTCCGCGAGCGCGTCGAGGATGTCGTGGTCGAGCGCGTTGCGCTTCGCGGGGTTGTCCAGCGTGAGCCGGGCGACGTGCGGCGCGGGCTCGTCGAGCCGGAGCTTGCCGCCGGCGAGATCCGTCACCTACTCGAGCACGACGAGCGTGTCGCCCTCGTTGACGGCCTGGCCCTCTTCGACGCGGATCTCGGAGACCGTGCCCTCGTCCTCGGCCTCGACCGGCATCTCCATCTTCATCGACTCGAGGATCAGGACCGTGTCGCCCTCCTCGATCTGGTCGCCGACCTTGACCTCGATCTTCCACACGGTGCCCGTGATGTGGGCCTCGACGTTCGCCACGACGCGCTCCTCCGGGTCGGTTCCTCGCTGGCGAGCGGGACCATAACCGGCGCCCTGGACGGGTAGATTGGAGTGCGCCATGGCCACCACGCCGCCGCCCCCCGACGTCGTCGCGATCCGCGAGCAGGTCTACAAGGACCCCCGGCCCAAGGAGCACTTCGACCAGTTCCACGCGCGGACGCGCAAGGGCGAGCCGGAGTGGGTCTACGAGGGGGTGCGCATCGTCACCTCGATCTACGCCTGGACGTTCTTCCGCACGCGGGGGCACGACGCGGTCAAGGTCCCGTCCTCCGGCCCGGTGATCCTCGCGCCGAACCACTTCTCCTTCATGGACCACTTCTTCCTCGGCGCGTTCGTCCGCCGGCGGGTGAGCTTCATGGCGAAGTCGCAGCTCTTCAAGCCGCCGATGCAGTGGATCTTCACCCACGGCGGCGTGTTCCCGGTGCGGCGCGGCTACGCGGACGACGAGGCCTTCATCACCGCGAACGCGGTCCTCGAGCGCGGCGGCGCGATCGTCATGTACTGCGAGGGCGGCCGCTCGCGCACGGCCGATCTCTCCGACCAGCCCAAGCGCGGCATCGGCCGCCTGGCGCTCGAGTCCGGCGCCCCGGTCGTCCCCGTCGCCATCCACGGCTCCTCGCACGTGCGCAACTGGAAGCGCGGCCACTTCCCGAAGGTCGACGTGGCCTACGGCGACGTCATCCAGTGGGACCGCATGCCCGAGCCGACGCGCGACCAGCAGCAGGCCGTGGCGAACGAGATCTTCGCGCGCGTCAAGACGCTCTACCACGGCCTGGACCGCTGAACCAGCGCTCGAGGCGGCCGATCGTGGCGGCCAGGTCGCGGTCGACCTGCTCGTCGCTCACGCGGATGACGACGACATCGCGGATCGCGAGCTCGGCGTCGCGGATGCGGTCGTGGACGAAGGCGATGGGGCCGCCGTGGGTGCTCCAGCCGTCCGTCTCGACGACCAGGCGGTGGTCGGGCCAGTAGAAGTCGGCGACGTAGCGGCCGATCGGGTGCTCCTTGACGGGCGGCGGGATCGACGACTGCCGCAGCGCGGCGAGGAAGCGGCGCTCGAGGCCGGAGCGGGTGGGGGCGGTGATGCGCGCGAGGCGCTTGAGGGCAGCGGAGCCCGGGCCGGTGCGATCGGCGAGGTCGCCCGGGGCGACGAGGCGGTGGACGAGGGCCTGGTTGAGGGCCTTGCGGACCTCGGGCTCGGGGCGGGTGGCGGCGAGGTCCTGGAGGGTTCTCGCTGGAGTGGTGACGGGGAGACCGTGCTTGGTCGTGGCCTCGAGGGTGCCTGCGCGGTGGAAGGCGAGATCGCGGCGGTTGCGTGGGGCGCGGCGCCCCGTGACGGTCAGGTCGACGAACGGCGGCATCGAGGGGATGAGCTTGTGGAGCGCCGCGGCGGTCCGGTGACTGAGCGCGGCGGGCGGGCCGGCGACCAGCAGCGCGGCGAACAGGCGCCCGCGCACGGGGATGGCGTCGTGGCCCACCGCGTACACGCCGCGGTAGATCACGCGCAGCCGTCCGACCTTGATCCGGTACTCGATGTCCTTGGCGGTCAACCCCAACCGCAGGAGCTGCCGGCGGCTGATCGTCCCGCCCTGCCGACCGGCGACCCGCGCGATCGCCTCGTCTGTTGCACGTTGACCCGAACTATTGGGGTCAACGTGCACATCACCTCGTTCCATGCCCCGGATAGGGTCCCGGGCGCATGGACTCGCCCCCCTACCCAGCCGCCGTTCTCCGCGCCGGCGCCCTCGATGGCGTCGAGTTCGAGGCGGACGACGGCGCCGTCGCGACCCGGCTCGAGCAGCTGGGCGCGACACGCGGGGCCGGAGCCCTCGTCCACCGAGCCGCCACCACCGACCCCCAGCAGGCCCTGGACGACGCCTGGGACGCCATCCGCGCCCACGCCCTCCCGCCCGAGGCCACGCACCGGCTGATCGTCCTCATCGCGCCCCCGCCCGGGGACCCGCACGCGCAAGCGACCAGGGCCGGCCTGGAGAACCTGAGCCGGACCCTCTCGATCGAGTGGGCGCGCCACCACACCCGCCCCGTGACGATCCTCCCCGGCACGCACACCACCGACGACGAGCTCGCCGAGCTCGTCGCCTTCCTCGCCTCCCCCGCGGGCGCGTACTACAGCGGCTGCGCGTTCACCCTTCGCTCGCCCACGGCACCTCGACCGAGTCCTCCGTCGGCGAGTCCCGCGCCACCACGTACTCCGCCGGCTCCGTCGCCGAACGGTTGACGACGATGTGCGTCTCGCGCGGCGGGACGTAGAGCAGGTCGCCCGGCTCGACCACGAGCGTGTCCTCGAGGTGGTC
>JBEVIG010000052.1:0-23161 GCA_040510855.1 Solirubrobacteraceae bacterium
CGGTCGACTTCCGTCACGCCATCGTGATCATGACCTCGAACATCGGGGCCTCGGAGATCGCGCGGAACACGCCGCTCGGCTTCTCGGTCGGCGACGAGGACCACGGCATGACGTACGACGACATGAAGAACCGCGTCATGGGCGAGCTCAAGAAGGTCTTCCGGCCGGAGTTCCTCAACCGCATCGACGACGTCATCGTGTTCCACAAGCTGCAGAAGGACGAGATCAAGCAGATCGTCGACCTGCTGCTGCGGCGGATCCGGACGTCGCTGGCCGAGCGCGACCTGCAGCTCGAGCTCACGGAGGGCGCGGAGGACTTCCTCGTCGACAAGGGCTGGGACCCGGCGATGGGCGCGCGCCCGCTGCGCCGCGCGATCCAGCGCTACATCGAGGACCCGCTGGCCGACTTCGTGCTCAAGTCCGAGCTCGTGGCGGGCGCGACCGTGATGGTCGAGCCGGCGCCGGAGGGCGACGAGCGGGAGATGATCCTCTCGATCGTCGCGCCCGAGGAGCCCGTGCCGGCCGCGGTCGGCGCGCGCGAGGACGAGGCGGAGGAGAAGCCCGCGGACGACGCCGGGGCGCTGGACCAGCCCGCGGTCGAGCCGCCGGCGGACGAGTAGCCGCGCAAGGAAAGCGGTTTCGCCTGCCAGGCGAAACCGCTCGTTCCTCGCGTTTCGCCTTCGGCGACGATACGCGTGCCGAGGGCGCCCACCGGGCGCCCTCGGTCGTTCTGGCGCCGGTCGTGGCCGCGTGGATAGGATCGCGCGGTGCGAGTCGTTCTCGGGACCAGCGGCTTCGCCCACCCCGGCGGGAGCGAGTCGTACGTGCTGCTGATGGCCGAGCAGCTCGAGCGGCTCGGCCACGACGTGACGGTGCGGGCGGTGGATCGCGGTGTGCTCTCCGAGGCGGCCGAGGCGCGCGGCGTGCGCGTCGCCGCGCCCGGCGAGGAGCCGGAGGCGGCGCCCGACGCGATCCTCACCCAGGACGCGCCGACGGCCTACGAGCTCGCCGAGCTCTGGCCCGAGGTGCCGCAGGTCTTCCGCGCCTGCAGCGACGTGTTCGACTTCCAGCTCCCGCCCGCGCTGCCCGGCGTCGTGGCCGCGGTCCTCGTCGCCAGCGAGCGGGTCGCGGCGCGCGTGCGGGCGACCGCGGCGCCCGCGCCGATCGTGCGGCTGCGCCACCCCGTCGACGTCCGCCGCTTCACGCCGATGCGGCCGCTCGCGGCGGAGCCGCGCCGCGCGCTCGTGCTCGGCAACTACCTCGACGGCGAACGCTACGACGCGCTCGCCGCGGCGCTGGCGGCGGCCGGCATCGAGTGCCGCCGCGTCGGCTACCCCGCGCCCGCCACGCTCGCGCCCGAGGTCGAGATGAACGACGCGGACATCGTCGTCGGCAAGGCGCGCGTGATCCTCGAGGCGATGGCGTGCGGGCGCGCGGCCTACGTCTACGACATCGGCGGCCGCGACGGCTGGGTCACGCCCGCGCTCTACGAGGCGATGGAGGCCGACAACTTCGCCGGCCAGGCGACCGAGACGCCGCTGGACCCGGGCGCGCTCGCCGCCGACCTGGCGGGCTACGACGCGGCGATGGGGGACGCGAACCGCGACCTGGCCGTGCGCAACCACCACGCCGGCCGCCACGCCGACCAGCTCGTGGCGCTCTTCCGCGAGGTCGGCGCGTCCGCCGCCGCGGCGCCGGAGGCCGCGGGCGAGCTCGCCCGGCTCGGCCGGCGCCAGTGGGTGGCGGAGCGCGACGCGATCAACCTCCGCCGCGAGCTCGGCGGCGTGCTGGAGCGCTTCGCGCCCGCCCGCGAGGAGCTCGAGGCGCTGTACGCCGACCGCGACATCGTGCGCGCCGAGCGCGACGCCTGGGCGGCGCGGGCGGCCGCCGCCGAGGCCGAGCTGAAGCGGCTGGGCCGCGGCGAGCGCGACGTGGCGTGGTGGCGGGCCGTGGCCCGGGTGCGGGGCCGCGCGTGATCGCACGGGCCGGCCTCGTCGCCGACCCGTCGGTGGTCGTGCCGGAGGACGCGCGGATCGGCGCGCACGTCGTGCTCGAGGCCGGCGTGGTGCTCGGCGCTGGGGTGACGATCCAGCACCATGCCGTCGTCGGCAAGCAGCCGGCGCTCGCGCCGGGCTCCCACACGCGCGACGGGGCGGCGCTGGCCCGCCCGACGGTGATCGGCGACGGTGTGGTGATCGGCTGCGGCGCCGTGCTCGTGGCGGGGGTCACCTTGCGCGCGGGCGCAGTGGCGGGGGATCACACCTTCCTCCGCGAGGGGGTCGACGTCGGCGAGGGGGCCATGGTGGGCCAGCGGGTGGCGCTCGGGGCGGGCGTCACCATCGGCGCCCGCTCGCGGTTGCAGAACTTCTCCGGCCTCGGTGCCGGCTCGCTCGTGGAGGAGGACGTCTTCGTCGGCCCGTCGCTGCTGGCGACGAACGACCCGACGATGGGGCGCCGCGAGAACGGGCGCGCGCTGACGGGCGCGATCCTGCGGCGGGGCTGCCGCATCGGCGCGGGCGTGATCCTCATGCCCGGGGTGGAGATCGGCGAGGAGGCCGTCGTCGCCGCCGGCTCGCTCGTGACCCGCGACGTCCCCGCCGGGATGCTCGTCATGGGCACGCCCGCGCGCGTCATCCGCGCCGCGCGAGCCGACGCCGGCCCCGTGTAGGCGGCGGCGTCCGGTAGCGTCCGCGGCCATGGCCGGGCTCGTCCGCCGCCATCGCCTGCTCGCCGTCGCCTGCGGCCTGGCCGCCGCCGGCACCGCCGCGGTGCTCGCGCTCAACGCCTACGTCCTGGTCCGCGGGAGCGGGGCGACGAGCGACGTCGCCGACGTCGAGCACGCGCAGGTCGCGATCGTCCCGGGCGCGCTGGTCCACGCGGACGGGCGCATGAGCGCCATGCTCGCGGACCGCGTCGCCGGCGCGGTCGCGCTCTACGAGGCGGGGAAGGTCGACCGCGTGCTGGTCTCGGGCGACCACGGGCGGCTGGGCTACAACGAGACGGACACGATGCGCGACGCCGTGATCGCGGCCGGGGTGCCGGCCGCGCGGGTGTTCACCGACTACGCGGGCTTCGACACCTGGTCGACGGTCCGCCGCGCGCGCGAGATCTTCGGCGTCAGCGACGCCGTCCTCGTCACGCAGCCGTTCCACATGTCGCGGGCGCTCTACCTCGGCCGCGCGGCGGGCCTCGAGGTCCAGGGGCTGGAGACGACGCGCGACTACGGGAACAAGGGCGCGCTGGGCGCCGCGCGAGAGCTGCTCGCGCGCGTCAAGGGCGCCGGCCAGGGCATCGTCCGGCCGGCCGTCCTGGGCGGGCCGGAGCTGCCGATCGGCGGCGACGGGCGCTCGAGCTGGGGCCCCGAGGACCCGCTCGCACCGTAGGCCGTGGCCCAGTTCCACGACGCGCCCGCCCGCTACCTCGCGCTGATGCGCGACGCGCTGCCCGCCTACGACCGGATGCAGGATGCGCTGGCGCAGGCCACCGCGGACGTCGCCGCGACGCGGATCCTCGACCTCGGCACGGGGACGGGCGAGACCGCGCGGCGCGTCCTCGCCGCGCACCCGGGCGCGCACGTCGTCGGGCTCGACGCGAGCGCGGACATGCTCGGGCTGGCGCAGGCGCTGCTCGGCGAGCGGCTCACGCCGCACCTGGCGCGGCTCGGGGAGCCGCTGCCGGACGGGCCGTTCGACCTCGTCGTCTCCGCGCTCGCCGTCCATCACCTCGACGGGCCGGGCAAGGCCGCGCTGTTCGCCGACGTCGCGGCGTGCCTGGCGCCCGGCGGCCGGTTCGCGATGGCCGACGTGATCGTGCCCGAGGCGCCCGTCGAGCTGCCGTCGCCCCTCGATCCCGCGATCGACCTCCCCGACCGCCTCGGCGACCTCCTCTCGTGGCTGCGCGACGCGGGCCTGGAGCCGGCGGTGCGCTGGGCGGAGGGCGACCTCGCCGTGGTCGCCGCGTCCCGCTAGCCGAGCGGCAGCTCGGACTCGAGGGTCGCGAGCACGTGGTCCGCGCCGGCGGCGGCCAGCGCGGCCTCGTCGTAGTGGCCGGTGGCGACGGCGATCGCCGTGCAGCCCGCGGCGTGCGCGGCCTCGACGTCGAGCGGCGTGTCGCCGATCACGTGGATGCGCTCGTTGGGGACGTCCTCGCCGAGCATCGCCTCGCCGCGCCGGATCGCGTCGCGCACGATCCCCGGCCGGTCGATCCCGGCGACCGCGTACGAGCCGAACGTGAACCAGCGCATCAGGTCGCCGCGCGCGAGCTTGATGAAGGCCGCGCCGTCGCCGTTGCCCGTGATCAGGCCGAGGAGGTGGCCGGCGCGGCTGAGCTGCTTCAGGCGCTCGGGCACGCCCGGCAGCACCTTGTAGCCCTCGCTCTCCGCCACGGCCTCGGGCAGGTGCTCGAGCCGGCGCTGGACGAGCGCGGCGAGCTCGACCGCCGTCGGCCGGCGGCCGAGGACGGCCTCGAACGTCTTCGCGCCGACGTCCGGGTCCGTCATCCCGGCGTCGGTGAACTTGCCGATGTCCGCCGGGATCCCGTGGAGCTCCTCGAACGCGCGGCGCCAGGCCACGGCGCCCGCGCCGCCGGTGCTCACGAGCGTCCCGTCGATGTCGAAGAGCAGGATGCGGTGCTTGTCGTCGGCCATGGTCCTGGTGTGCCCGGCGAGCCCGATCCTATGCCGCGCGGGCTACGGGCGGATGATCTTCGCGTGCTTCGGGGTGACGCGGCCGACGAGCCGCCCGTCGAGGCCGCGGAGGAGCCGCTGCGCGACCCCGCGGATGGTCGCGGCGCCGTAGGGCGTCGACGGGTTGTCCGCGGTGAGGATCGCCACGGCGACGCGCTCGCGGCCGCGGGTGAGCAGCGCCGCCTGGTGCGTGACCTGGCGGGTCACGCCGCGGCCCCAGCCGCCCTTGAAGGCGATCGTCCAGCCGTGCGGCACCACCTCGGGCATGCCCCAGCGCTGACCGGCGGTGATCCCGCGCAGGAGTCCCATCGCGTAGTCGCGGTGGCGGGCGGGGACGAGGCGGTCGATGCGGCGGAAGAAGCGGGCCTGGTCGTCCGCGGTGATCAGCGAGCCGCCCCAGACCGGGTGGGCGAAGAAGCTGCGCATGCCGGCGCGGTGGGCGAGCGCGGTCAGCGCGGGGAGCCCGAGGCGCGCGTGCACGGCGTCCGCCGCCCGGTTGTCGGAGAAGCGGATCATCGGGCCGAGCAGCCCGTGCTCGTCGGCGTGCAGGTCGCGGCCCCGGACGTCGGCGCGCCGCAGGTAGGCGACGAGCAGCATCGCCTTGACCACGCTCGCGCTGCGGTACTGCACGGCGCCGCGGGACGACCAGTGGCGGTCGCGGGTGCGGACCGCGATCGCGACCTCGCCCCGGCGGGTCGCCGCGAAGGCCCGGGCGTCGCCCAGCTTGGGGTGCCAGCCGCGCGGCTCGACGGCGCTCGCCGGCGAGGCCGGCGCCAGCGCCAGGGCGAGCGCGGGGAGGAGGGCGGCGGCGATGCGGCGCACCGACCGGGAGGCTAGCCTCTGGACCGGTGGACGACGCGGCCTTCCTGCACACGCTGACCCCCGCGGAGCACGACGCGCTCGAGGACATGGGCGAGCCCGGCACCTACGCGGCGGGCGAGGTGATCTTCGAGGAGGGCGGCACCGCGGACTGCGTCCTGCTCGTCCGCGCGGGCCGCGTGCGCGTGACCGCGACGGCGGGCGACGGCGAGGAGATCCTGCTGGCCGAGCGCGGCGCGGGCGAGATCCTCGGCGAGCTGTCGGGCATCGACGGCCAGTCGCGCTCCGCGTCGGTGACCGCCACGGAGGAGGTCCGCGGGCTCGTCGTGCCGCTGCGCGCCTTCCGCGGCTTCCTGATGGACAACCCGCGCGCCGCGCTGTCGCTGCTGGAGCTGCTCTCCCGCCGCCTGCGCGAGGCGGAAGCGCGCCGGGCGGCCCGGTAGTGGCGGACCGCGGACCCTCCACGCGCGCGGTCCACGCGGGGCAGCCGGCCGCCGAGCAGGGCACGCCGCTCACGCCCGGGCCCGTGCTCGCGGCGCCCTTCCACCTGCGCGGGGCCGTCGACAGCGCGCCGTACGGCTACGGCCGCGACGGCAACCCGACGTGGACGGGCGTCGAGGCGGCGCTCGGGGAGCTCGAGGACGCGCAGTCGGTCCTCTTCCCGGCGGGGATGGCCGCCGCCAGCGCGGTGCTCGAGCCCGTGCTGGGCGCGGGCGACGTGCTCGTCGTCGTGAACGACGGCTACCCGGGCGTGCGCGGCATCGCCACCGACCGGCTCGCGCCGCGCGGGGTGGAGGTCCGCTTCGTGCCGACGGACACCGCGGCGATCGTGGCCGCCTGCGACGGCGCGACGATGGCCTGGATCGAGACGCCCTCCAACCCGGGGCTCCACGTGTGCGACATCCGGGCGATCGCGGACGCCGTCCACGCCTCCGGCGGCCGGCTGGCGGTCGACAACACGCTCTGCACGCCGCTCGGCCAGCGGCCGCTGGACCTCGGCGCGGACGCCGCGGTGGTGAGCGCGACCAAGTCGCTCTCCGGCCACTCCGACATCGTGCTCGGCGCGGTCGCGACCCGCGACCCCGAGTGGGTCGCGCTGCTGCGCAAGCACCGCTCGCAGGGCGGCGCGATCGCGGGGCCGTTCGAGGCCTGGATGCTCCACCGCTCGCTGGCGACGCTCGCGCTCCGGCTCGGCCGCCAGTCGGCGAACGCCGCGCAGCTCGCCGGATGGCTCCGGCGCCACCCGGACGTCCGCGACGTGCGCCACCCGAGCGGCCAGGCGGCCTCGGCGCAGATGACCTTCACGGGGCCGCTGGTCGGCTTCACGCTCGAGAGCGCGGAGCGCGCGCAGGCGTTCCTGGACGCGCTCGAGCTCGTCGCGGAGGCGACGTCCTTCGGCGGCGTGCACTCCACCGCGGAGCGGCGGGAGCGGTGGGGGACGGACGCCGTCGAGCCGGGCTTCATCCGGTTCTCCTGCGGGTGCGAGGACGTCGAGGACCTGCTGGCCGACGTCGAGCAGGCGCTGGGACGAACGTCAACACCGGCTCGGTAGGGGGAGCAGGACGAATCGCCGCGGCATGCTCGATTCCGGCTTGTGCGTACATAGTCGGTAAAAGGCGGAATCGACCGCCCGAGGGCGGTCGCCCCACCTCCCTACCCAGCCGGGGGTTGACGTTCGTCACGGCGAGGCCAAGGGGGCGAAGCCGTCCGCCTCGGCACCTACCTTCAACGTCCGATGCCGCGCCCGACGACCGTCTTCACCTGCTCCGCCTGCGGCCACGAGGCCACGAAGTGGCACGGCCGCTGCCCCGGCTGCGGGGAGTGGAACACGCTCGCGGAGGAGAAGCGGGTGGCCGCGCCCGCAGCGCGCGGGAAGGCCGCCGTGGGCCGCGCCGTCGCCCCCGTCCGCCTCGCCGACGTCCAGGCCGTCAGGATCGCCCGGCTCCACACCGGGATCGGCGAGCTCGACCGCGTGCTCGGCGGCGGGCTCGTGCCCGGCAGCCTCGTCCTGCTCGGCGGCTCGCCCGGCATCGGCAAGTCCACGCTGACCTCGATGGCCCTCGGCAACCTCCAGGGCGCCGGCCGCCGCACCCTCTACGTCTCGGGCGAGGAGAGCGCGGCGCAGATCAAGCTGCGCGCGGAGCGCCTCCCCGGCGCCGCGCTCGAGGTCCCCGTGCTCGCGGAGACCGACCTCGACACCGTGCTCGCCACGCTCGACGCGGAGCGCCCCGAGGTGTGCGTCATCGACTCCGTCCAGACCCTGCACGCCGCCGACCTGACCGGCGCGGCCGGCTCGGTCGGCCAGGTGCGCGAGGTCGCCGACCGGATCACGCGGCTCGCCAAGGCGCGCGACATCGCCGTCCTGCTCGTCGGCCACGTCACGAAGGAGGGCGCGCTCGCCGGGCCTCGCGTGCTCGAGCACCTCGTCGACGCCGTGCTGCAGTTCGAGGGCGAGCGCGAGCGCACGTACCGCACGCTGCGCGCGCTCAAGAACCGCTTCGGCTCCACGAGCGAGGCGGGCGTCTTCGAGATGCGCCAGGGCGGCCTCGTCGAGGTCCAGGACGCGAGCGCGCGCTTCGTCGGCGAGGCCACGAAGGCGCCCGGCAGCGTCGTGCTCGCGGCGATGGAGGGCAGCCGGCCGTTGCTCGTCGAGGTCCAGGCGCTCGTCAGCCCGTCCGAGCTCGTCCCGCCGCGCCGGATCGCCAACGGCATCGACCGCAACCGGCTCGCGCTCGTGCTCGCCGTCCTCGGCCGCCACGCGGGCGTCTCGACGGGCAGCGCCGACGTCTTCGTCAACGTCGCGGGAGGCGTGCGGATCGAGGAGCCCGGCGCGGACCTCGCGGTGGCCCTGGCGGTCGCGAGCGCGGCCAAGGGCGTGGTGGCCGGCGACGGCGAGCTGCCCGTCGCCTGCTTCGGCGAGATCGGCCTGACGGGCGAGCTGCGCAGCGTCGGCCATCCCGAGCGGCGGCTCGCCGAGGCGGCGAAGTTCGGGCTCCGCCCCGTCGTCGCCCCGACGGGCGCGGGACGCGGCGCGGACGAGGCCGCGACGCTCCGCCAGGCGCTCCGCGCGGCCCTCGCGGGCACCCCCCGCGCCGCGGCGGCGTAGCACTTAAACTCCGGCTGCGCAACCCTCCGTTTTTGGCTCTGGACGGGGGTCCAGGTGGCTTAACGGCTGGTAAACGCGGTGCTAGAATGTAGGACTTGATGACGCCGCGATCAGGGGAAGAGCTCGTAGAGCTCGAGACGCGGCAGGAGCCCAGGCTCGTCAAGGCCCTGGAGATGGTGGCGCCCGGAACAGCCGTGCGCGAGGGGATCGACAACATCGTCCACGCGCGCACCGGCGGGTTGATCATCATCGGGGATCCGGACGAGCTCGCGTTCCTGTTCTCGGGAGGCATCAAGCTCGACGTGGACTACTCGCCGGCGCTGCTCTACCAGCTGGCGAAGATGGACGGCGCGATCGCCCTGAACGCGAACGCGACGAAGATCCCGTGGGCGAACGTCCAGCTGATGCCCGATCCCACCATCCTCACGACGGAGACGGGCACCCGCCACCGCACCGCGGAGCGCGTCTCCAAGCAGACGGACGCGCTCGTCATCGCCGTCTCGCAGCGCCGCGACGTCGTCTCGCTCTACGTCGACGGCGCGAAGTACATCCTCGAGGAGATCCCCGCGGTCTTGGCCAAGGCCAACCAGGCGCTCGCGACCCTCGACAAGTACCGCTCCCGCCTGGACCAGGTCTCCACCCGCCTGACCGCGCTCGAGTTCGAGGGCGGGGTCACGCTCCACGACGTCCTCACCGTCCTGCAGCGCGCCGAGCTGGTGACGCGCATGGCGGTCGAGATCGAGCGCTACATCGTCGAGCTCGGCACGGAGGGCCGGCTCATCGAGATGCAGCTCGAGGAGACGATGGTGGGCGTCGCCGCCGACAAGGCCGCCCTCCTGCATGACTACCTCGCGGAGCCCGCCGACGACGCCTTCGCCGTCGCGCTCGACGGCATCGGCCGGCTCGCGCACCAGGACCTGCTCGACTTCGGCCGCCTGGCCGAGACCCTGGGCTACGACCGCAAGGTCAACACGCTCGACTATCCAGTCTCCCCCCGCGGCTTCCGCATCCTGGGCCGCATCCCCCGGCTTCCCAAGCTGGTGGTGCAGAACATCGTGCGCGAGTTCCGCGGGCTGGACGAGATCCTCGCCGCCACCGACCCGGAACTGGAGTCGGTCGACGGCGTGGGGGAGATCCGTGCGAAGGACATCCGCGAGGGCCTTCGCCGGTTGCAGGAGATCAACCTCGTGGACCGCTACCTGCAGACCTAAGCCATGCCGGTGGCCCGGTGCGCCGGGCTCCACCCCGATGAAGGAGGACACCATCCCCGAGACCATCGATCAGATCGAGGACCTGGACATCGAGCGCGAGGTCGAGTGCATCGACTTCGAGGTCGGCGACCATGTGGTGTATCCGCATCATGGCGCGGGCCAGGTGTTGAAGAAGGAGGACAAGAACATCCTCGGCGAGGTGCGTCAGTACCTCACGATCAAGATCCTTCACAACGACATGACGGTGATGGTCCCGTGTGAGAACGCGGGCAAGGCGGGGCTCCGCCGCATCATCGACACCGAGACGGTCAAGAAGGTGCTGGGCGTCCTCTCCGACGACATCTCGGAGATGCCCAAGAACTGGAATCGCCGCTTCAAGCACAACCGGGACAAGATCAAGACCGGCGACATCTACGAGCTCGCCGAGGTCGTCCGCAACCTCGCCATCCGGGAGCAGGACAAGGGCCTGTCGACGGGCGAGAAGCAGATGTACACCCGCGCCAAGAAGATCCTGGCGTCCGAGCTGATGTACGCGCTCGAGAAGTCCGAGGACGACGCGGAGGCCTACCTCGACCAGGTCCTCACGCGCGAGAACCTCGCCGCCGCGGGCTAGCAGAGCCCGCGAACGACCCCCGGCTTCGACGCACGACCCGCCGCGGCATGCCGCCCACGGATCGTGCGTCGGAGCAAGCGCTCCTGCAGTCCGTCGCGATCGTCGTCGCGGCGGGCAGCGGTGAGCGCCTCGGGGCCGGGCGCCCCAAGGCCTTCGTCGACATCGGCGAACGGCCGATGCTGGCGTGGTCGCTCGACGCGGTCGCCGCCGCCGGCGTCCCGCGCGCGGTCGTCGCGATCCCGCCCGGGTACGGCGCGATCGCGGAGGAGCTGTTCGCGGGCGACGACCCGCCGGCGCCGGTCGAGGGCGGGTTCCCGCTCGGGCTCGTCTTCGTCGAGGGCGGCGCCACCCGCAGCGAGTCGGTCCGCAACGCGCTGCACGCCGCCGGTCCGGACGCCGCGGCCGTCCTGGTCCACGACGCGGCGCGGCCGATGGTCACGCCCGACCTCTTCACCCGCACGCTGGCCGCCCTGGCCGACGCGGACGCGGCGATCGCCGCCGCGCGCGTGACGGACACGATCAAGGAGGCGGGCGCCGACGGGATCGTCGTCCGCACGCACGACCGCTCGCGCCTGTGGGCGATCCAGACGCCGCAGGCCTTCCGCGCCGACGTCCTGCGCAAGGCGCTCGCCGCCGGCGAGGACGTGCTCGCGCAGGCCACGGACGACGCCTGGCTCGTCGAGCGCGCGGGCGGGACCGTCCGCGTCGTAGAGTCACCGGCCGCCAACTTCAAGGTGACCACGCCCCACGACCTCGCGCTCGCCGACTCCCTCCTGTGCTGACCGACTACCACGTCCACCTCCGCCCCGACGACGAGGGCACCGCCGCCGGCGAGTACTTCACGGCGGGCAACGCCGAGCGGTTCCGCGCCGCCGCCGAGGAGCACGGCATCGCCGAGCTCGGCGTCTCCGAGCACATCCACCGCTTCCGCCAGTCGCTGGAGATCTGGCAGCACCCGTGGTGGCGCAAGTGGGCGACCGACGACGTCGACGCCTACGCCGGCTTCGTGCGCGAGGACACCGACCTGCGGCTGGGCATCGAGGCCGACTACGTGAGCGGCCGCGAGGACCGGATCGCCCAGTTCCTCGAGTCGCGCGCGTGGGACTACGTGATCGGCTCCGTCCACTTCGTCCGCGACGCCGCGGTCGACCTCGAGGGCGACGACTGGGAGCACGTCTGGGGCCGCGGCGAGCGCCCCGACGCGATCTGGCAGCGCTACTTCGAGACGCTGGCCGAGGCCGCCCGCTCCGGCCTCTACGACATCATGGCCCACCCCGACCTCGTGAAGGTCTGGGGCTCCGCCCGGCCGCAGCCGGAGCGCGACCCGCGCCACTACTACGAGCCCGCCGTCGAGGCGATGCTCGACGCCGGCGTGGCCATGGAGGTCTCGACCGCCGGGCTGCGCAAGCCGGTGGGGGAGATCTACCCCGCGCGGGCGCTGCTCGACATGGCCGTCGACGCCGGCGTGCCGATCGCGCTCTCGTCCGACGCGCACCTGCCCGCGCACGTCGGCTTCGGCTACGACCGCGCGCTCGAGCTGTTGTCCGACGCCGGCGTGACCGAGCTGTGCGTGTTCGAGGGCCGTGCGCGCCGCATGGAGCCGATCGGGTAGATGGTCCGCACGGGGCTGGGGATCGACACGCACGCCTTCGCGCCCGGCCGCCCGCTGATCCTCGGCGGCGTGACGATCCCGCACGACGTCGGGCTCGCGGGGCACTCGGACGCCGACGTGCTCACCCACGCGGTGATCGACGCGCTGCTGGGCGCGGCGGGGCTGGGGGACATCGGGCAGCACTTCCCCGACACGGACCCGGCGTACGAGGGCGCGGACTCGATCGCGCTGCTGCGCGCCGTGGTCGCCGACCTCGGCGCCCGCGGGCACGAGATCGGCAACGTCGACGCGACCGTCGTGCTCGAGCGGCCGAAGCTGGCCCCGCACCGCGAGGCGATGCGCGACCGGCTCGCGGAGGCGATGGGCATCGCGCCCGACCGCGTGAACGTGAAGGCCACCACCGGCGAGCGCATGGGCTTCGTCGGCCGCGGCGAGGGCGCCGCGGCGATGGCCGTCGCGACCATCTCCTGAAGCCGTCACCGATGCGACGCCGGGGCGCGTGGCCGGGCCCCGCCCCCGGGAAGGCTCACCCTGAGATGACGACCCTCCAGAAGGACCAGATCCTCGGCTTTCGCGGGCACAGCCTCCACGACCGCGAAGGCGACAAGATCGGCGCGATCGAGGAGATCTATCTCGACGCGGCAACGGACCAGCCCGAATGGGCGCTGGTCAACATCGGCCTCCTCGGTACGAAGCGGACGTTCGTCCCGCTCGGCGAGGCGACGGAGCGCGACGGCGCGCTCGTCGTCCCCTTCGCGAAGGCCACCGTCAAGGACGCCCCCGGCATCGACGCCACCGGCCAGCTCACGAAGCAGGAGGAGGCCGAGCTCTATCGCCACTACGGGCGCGACCGCCCGTAGGCCGCGGCGCCAGGGACGCAGGGATCGCCTTCGAGGGGCCGGCCGCAGCGCCGGTCCCTCGGCATATCCTTAGCCGCCGTGAGAACGGTCAGGCTGCACGACACGAAGAGCGGCGAGCTCAAGCAGCTCGTCCCCGGGCCGGACGACCGCGTGGGCATCTACGCATGCGGGCCGACCGTCTACGGCCGCATCCACGTCGGCAACGCGCGCCCGTTCGTCGTCTTCTCCCTCCTCAAGCGCTTCCTGCGCCACGAGGGCTACGACGCGGTGCTCGCCGCGAACATCACCGACATCAACGACAAGATCTACGACGCGGCGCGCCCCGCCGGGAAGCCGTCGGCCGAGCTCGCGGCCGAGATGACCGCCGCGTACCTCGAGGACACGGAGCGGATCGGGCTGGGCCGGCCCGACTTCGAGCCCAGGGCGACCGAGATGGTGCCCGAGATCGTGACGCTGATCGAGGCGCTGGTCGAGCGCGGCCACGCCTACGAGTCCGAGGGCGACGTCTACTTCCGCGTGCGCTCCCTGCCCGAGTACGGCGCGCTGTCGCACCGCGACGTCGAGGACATGGACCAGGGCGAGGGCCTCGAGGGCGCCGGCCGCAAGGAGGATCCGCTCGACTTCGCGCTGTGGAAGGGGACGAAGCCGATGGAGGACACGGCGTGGGACTCGCCGTGGGGCCGCGGCCGCCCGGGCTGGCACATCGAGTGCTCGGCGATGGCCGAGACCGTGCTCGGCGCGCCGTTCGAGATCCACGGCGGCGGCAACGACCTGATCTTCCCCCACCACGAGAACGAGGCCGCCCAGACGCTCGCCGGCCGCGGGCACGAGCTCGCGCAGATCTGGATGCACAACGGGATGCTCCAGATGGGCGAGGAGAAGATGGCCAAGTCCGTGGGCAACATCGCCCTGCTCGGCGACGTGCTCGACGAGGCGGGACGCGACGCGCTGATCTGGCTGCTCGCCGACGGCCACTACCGCCAGCCGCTCGCGTTCAACCGCGACAAGCTGGCCGACGCCGCGCGGCGCGTGGAGCGGATCCGCGAGGCGGGGCGCCGGCTGGTGCCCGGCGAGTCACCCGCGGCGCTCGCACCGCACCGCGACGCGTTCTTCGACGCGCTGGCCGACGACTTCCACACGCCGCGGGCGCTGGCCGCGCTCGCCGAGTGGCTGCGCGAGGCGAACCGCTCCGACGCGCCGGTCGGCGACTCGCACATGCGCGAGATGCTCGGCATCCTGGGGCTCGAGAACCTGCTCGACGCCGACGACGCCGCCCCGCCGGAGGTCGTCGCCATGGCGGAGGCCCGCGCGGCCGCCCGCGCGACGCGCGACTTCGCGGAGGCCGACCGGCTGCGCGACGAGCTCCGCGCCGCGGGCTGGGAGGTGCGCGACGGCGCCTCCGGCCCCGAGCTCGTGCCCGTGGCGTGATCGTCTACGGCCGCAACGCCGTCCGGGAGGCGCTGCGCGGGCCGCGCGACGTGCGGACGGTGTGGGCGACGAAGGGCGCGGCGAAGGAGTTCCCGAAGGCGGTCCCCGCGAGCGCCGACCAGATCGCGGCGCGGGCGGGCTCCGACGGGCACCAGGGGGTCTGCGCCGACGTCGAGGAGTACCGCTACGCCGACGCGGGTGCGCTCCTGCGGGCGCCCGACCCCGTGCTGGTGGCCCTGGACGAGGTCACCGACCCGCAGAACCTGGGCGCGATCTGCCGCACCGCCGAGTGCACGGGCGCGACCGGCGTGATCCTGCCCGAGCGGCGCTCGGCCGAGGTCACCGCGGCGGTGTGCAAGGCGTCCGCGGGCGCGGTGGAGCACCTCGCGGTGGCGCAGGTTCGCAACCTCGCCGACTTCCTCGCCGACGCGAAGGCCGCGGGCTGCTGGACCTACGGGGCGGCGGCCGGCGGGAGCACGCCCTACCGGCAGGTGGACTGGACCGGCGGCGTCGTCCTGGTCATGGGGGCGGAGGGACGCGGGCTGCGGCCGCGGGTCGCAGCGGCCTGCGACGACCTCGTGGCGCTGCCGATGCGCGGCCGCATCCAGTCGCTCAACGTGAGCGCGACGGCGGCCGTGTTTCTGTACGAGATCTTGCAGCAGCGGCTTGACACGTCCACATAACCCTGCCACAGTGCCGCCCATCAGGTTGAGCTTGAGGGTTAGTTCGTAGCCCTCGAACTCATCAATAGGCGCCGGGGGAGGTGTGCGTCACGACCAAACCGCGAGCCGGGCCGGCTCGGGAAGGATCATCGTGGCCAAGATCTCTGCAAAGTCTCAATCTCAGCTTCAGGTTGATGACGGATATCTCCTGGCGCTGGCGAAGCAGGGCAGCCCGGACGCCTACGACCGCCTCGTGCGGCGCTACTACTCGTTCGTGCGGCTGAAGGCCTCGTCGTACTTCCTCATCGGGGGCGATTCCGAGGACCTCATCCAGGAGGGCCTCGTCGGCCTCTACAAGGCGATCCGCGACTACCGGACCGATCGCGAGTCCTCCTTCCGCAACTTCGCCGAGCTCTGCATCACGCGGCAGATCATCACCGCGGTCAAGACGGCCACGCGCAACAAGCACACGCCGCTCAACGGCTACGTCTCGTTCTCCTCCACGCCCGCGGGCGCGACGGACTCCGAGCCGACGCTCGACGAGATGCTCGCCGGCCCGTCCGTGCACGATCCGGTCAACCAGGTCATCTCCTCCGAGGAGCTGCGCTCGCTGGTGGCGTGCCTGTCGACCGTGCTCTCCGAGCTCGAGTCCCAGGTCCTCTCGCTCTACCTCGACGGGCACTCCTACACCGGCATCGGTGAGCGGCTCGGCTGCGACTGCAAGACGGTGGACAACGCGCTGCAGCGCGTGAAGCGCAAGGTGGGCGCGCACCTGCGCTCGCGCAACGTCCTGCTGTAATCCACCGCGACATGCCGACCTGGCTCGCCATCGTGCTGGGCGTCTTCGTGGCGCTCGTGATCATCCTCTCCATCGGGGGCGCCATCGCCCGCAAGCGGCAGCTCGAGCGCACCCAGGGGCGCTTCGACGAGAACCTCGCGGAGGTCAACCGCGACCTGGCGCTCGCCCACGCGCAGGACCGCGGATGGGCCCGCGAGACCCTGGACGCCGCCGCCCAGGCCGCCTGGCTCGCCGAGCGCGGCGCGGACGCGCCGACCGCGAGCCTCACGCTCGTCCAGATCGTCGACCGGCCCGGCACGGACGACGACAAGGCCGTCTACGCGGTGGAGAGCGACGGCCGCATGGCGCGCCTCACCCTCGGCCGCCGCGGCGACGAGTGGATCAACGAGGGGATCGCGTAGCGGCGGAGCCGCCGATCCCGGCCGGCCTCCCGCGCCCCGCGCGCCTCGCGCGCATCCTGGAGCGCGACGGCGGCCACTGCGTCTGGTGCCGGCGGCCGCTGGCGCTGGGCGACCGCGACCTCACCTTCGAGCACGTCGTCCCCCGCATCAAGGGCGGCCCCGCCTGGGCGGAGAACGAGGTGCCGGCCTGCAGCCGCTGCAACCGGCGGCGCGGCCATCGCCCGCCGAGCGCGTACCTCGCGGACTGCGAGGCGCGCGGGCTGCGCCCCGACCGGGCGGCGATCGCACGGTCGCTGCGGCAGCTCGAGGCGGCGATCGCCGAGCGCGGCGGGCAGCGCAGAGCGCGGCCCTACCTCGCGCGCGAGCTGCGCCGGCTCGGCTGAGCGGTCGACGAACGTCAACACCGGCTGGGTGGTGGAGCGGGACGGATCGCCGCGGAGTGCTCGATTCCGCCTTTGCCGCGATAGTTCACGCAAAGGCGGACCCGAGCACGGTCGCGGGCGTTCGACCCACCGCCCCACCCAGCCGGTGTTGACGTTCGTCCCGACGGCTACCTAGAGTCGCGAGCGTGCAGCTCCTCACGCCCGTCGACCTCGGCCCGGTGAGGCTGCCGAACCGCGTCGTCTCGACCTCCCACCAGACGGGCCTGGTCCACGACCACCTCCCGACGCCGGACCTGATCGCCTACCACCGGGCCCGCGCGCGCGGCGGCGTGGGCGGGATCTTCATCGAGGCGACCGCCGTCGATCCGAGCGGGCTGTTGACCTCGCACACCCTCGGCGGCTTCCTCCCCGGGATCGTCGACGGCTACGAGGAGCTCGCCGGCGCGCTCCACGAGCACGGGACCCGGCTCTTCGTGCAGCTCTTCCACGGCGGCCGCGAGCAGATCTCCTCCGCACCTCGCGCACCGACGATCGCACCGTCGCCGGTGCCGTCGCCGCGCTACATGGCCGAGCCGCGGGCGCTCACCACCGCCGAGATCGCGGCGATGCTCGAGGGCTACGCCACGGCCGCGCGCCATTGCCGCGAGGGCGGGGTGGACGGCATCGAGGTCTCGATGTCGCACGGCTACCTGATCGCGCAGTTCTTCTCGCCCGTCTCGAACATCCGCACGGACGAGTACGCGGAGCCGCTGCGCTTCGCGCGTGACGTCCTGGCCGCGGTGCGCGACGGCGCAGGGCCGGAGCTCGCCGTGGGCGTCCGGCTCTCGGCGGACGAGCTCGCACCCGAGGGGCTCGGCGCCGAGGAGTGCGCCGCGCTCGCCGGCGAGCTGTGCCGCACCGCGCCGGTCGACTTCGCCTCGCTCGTGCTCGGCCACTCGGCCTACTTCGCCTCCTCGAGCTGGATCGTCCCGCCGCCGCCCGCCCGGCCCGACGCGCTCGCCGGCCCGCTCGCGGCGGTCCGCGCCGCCGTCGACGTGCCCGTGATCGGCACGACGCAGGTCGTCGACGTCCGCGCGGCGGAGAAGCTCATCGCGGGCGAGGGCGCCGACGCGGTCGGCATGACGCGCGCGCTGATCGCCGATCCCGACCTCGTCCGCAAGGCCGCCGAGGGCGCCGCGGACGAGATCATCGCCTGCATCGGCTGCAACCAGGGCTGCATCGGCCACTACCACGCGGGCGTGCCGATCGGCTGCGTGGTGAACCCGCGCACGGGGCGGGAGCGGACCCTGCCGCGCCCCGCGCGCCGCGCCGCCCGCGACGTGCTGGTGATCGGCGGCGGGCCGGCGGGCGTCGCCGCGGCGCTCGAGGCCGCCGAGTCCGGTGCCGCCGTGACCCTGCTCGAGCAGGGCGCCGAGATCGGCGGGCAGCTCCGGCTCGCCGGCCGCGCGCCCGCCCACCGCGCCCTCTGGCGCCGCTGGCAGGCGACCGCGGAGCGGCGCCTCGCGCGCGCCGGCGTCGACCTGCGGCTCGAGACGCGGGCGACCGAGGAGGACGTCGACGTCGCCGGCACGGTCGTGCTCGCGACGGGGGCGCGCCCGTTCGTGCCGGTCTGGGCCGTTCCGGACGCGCCCCGCGTCCCGGGCGGCGTCGCCGTCGAGGACTCCTGGATGGCGATCGCCAACCCCAGCGCGATCGAGGGCCCGGTCCTGGTCGCGGACTGGGGCGGCGGCTGGGACGGGCTCGACGCCGCCGAGGTGCTCTCCGAGCAGGGCGTCGAGGTCACCTACGCCTGCGCGGCGCCGTCGCCCGGCTGGACGCTCCAGCAGTACCAGCGCAACCTCTACATCGGCCGCTTCGACGACCGCGGCATCCCGATCCTCCACCACACGGAGGTCCTCGGCGACCGGCTCCGCCACCTGTTCTCCGGCCGCGAGCACCGGCTGCCCCACGTCGCCACGATCGTCCACGCGCACGGGCGCGTGCCCGTCGAGGAGCTCTGGGCCGTGCTCGAGCACCAGCCCGGCGCGACGCGCGCCGGCGACGTGCTCGGCCCGCGGACCGCCGAGGAGGCGGTCCTCGAGGGCACGACCGTCGTGTCGGCGACCTAGGCGACCGCGTCGAGCCCGAGCCGGTGCGCGACGCCCGCCGCCTCGGTGCGGGAGCGCACGTCGAGCTTCGCGAGGATGCGCGAGACGTGCACGCTGGCGGTCTTCTCCGCCATGTAGAGCTGTCGGCCGATCTCGCGGTTCGTCGCCCCGGCGGCCACGAGCGCGAGCACCTGCCGCTCGCGCGGCGTCAGCCCGAACGGCTCCTCGTCCGCCGCGTCGCCGGCGGCGTCGCCCTCGCCGCGCGCCCGCAGGCGGCCGCGGGCGACCAGGCTCTCGAGCTCGCCGCCGAGCCACGCGGCGCCGAGCGGCTCGGTGAGCGCGAGCGCCTCGCGCACGGGCTCGACCGCGGCGTCGCGGTCGCCCTCGGCGACCAGCGCCTCCGCCTGGCGCCACAGCGCCCGCGCGGCGCGGTACGGACGGCCGAGCTCGCGCCAGGCCGCGGCGGCCGCCGCGTAGCGCTCCGGCTCGTCGCGCCCCACGGCGCGGCAGTTGTCGGCCTCCGCGTTCACGAGGAACGCCTCCTCGAGCGGCCCGCCGTCCTCCGCGCACGCCCGCACGCGGGCGACGAGCAGCCCGGCATGGGTGAGCGCGGCGGCGACGCCGGCCTCGTCGCCGAGGTCGCGCGCGTGCTGCGCGGCGCCCGCCTCCGCCTCGAGCCCGGCGGCCGAGACCATCGCCATCCGCAGCGCGTCGTCCGAGCAGAACTCGATCCGGTCGAGCGCCTCGTCGACCGCCGCGCGGCCGCCCGCGACGTCGCCCTCGCGCATCGCGAGCTCGACCTGGAGCGCGCCGAGCACGCCGAGGTACTGCGGCTCGCGCGAGTCGACGGCCAGCTCGGCCGCCCGGGCGAGGTCCGACCGCGCCGGTTCGCGCTCGTCGCGCGCCAGCTCGAGCTCCGCACGCCGCAGGGAGTAGTCGAGCTCCGCCGTCCCGCCCTTCGGCCGCCGCCGGCCGACGGCGCGGAGCATCTCCTCGACGGTGTCCCAGTCGCCCGCGTCGAACGCCTCCTGGGAGATCAGCAGCGACAGCCAGGCCTCGCGGATCGGCAGCTCGGCGAGCTGCGCCCGCGCCTCGCGCGCGACCTCGAGCGCCTCCCGCGTCCGGCCGACGTGATGCAGGGCGTCGCTGAGGTTCACCGCGGTCGAGGTGATGTCGAGCGCGCGGTGCGACCGCTGCGCCATCTCCAGCGCGCGGCGCAGCGCCTCCGCGCCCTCCTCGGTCCCGCCCGTCGCCATGAGCGAGACGCCGAGCGCGTTGAGCGCGCCGATCTCGTCGACGTAGCGCCCGCCCGGCTCCTCCAGCTGCGCCTGCTCGCCGAGCGCCTGGCGCGCCACCCGGACCGCCGCGTGGTAGCGCGACTGCACCATGAGCGACTTCGCGCGCCGCGCGAGGAGCCCCGCGCGCTCCGGGCTCGGGCCGTCGGCCTCGAGCAGCGCGAGCCCGCGGTCGAGCATCCGGGTCGCCTCCTCCTGGCGCAGCATGCCCCAGAGGGCGCGGTAGAGGAGGCCGTGGAGCCAGGCCGCGCGGCGCGGCTCCTCGTCCTCGTCGACGAGCGCGAGCGCGCGCTTCAGCAGCGTCACCGAGCGGGCGTGGTCGTCGGCGTAGAAGTGGCAGATGGAGGCGCGCTCGAGCAGCGCCGCCTCGCTCATCCCGGCGAGGTCCTGGGCGTCCGGCACCCGGTCCCACAGCTCCAGCGCGCGCTCGAACAGCGCGGCGCCCTCGCGGTAGGCCTGCACCTCGATCGCCGACTGCCCGGCCCGGACGGCCGCCGCGAGCGCCGCCGGCTGGTCGCCCGCGGCGTGGAAGTGATGCGCGATGGAGGCGGCCTGCTGGTTGTCGAGCGGCCCGTCCTGCGCCTCGAGCGCCCGCGCCAGCGCCAGGTGCAACTCGGCGCGCTCGCCCGGCAGGAGGTCGTCGTGCACGGCCTCGCGCAGCAGCGCGTGGCGCAGCTCGTAGCAGTCGCCCTCCGGGACGACGATGTGGCTCGCGACCGCCTCGCGCAGGGCGTCGCGCAGCGCGCGCGGCTCCATCCCCGTGACCTCGCCGAGCACCGCGTCGCCGAGCGTGCCCCCGGCCGAGAGGACCCGCACGAGCTCCTGCGCGTCGGGCGAGAGCCGCTCGATCCGCAGCGCGAGCGCGTCCGCCAGGCTGGGCGGCACGGCGCCGCGGCCGTCGACCCCCGCGGCCAGGAGCTCCTCGGCGAAGAGCGGGTTGCCCTCGCTGCGGGCGAAGAGCCGGTCGACGAGCGCCGCGTCGGGCTCCGTGCCCAGGATGCTCTCGAGCTGCAGCACGAGCTCGTCGCGCGTGAACCCGCCGAGGTCCACCCGCAGGGCGCGCGTGCGCTCCAGGTCGGCGACGAGCGGCCGCAGGGGGTGGCGGCGGTGCAGCTCGTCCCCGCGGTAGGTCGCGACGACGAGCAGCGGCTCGTGGCCGAGCGCGGCGGCGAGGAAGCGGAGGAAGGCGCGCGTGGAGGCGTCGGCCCAGTGGAGGTCCTCGACGATCAGGAGCAGCGGCTGCTCGCGCGAGAGCCCGTCGAACACGGCGAGGAGCGCCTCGAAGACGCGCGCCTGCTCGCCCGGGCGGACGCCCTGCTCCCGCGCCTCCGCGATGCCGGGCAGGAGCGTCCCCAGCTCGGCGAGCACCTCCGGGCCGAGGCCGGTGAGGACGGGGTCGGCGTCGCGCGCCAGCGGGCGCAGCGCGCTGACGAGTGGCGCGTAGGCGAGCTCGCCCTCGCCGAGCTGCACGCAGTCGCCGCGCAGCACGCGCGCGCCGCCGGCCTCGGCGCGCGCCGCGAGCTCGGTGACGAGGCGGGTCTTGCCCACCCCCGACTCGCCGACCACGAAGGCCAGCGACGGCTGCCCGGCCGCGGCGTCCGCCAGCGCGGCCTCGAGCTGCGCGAGCTCGAGCTCCCGGCCGACGAGGCGCGTGGACGTGACGCCTGTCGCCATCAGGCGGCGGCCTGCCGGGGACGGCGGTGCTCCGCGCCCTGCACGATGCGCAGCACCTCGGAGACGCTGTCCGTCACGAGCAGGCACTCCGCGTCCTCGAGGCTGATGTTGCCCTTGCGCGCCATCGTCCCGATCAGCCAGTCCACGAGGCCCGACCAGTACGCCGAGCCGAAGAGCACGATCGGGAAGTGCCGGATCTTGCCCGTCTGGCGCAGCGTCGCGGCCTCGAACAGCTCGTCGAGCGTGCCGAACCCGCCCGGGAAGACGACGAAGGCGCTCGCGTACCGCACGAACATCACCTTGCGCGCGAAGAAGTAGTGGAAGTTCAGGCCGAGGTCGACGTACACGTTCTCGAACTGCTCGTGCGGCAGCTCGATGTCCAGCCCGATCGACGACGCGCCCGCCTCGCGGGCGCCGCGGTTGGCGGCCTCCATGATCCCCGGGCCGCCGCCCGTGATGATCGAGAAGCCCGCCCGCCCCAGGACCGCGGCGGTCTCGCGCGCGGTCGTGTACATCGGATCGTCGCGCTGGGTGCGCGCCGAGCCGAAGATCGAGACGGCCTTGCCGACGTGCGAGAGCTTCTCGAACCCGGCCCGCAGCTCCTCGCTGATCGCCCGCAGCCGCGCCGTGTCGTCGAGCTGGGAGACGATCGCCTGCGTCTCGGCCTCCAGCAGCTCCTCGTCCGTGGACGTCGGCGGCCGGGGATGGGTGCGCTTCCACTCATCCTCCTGCTCCGGCGTCCACGGTGTGGTGAACTCGTCGCGGGGCTCGTCCATCCTTCAAGGGTATTGCTGTCGCGCGTCGGGGACGGCCTCCGGGCGGAGCCGATGCCAGGCGTAGCCGCCGGCGAGCAGCACGAAGCCCAGCGCGAGGAACGAGCCGGCGCGGTAGAGCGTGTCCAGCGTCGCCAGGTCGGCGAGGAAGACCTTCCCCGTCGCGGCCGCGAGGAGGGCGAAGCCCGCGATGCGGAGCGGCTGGAGGTCGCGCACGAGCCCCGCGACGAGCACGCCCACGCCGGCGAGCGCCCACAGCGCGGTCATCAGCGGCTGGCCCTGCTCCGGCGGGTCGAACGGCGTGAGCGTGAGCGCGGAGCCCAGGTAGAGGGCGAGCAGGCCCGCACCGGTGAGCAGCGGGAGCCGCAGCCCGCCGGTCTCGCGGCGCGCCACGGCCACGCCGGCGGCGACGGTCGCGGCGAGCGCCGCCGTGTCGGGCCAGGCGTCGGCGAGGCCTTGGACGAGGACCTCCGGCGGGGCCACGATCCCCAGCGTGTGGGCCAGCGCGAGTGCGAGGACGGGCAGCGAGAAGTGGCGTGCGGCCACGGCGGAGAGCGCGGCCGCCTCGGCGGCGAGCGCCAGCGACAGCGCGGGCCCCTCCAGGGCGACGGCGGACCAGATCACCAGCAGCGCGACCGCGAGGCCGTCGAGCAGCAGCGCGAGCTCGGCGCGGCGCGCGGGCAGGAGGCGGGCCGCGGCCCAGGCCGCCGCGGCGGCCATGCCGAGCCCCGCGAGCACGGTGCCCTCCACGGCG
>JBEVIG010000053.1:0-33648 GCA_040510855.1 Solirubrobacteraceae bacterium
GAGATCCGCCGCCGCGGGTTCATGACCGGGATCGAGCTGATCGCCTTCCCGCTCGACGCGCGGATGGGCCACCGGGTCACGCTCGCGGCCCGCCGCCGCGGCGCCATCGTGCGGCCGCTCGGGGACACGATCGTGCTCATGCCGCCGCTCGCGATCACGGAGGACGAGCTGGTGCGGCTCGTCGGGATCACGGCCGGCGCGATCGAGGAGGCCACGGGCGCCGGCCTCCGGCTCGCCGCGTGATCGACGACGACGAGGACTTCGAGGACGACGAGGACACCGGTCCGATCCGGCTGTGGCCGGCGCTCGTCGCGGTCGGCGTCATGGCCGTGATCGCGGTGGTCGTGGCCGTCGTCGCGGTCCGCAGCAACGAGGAGGACACGCCCGGGACCGGTCCGGAGCGGACGATGCGGATCGTGCTCGCGGCGCCCGGCGACGCCGGCGCCGTCCGGCTCGTGACCGTCGAGGGCGGCTGCCTCCAGGCCGTGCGGGCGACCGCCGACCTCCGCGCGGACGCCGTGGCGTTCACCGTCTACGGCCAGGACCCGGGCGGCGCGTGCACCGCCGACATCAAGGTCCGCTGCCACGAGGTCGTGCTGCCGCAGGCCGTCGGCCCGCGGCGCGTCGTGCCCGAGCCGGTCGCGGAGTACCGCGACCAGGCCGAGGCGCTCGTCGCCTCCGGCCCGTGCCCGCCGATGTCCGTCGAGGCCTAGTCCTCGTAGGGCACGAAGTCGGCCTTGCGGGCCCCGCACACGGGGCAGTACCAGTCGGACGGGATGGCGTCGAAGGCCGTCCCGGGCGGGATCCCGCCGTCGGGGTCACCCTCGGCGGGGTCGTAGATGAACCCGCAGGACTCGCAGATCCACAGTTGCGCGGTTTCGGTGCTCATGCCCGCCCAGCCTAGTATCCGCGCGGTGGACCCCGTCAAACCCAGGGAGGCCGCGAGCGTCATCCTCCTGCGCGACGGCCCGGCGGCTCCGGAGGTCCTGCTCGGGCGGCGGAACCCCGGCGCGCGCTTCATGCCCGGCGCGTGGGTGTTCCCGGGCGGTGCGATCGATGACCACGACGACGGCCTGCGCGTGACGGCGCTGCGCGAGCTCGTCGAGGAGGCCGCGCTCGAGCTCGCCGGCCCGGAGCTGCTCGTGCCCTGGTCGCGCTGGATCACGCCGCGTCACCTCCCGATCCGGTTCGACACGCACTTCTTCGTCGCGCCCGCCCCGGCCGGCGCCGACGCGCGCCCGGACGGCGAGGAGCTCGTCGACATGGCCTGGTTCGCCGCCCGCGCGGCGCTGGACGCGCACGCGCGCGGGGAGCTCGAGCTGATGTTCCCGACCATCGTCCTCCTCGAGGAGCTGACGGGCTTCGCCTCGACGGCCGCGGTCCTCGACGCCGCGCGCCACCGCGTGATCGAGCCCGTGGAGCCCGAGCTGCGCGACGGCCGGCTCGTGCTCCCCTGATCAGCCGAGCAGGTCGAGCGCCGCGCCGACGACCGACTCGGCGTCGATCTCGTGGTGCTCATAGAGCTCGGCGATGTCGCCGGACTGGCCGAAGCGGTGCACGCCGAGGCAGGCGATCCGCGGGCCGAGGAAGGCGAGCGTGTGCGGGTGGCCGTCCAGCAGCGCGACGATCGGCGCGTCGTGCGGGAAGAGGCGCTCGAGCGTCGCCGGGTCGCCGTCGCCCAGGCCGGCGCGGGCCTGGAAGGAGCGGAAGAGGAGGTCGGCGCTCGTGACGCAGACGACCTCGGCGGCGACGCCCGCCTCCTCCGCGAGCATGTCGGCGGCCGCCATCGCCTCCGGGACGAGCGCGCCCATCACCGCGATCACGACCTGCGGGAAGTCGTGCCGCCGCAGCGCGTAGCCGCCGGCGATCGCCTCCTCGCGCGTGCCCGTGTGCAGCGCCTGGTCGATCGGCCGCGTCGAGAGCCGGAAGTACGCCGACGTCCCGCCCGGCCGCCCCAGCCGCGAGAGCGCGTGGAGCAGGCACCACTCGAGGTCCTGCCCGAAGGCCGGCTCGTAGGCGACGCAGCCGGGCTGCTCGATCCCGATCGACGGCGTGACCACCGACTGGTGGGCGCCGCCCTCCGGGCCGAGCGTGACGCCGCTCGGCGTGCCCACGAGGATCGACTGGCCGCCCGCGTAGATCCCGAACGACCAGGGCTCGAGCGCCCGCGCGACGAACGGGTCGTAGATCGTGCCCACCGGCAGCAGCGGCTGCCCCTCGCGCGACCACGTCGCGCCGAGCTCGCCGAGCAGGCCGACGAGGTTGACCTCCGCGATCCCGAGCTCGATGTGGCGGCCGTGGTCGGACTCCCGCCAGCGCACGAGCGTGTCCGTGTCGTCGGCGAACCAGTCGATCCGGTCGCCCATCGACCAGACGCCCATCTTGTTGATCCAGCCGCCCAGGTTCGTCGAGGTGCCGACGTCGGGCGACACGCTGACGACGCGGTCGGCCACCGCGGGCGCCTCGCGCGCCAGGTCGGCGAAGAAGCGGCCGAAGGCCTGCTGCGTGGAGGCGCTGCCGCTGTGCTCGCGGCCGAGCGCCGTGGGCACGGCCGGCGGGTCGACGGCGGCCCCGCCGGGCTCGTCGCGCGCGAGCCGGCGGCCCGCCTCCGCGCAGGCGTCGGCCGCCGCCGAGCCGGCCGGGAAGCGCGCCCACGGGTCGCCGGGGTCCGCGCCGAGCCGCTCGGCCAGCTCGGCGTACTGGGCCTCGGTGAGCAGCGCGGAGTGGTTGGCCGGATGGCCCTCGGTCGGCAGCGACCAGCCCTTGATCGTGTAGGCGAAGACGACGCTCGGGCGGTCGCGGACCGCGTCGGCCTGCGCGTAGCCGTCGAGCAGCGCTGCGAGGTCGTGGCCGCCGAGGTCGCGGAACGTGGCCAGCAGCGCGCCGTCGTCGAGGTCGTCCGTGGCGACCTCGAGCCGCTCCCGCAGCTCGGGCGCGCCGGCGCGCAGCAGGCGCTGGTACTCCTCGTTGGGCATGCGGTCGATCCGCTCGCGCATGTCGGGGCGCTCCGCGAGGCGGGCGCCGTACTTGACCATCACGGAGTGCCAGCCCGCGGCCTCGAACATCCGCTCCAGCCGGCCGGCCGCGATGTCGGGCACGACGCGGTCGAGCGACTGGCGGTTGAGGTCGACGACCCACATGACCTCGCCGAGGCGGCTCACCATCGGATCGGCGATCGCCTCCCAGCAGGCGCCCTCGTCGAGCTCCGCGTCGCCGATCAGCGCGATCTGGCGGCCGCCGACCGGCACGTCGAAGTGCCCGGCGACGTAGCGGTGCGCGATCGCGCCCCAGACCGGCGCGGTCGCGCCGAGGCCGACGGAGCCCGTCGAGTAGTCCACCGGGTCGGGGTCCTTCGTCCGCGACGGGTACGACTGGAGCCCGCCGAACTGGCGCAGGGTGGTCAGGTAGCGGGCGTCGAGCCGGCCGAGCAGGTAGTTGAGCGCGTGCAGGACCGGCGAGGCGTGCGGCTTGACGCTGACGCGGTCGGGCGCCTCGAGCACGCCCAGCCACAGTGCGGTCATCAGCGACACCATCGACGCGCTCGACGCCTGGTGGCCGCCGACCTTCACGCCGCTGCGGTTCGGCCGCACGCGGTTGGCGTGGTGCACGATCGAGGCCGCGAGCCAGAGCACGCGGCGCTGGATCTCATCGAGCGTCTCGAGGTCCTTCATCGCGCCCGGCACGCTAGCGCCGGGCGCGGCTCAGCGTGTCCAGTCGGGGTACGCGGCGTCCTCGACCAGCACGGTCTCGTCGCCGCCGCCGTAGGGCAGCGTGATGACGTCGTGCGCGTTGCCCGGGTCCGGGCCGCCGGTGTGACCGAGAATGGTCTTGCCGTCCGCGGAGAGGTCGTAGCCGACGATGCCGCGCTCGAAGTCCGTCGAGAGCGCGCGCGTGTCGCCGCTGCGCGTGTTCACGGTGAAGCCGACCTCGGTGTCCTGCCCGGTGAAGACGGAGAGCATCCGGCGCGAGTCCTCGGAGACCTCGAGCGGGACGAGGCCGCTCACGAGCGCGGGGATCGTCAGCTCCGTCAGGCGCCGGACGTCCCGCGTCGCCGGGTCGACGGCGAAGAGGTTGTACGCCGGGGCGTCGTTCTCGCGCTTGGTGAAGCGGTCGAAGAAGATCTCCTCCGGGCCCCAGACGGGGTTCACCGCGTCCTTGCTCCGGGTGAGCCGGTCCGGGTCGGCGCCGCCCATGGCGCGGGCCACGAACAGGTCGCTGTTCGCCTGGAAGTCCTCGCCGTCGGCCTCGCCGTAGACGACCCGCTTGGAGTCGGGCGCCCAGGAGTAGCCGCGGATGTCGCCCGTGGCGGCCACGCGACGCTTGTCGTTGGCGATGTCGTACACGCGGATGCGCTTGCTGCTGGCGACCGCGGCGATCCGCCCGGAGTCGGGCGAGAAGCGCAGCGAGGCGATCCGCTTCGAGCGCATGACGAAGCGCTGCGAGCCCTGCTTGAGGCGCTTGAGCACGACGGTGTCGCGCGAGCCGCTCTCGTTCGAGGTGATGAAGGCGACCCAGCGGCCGTCCGGCGAGATCGCCGGCGCGCGGCCGATGCCGAGGCGGCGTGGCTTCTTGCCCTTGTCGGTGGCGACGTACACGACCGGGGAGGCGGTGTCGGCCTGCTTGACGTACACGAGCTTGCCGTGGGCGGGCGCCGCGAGCAGGGCGGCGAGCAGCAGGGCAGCGATGGACACGGTCGTGCGCATGCGCATCTGAACACGTTCGACGGCGAAAGGTTCCGCCCTGCTTTGTCCAGACCCGCCGGAAGGGCGGTGCTAGCTTCCGCCACAGGCACCGCGCGAGCAAGAGGAGAGCCGCATGGCCGCGACCGAGATCGGCACCATGAAGAACTTCATCGACGGCGACTGGGTGGATCCCTCCGGGGGCACGGACACCGTCTTCAACCCGGCGACCGGCGAGGAGCTCGCGCAGGCGCCGGTCTCCTCGCCGGAGGACGTCGACCGCGCCGTGAAGGCGGCGTCGGGCGCGTTCGAGGGCTGGTCGAGCACCACGCCGGGCGAGCGCGCGCTCGCGCTCATCCGCCTCGCCGACGCGCTCGAGGAGCACGGGGACGAGATCGCCGCGCTCGAGATCGCCAACGCGGGCAAGCCGGCCGCCGCCTTCAAGGGCGACGAGCTGCCCGTGATGGCGGACAACCTGCGCTTCTTCGCCGGCTGCGCCCGCACGCTCGAGGGCAAGGCCGCGGGCGAGTACCTCGAGGGCTACACGTCATGGATCCGTCGCGAGGCCATCGGCCCGGTCGCGCAGATCACGCCGTGGAACTACCCGCTGATGATGGCCATCTGGAAGATCGGGCCGGCGCTCGCCGCGGGCAACACGATCGTCCTCAAGCCGGCCGAGACGACGCCGCTGACCACGCTGAAGCTGGGCGAGATCGCGGCCGAGTTCCTGCCCAAGGGCGTGCTCAACGTCGTCGGCGGCCGGGGCGAGACGGGCCAGGCGCTCGTCCAGCACCCGGACATCCGCATGGTCTCGCTCACCGGCTCGGTCGAGACGGGCAAGTGGATCGCCCGCGCGGCGGCCGACACGCTCAAGCGCGTCCACCTCGAGCTGGGCGGCAAGGCGCCGGTCGTCATCTTCGACGACGCCGACATGGAGGCCGCGCTCGAGACGATCGCCGGCACGGGCTACTACAACGCCGGCCAGGACTGCACGGCGGCCACGCGCGTGCTCGCCGCGGGCGGCGTGTACGACGACGTCGTCAGCGGCCTCGCCGAGCAGGCCAAGGGCTACAAGATGGGCGACCTCTACGACGAGGACACGACGCTCGGCCCGGTCAACTCGCAGCGCCAGCGCGAGCGGGTCGCGGGCTTCATCGAGCGCGCGCCGGCCAACGCGGAGATCGTCACGGGCGGCAAGCAGCCCGACCAGCCCGGCTACTGGTTCGAGCCGACCGTCGTCGGCGGCTTGAAGCAGGACGACGAGATGATCCAGCGCGAGATCTTCGGCCCGGTGATCACGGTGCAGCCGTTCTCCGACGAGGCCGAGGCGATCGCGTGGGCGAACGGCACGAAGTACGGCCTCGCCTCCTCCGTCTGGACCCGCGACGTCGGCCGCGCGCTCCGCGTCTCCAAGGCGCTGCGCTTCGGCTGCGTGTGGATCAACGACCACATCCCGCTCGCGAGCGAGATGCCGCACGGCGGCTACGGCGAGTCCGGCTACGGCAAGGACCTGTCGATGTACGCCGTCGAGGAGTACACGAACATCAAGCACGTCATGGCGTCGCTCGGCTAGCAGCCGGCCGTCACTCGGGCCGCCAGCGCCGGCCGCGCTTGACGTCGCCGCGGCGCTTCTTCGCGTCCAGCCGGCGCTGGCGGCTCGCCTTCGTGGGCTTGGTCGCCGTGCGCGGCCGGCGGACCTCCAGGGCGTGCGCGAGGCGCTCCGCCAGGCGCTGGAGCGCCAGCTCGCGGTTGCGCAGCTGCGAGCGGGTGTCCTGCGCGGAGGCCGTGACGCGCGGGCCCAGGCGCGACGAGACCCGGGCCTTCTGGGCGTCGCTCAGCGTCGCGGAGGCCATGACGTCGAACACGGCCTCGACGCGCGAGGCCGTCACGTTCGCGTGCTGGCCGCCCGGCCCGGATGACCGGCTGGTGCGCAACTCGACCTCCGCGACCGGGATCGCCAGGCCTGGCCGGATCTGCAGCTCCTCGGGCATCGAGGGTGAATTTGTTCACATTCGGCGCCTTGGCAACCGCGCGACTTCCCGCCACCATGCCGGTTAGGGTCTTCTGACTTGCCCCGGACGGGAGGAGTGCTGAGCAGTGGAGGCATCAGCGTTACGAGCACCATCGGGTCTCACCAGGCTTCCACTCGGTGTCTCCCTGCTCCGGCTCCGCTCCGACGAGCAGCTCGTCGCGCTCTTCCGCTCCGGGTCCGACGAGGCCTTCGGCGTCCTCCACGACCGCTACCGCCAGCGCCTCTTCGGCTACGTCCGCCAGATGCTCTCGCGCCATTCGCGCCAGGACGCCGAGGACGTGCTGCAGGACGTCTTCGTCCGCGCGTACGGCGCGCTGCGCTCCGACGAGCGCGAGATCAACGTCCGCGCCTGGCTCTACCGGGTCGCGCACAACCGCTGCATCGATCACCTGCGCCGGCCGCGCCCGGCCGCCAGCGAGATCTTCGAGATGTCGCGCACGCCGCTGCTCGACCCGGTCGACGAGGCCCAGCGCCGCGACGATCTCAAGCGGCTCGTCTCCGACGTCGCCCGGCTCCCCGAGCAGCAGCGCTCCGCCCTGCTGATGCGCGAGATGGACGGCATGAGCTACGCCGACCTCGCGGCGGCGCTCGACGTCACCGTCCCCGCGGTCAAGTCCCTGCTCGTCCGCGCGCGCGTCGGCCTCGTCGAGGCCCAGGAGTCGCGTGACGCGGACTGCGCCGACATCCGCACCGACCTGCTCGCCTCCTACGACCGCGGCGTGAAGGCCTCCGGCCGCGCGCGGCGCCACATGCGCGAGTGCGAGGGCTGCCGCGAGTACCGCGGCGCGCTCAAGGGCGTCCGGCGCTCGTTCGCCGCGCTCACGCCCGCCGGGCCGCTCGCGCTCGTGGCGAAGCTGGCCGGGCTCGGCGGCGCGGGCGGCGGCGCGGCCGCCACCGCGGGTGGCGGCGGCGGGGCCGTCGTCGTCGGCGGCGCGGCGACCGCCACGGCATGCAAGGTCGCCGCGGTCGTCTGCGCGACCGCGATCACCGCGGGCGGCGCCGTCGAGGTCCGCAACCTCGCCCGCGACGACCAGCCCGTGAAGCAGAAGGCCGCGGTGGAGGCGGCCGGGAAGGCGCGCGACGGCGCGAAGGCGGCGACGGCCGCGGCCGGCGCCGCGGCGACCCCCGTCCTCCAGCACGAGATCGCCCGCACCCACGCGCCGGCGAGCGCCGCCCCCGCGGTCGCGACCCGCGACCGCGAGCTGCGCGCCGCGAAGGAGCAGCCGATCTCCTCCTCCTACGCCGACCCGGTCGACATCCCGGTGCCGGTGGTCGACGTCGACGCGCCCGTCGCCATCGACGGCCACGCGCAGGGCACGGGCGGCACGGCCGCGCCGGAGGAGACGGTCGATCCCACCGTCGGCGAGTCGAGCACCCCACCGGTCACGGGCGAGATCCCGGCCGACCCGGAGACGCCGCCGGCCGACGACGACACCATCGCCCAGCCGCCAACGGCGGGCGAGCCGGCGCCGCCCCCGACGGGCGCCACCCCGCTGCCGCCCGCGCACTAGCCCGACGTTCATACGTCCCTGGCACACGAACGTCGGGTTCGGCGGCTTCGTGCTCCGTCGCCCGACGTTCGTCCCACCCGCGAACGTCAACCCCGCCGGGTAGGAGACCGGGCCGTTCGCCCTGCATCCACACCCAGCCGGTGTTGACGGTGGACCTGCGACAAACGTCGGGCGCCGGAGCTGACGGGTGCGGAACCTGACGTTCGTACGCGTCCTGCACAAGAACGTCGAGGTCGCCCCCCTGAACGACCGGTGGCCGCCCGAAGCGGCCACCGGCCCTGCGGGTGTTCTCCCCCCAGGCTTCTACTTCTTGAGCGTCAGCTTCGCGGTGTCGGAGGTCTTCTCCGACCCGGTGCCGATCGTGATCCTGACCGTGGCCTTGAGCGACCCCTTGGCCTTCTTGAGCTTCTTGGCCATCTTCTTCGACGGCTTCAGCCTCAAGGTGACCCGGTCTCCGGCCTTGCAGGTGACCCGCTTGGACGCGAGCACGAGCGCCTTCTTCGACCCGATCCGCTTCGCCTGCTTCCTGCTCAGCGCGATCTGGACCTTGCCCGTCAGCCCGGACTCGCAGGCCGACGTGATCGAGATGCCCCGCTTGCGGAACTTCTTCAGCGTCGTCCGCGGCAGCGTGTTCAGCTGGGCCGCGGTCGCCGCCGGCGGATTGCCGCCGGGCGGGTTCCCACCCGGCGGGTTGCCGCCGGGAGGATTGCCGCCGGGCGGGTTGCCGGACTGATCGGCCTTGTCGATCGTGAACGCGACCGACTGCGTCTCCTCGACGTTGCCCTCGCCGTCCGTCGAGCGGTACTCGACGAGGTGCGCGCCCTCGGCGGTGACCTTGAACGACGTCACGAACGAAGCGGCAGCGGCTGCGTTGGTGCTCGTGACCCAGTCGCCGCCGTCGACGCGGTGCTCCGTCTTCGCGACGCCGGACGGGAACGCGTCGTCGGCGTCCTCCGCGGTGAGCGCGACCGTGACGTCACCCGTGTAGGTGCCGCCCGGCCCGGGCTGTGCCGGCGTCAGCGCGGCGGTCGTGCCCGGCGCGTCCGTGTCGGGATCGGCGTTCGCCTCGACGTCGACCGTCCCGACCATGCCCGTCCACTCGCGCGTCGTCTGGTTGAACGACGAGTGGAGCTGGCAGACGAACTCCCACGTCCCCTCCTTGCGGAACGTGTAGGAGGTCGGCGGGCTGTCGGGCGGCTCGACCGGATCCGAGATCAGCACGAAGCCGCCGTTGGGCTCCTGCGCATCGGCGTCGGGCGCGATCAGGCCGACGTTGTGCGGCTGGCCGGAGCCCTCCTCCCAGTGCCACGTCACGGTCTCGCCGTACGGCACCGTGATCGCGTCCGGGTTCCACGTCGTGCCGCCCGCGTAGATGTCCTTGACCACCACGTTGGGCTTGTCGATCGTGAACGAGACCGACTTGGCGACCTCGAGGTTGCCGTCGTTGTCCGTGGAGCGGTAGCGCACGGTGTGCTCGCCGTCCTCGGTCACGTCGGCGGAGTCGCCCTGCTGCCAGACCCCGCCGTCCACGCTGAACTCCGTGAAGTCGACGCCCGAGGCGAACTCGCCGTCGTCGTCGGCCGCGGTGAAGCCCACCGTGACGTCCTGGTCGTAGGTGCCGCCGGGGCCCGGCGTCGCCGGGTCGAGCGCCGCCGTCGTGGTCGGCGGGACGACGTCCTCCTCCGGGCAGCCGGCCTCCGTGTCCGGCGTGACCCGGACGTAGTCGATCTTCACGTCCGCCGGCGTGTCGCCGGGGAACGTGCCGCCGCCCGGGAAGTTGCCCGCGCTGATGATGCCGACGCGCGAGCCCGCCGCGTCGCGCCGCGCGCCGCCCGCCGGGTTGAGGTCGTTCGTGTACGAGCCGGACGCCGGGAAGTTGACCCAGTCGGCGTTCGCGATGCTCGCCGGGGCGACCACCTGGTACTGCGCCGCCACGGTGTTGGACCCGGCGGTGCGCGAGTAGCGCATCTTGATGGTCACGGGCTGCGAGGACGGCAGCAGGTTCACGTTGCCGCCGGCCTGGACGCGGGCGCCCTCCGTGCTCGTCGGGTTGTCCTTGGACTGCTCGACGTAGATCACGCCCGAGCCCTGGTTGTGGGTGATGGTCGAGCGGAACAGGTTGTTGTCGCCGTTCCACACGATGAGCCCGACGTGCTGCCAGCCGCCGTTGTGCTTCACGGTGAACTGGGTCTCGAAGGACCAGGCGTCGCCGAGCGCGTTGAGGTCCTGGCCGAGGAAGTTCACCGGACCCACCGCGGCGCCGTCGAGCTCCTGCTCGTGCGTCGGCATGGACAGCTTGCCGTCCGCCACCGTCGGCGCGAACTCACCCGTCGTGGGCGTGCCGCCGTTGCGGGTGTGGCGCAGCCAGCGCCCGTCGAGCGGCCCGTCGAACTCGTCCGACCGGGCGTACGTGCACGGCGTCGCCGCCGAGAACGAGAGCGTCCCGACGTCGGAGACGTTGCCCGCCGAGTCGGTCGCCCGGAACTCGACGTACTTGAAGCCCGGCTCGGTGAACGGGACCTGCAGCTGCCGGCTCAGCTCCTGGCCGTCGTAGGTCTCCGTCTCCCACGCGTCCGCCTGGTTCACCCGGTACTCGATCGAGGCGATCGAGGTGAGGACGTCGGTCGCGGTGATCGTCACCGTCGCCGGCGTCGGGTGGTAGCCGCGCGCGTCTGCCGCGCCGTTCACGACGGCGGCGACGGTCGGCTTGTCCGTGTCGTTGACCTCGACGACGTCGAAGGTCGCGGACTTGACGGCCGACACGTTGCCCTTCTCGTCGGTGGCGCGGTAGTCGATCGTGTACTCGCCCGGGCCGAGCTCCAACGGCGCGTCGTACGCCGCCCAGTCGGCATCGTCGTCCGAGTTCACCCGGATCTCGATGCCGTCCAGCCCGGCGCATCCCGCGTCACCCGCGGTCACCGTGAAGGTGGCCTCCTCGAGGTAGGTGCCCTCCTCGGTCGGGTGCTCGCGGCCCGCGATCGCGTGGTTCGTGTTCGGCGGGAGCGTGTCCGTGAGGCACTCGTCCTGGACGTTGAACTCGATCTTCACGAGCTGCGTGGCCGAGTTCGGGCCGAGCTCGTTGCGGCAGCAGCCGTTGTCCCAGCGCGCCATGTAGAGCGCGCCGTCCGGGCCGAAGCGGCTCGGGATGATCGGGTTCGTCGGCGACGAGCCGCCCTGGGCGGCCGGCGCCCAGTCGTTGACCCGCAGCATCTTGTTGTTGTCCGTCCGGAGCCGGACCTCCTTCCAGAAGCCGCTCGAGTCGCCGCGGTTCGTGATGAACCACGAGCCGTCGTAGTACGGCGGGAAGGCGCCCGGGCCGGCCGTGTCCGCGTCGTAGCGGTACACCGGGCCGGTGACGGGGGACATGCCGCCGGCGCTCAGGTCGCCGAAGTCGGCGGCCGACTGGCCGCCGGTCGCACCGGCGTACTTCTTCCAGACGGTCGCGGGCTTCGCCGGGCCGGGCACCGTGTCGAGGCCGTCGAACGACGGCGCGGCGGCCGGCGTCGTGGCGCCGGCGGGCTGCCACTTCAGGTCGGTCGGGAGGTTCGCCAGCGAGCAGTCGTACTGCTGGCTGGTGGTCGAGTTGGTCTCGTAGTTCCAGCGGAACGTGGTGTTCGCCGGCGAGTTGTCGCCCACGCAGAACGGCCAGCCCATGAAGCCGGGGCCGTCGACGAGGTTCCACTCGCAGACGCCGGCCGGCGCGCGGGTCGCGTTGTTCGCGCCGTTGTCGTGGCAGTACTCGCCGACGACGACGGTGCCCGGGTTGGCCGGGTCCGCCTGGACCGTGAACGGCTGCCGGAAGCCCATCGCGTAGATCTCGGGCCGCGCCTTGGCGGTGCCGACCGGGAACATGTTCCCCGCCGGGATCGAGTACGTGGCGTCGACGCCCGGCTCCGTGCCGGAGGCGATGTCGTCGAGCGGATGGATGCGGACGACCTTGCCGCGCAGGTCGGCGGAGTTCGCCGCCGTCTTGCGCGCGTCCCAGCGCTCCTGGGCGCGGTAGTCCATCGGCGGGTAGCGGTCGTGGCCCGCCGCGTTCGGCGAGACGTCGTCGCCGACGCCGAGGTAGAGGTCGCCGTTCGAGTCGAAGTCGAGACCGGCGCCGCCGACATGGCCGGGGCCGTTGTTCGTGGGCCCGCCGGGGAAGCCCGCCGGGTTGCCGGAGATCTTCGCCTTCGGCACGTGGAGGATCACGCGCTCGGAGTTCGGCTCGAACGCCGTACCCGCCGCGTTGAGCGTGAAGCGGCTGATCTGGTTGTAGCCCACCACCGTCTGGTTGCCGGTGGTCGGCCAGGCCGGGTTGCGCGGCGAGTAGTAGATGAAGACGTCGCGCTTCGCCGGGTCGGTCAGGTCGAACCCGTTCTCGAGCGTCATGCCGAGCACGCCGTCCTCGGAGTTGCCGTGGTCGGCGCGCGTCGGGATCGCGGCGACGGTCGTCTTGTTGTCGGCCGGGCCGGTCGGGTCGTACATCTTCAGGTAGCCCTCGGACTGGTAGCCCTGGACCGGGCCGATCTCCGTCCAGAAGACCTTGCCGTCGGGCGCGACGTCGAGGCCGATCGGGCCGTTGACGTCGTCGACCAGCGTCGTGCGCGTGAAGTTGGACCAGACGGTGCCGGAGCAGTCGGACTTGCGGCCCTCGCCCGCGGCCCAGCGGATGCCGCCGACGAGGTGCTTCACGATCTCGCTGTTCGCCGTGTAGGCGGTGCCGAAGTGGCCCATGCCCGTCAGCCACACGCGGCCGTCGTTGTACTCCCTCGGCGTGCCCGTGCCGTCGGCGACGCTGTCGCCGTCGTAGAGCTTGCACCAGGAGATCGGGTGGTCCTGGCCCATCGGGTTGCCGGGCGTGTAGGTGCGCTCGTCGAGCGTCGCGAGCACGTGGTGCGTGCCGCGGACGCTGCGCGCGAAGTTGTAGTGCTCGTCGCCGAACCCGTACTGGTCGGGCAGGTCACGAGTCGAGAGGTGGTTGTGGTCGGCGACCTGGACCTGGGCGACGTTGTTCTGGTTCGTCGCCCCGTGGCCCTTCATCAGCGTGCCGACGGCCGAGTCGTTGCCGCCGTCCCACCAGTTCCAGGAGACGATGCCCGCGCCCATGTCGGTCGCGTTGTGGTTCGCGGCGATGCCGCCGCCCTGCTGGACGAAGCGGATGATCGCGTCCTTCTGCGCCTGGTCCCACAGCGGACCCGGGCGCCCGCCGCCGTTCCAGATCGCCGACGCGTTCAGCAGGAAGATCGCGTCGTAGTTCGCGAGGTTGGCGTCCGTGAAGATCCGCGGGTTCTTGTTCGGGTTGTCGCAGTTGTTCGCGCCGCCGCCGTTGTTGTCGCAGTCCTCCCAGTCGACGACGTAGCCGAGGCCCTCGAGCGCGGACTCGACCGCCGGGCGGCCGGCGTCGATGGCGTCGGCGTGGCGGTAGCCGGTCGTGCCGGTGTAGATGAGGACGCGCTTGGCCTCCTCCTGCGCCGCGGCGGGCGCGGCCGCCACGGAGAGCGCACCCGCGAGGACCGTCGCGAGCGCCGCGAGGAACGCGAGCGGCGCCCGGCTCCGCGTTCGCACCCGCGCATGCGCCGGTGCACCGTCAACAGCGAAGGCCCGTGCCCTCATCTCCCCGCTCCCTCTCCTCGCTTCTCCCGGACTCCGGCCGCACTTTCATACGGTCGGCGGGGAAAGTATTTCAGGAGTGCCGGACTGTCAACGACTTTTGTGCGATCCGTGTCAGAAGCGGTGGGGCCACCAGTTGCGCTCGCGCAGCAGGATCGCGAGGGCGGGGACGAGCAGCGCGCGCACGAGGAACGTGTCCACGAGCAGACCCAGCGCGACGACGAAGCCGACCTGGAAGAGCGCCTCGAGCTCGAGCGCCATCAGCACCGCGAACGTCGCGGCGAGCACGAGGCCGGCGCTGGTGATGATCCCGCCCGTGCGCTCCAGCGCCGCGGCGACGGCGGCCTCCGTCCCGAGGCGCTCGCGCTCCTCGCGGATCCGGGCGAGCAGGAACACGTTGTAGTCGACCCCGAGGGCGACGAGGAAGATGAACGCGAACAGCGCCAGGCTCGGGTCGGACGCCGGCTGGCCGAGCACGTGCGTGAAGAGCAGCGAGCTCGCGCCCAGTGCGAAGCCGAACGAGAGGATCACGGTCGCGATCACGTACAGCGGCATGACGATCGCGCGCAGCAGGCCGGCGAGGATCAGCAGGATCAGGACGAGCGTGATCGGCACGATCAGCCGCGTGTCCCGCGCCAGCGCCTGCTGGGTGTCGTAGGCCTCCGCGACCTCGCCGCCGACCAGGACCGCCCCGCCAGGCCCAGCCGCCGCGCGCGCCGCGCCGCGGATCGCCGGCACGCTGTCCGTCGCCGCCTGCGAGAACGGGTCGAGCGAGAGGTAGGCCTCGGAGAGGGCCAGGTCCTCCCGGCCCGGCGCCGGCACCGAGCGCGCGCTCAGGTACATCTCCTCGATCGGCACGCCCGGGTCCTCGAGCAGCGCCCCGACCACGCCGGACGCCGCGTCGAACCCGGTGACCACGCCGACCGGCGCCACCCGCCCCGGGATGAAGTGCTCGGCGATCACGTCCTGCGCCTGCACGGACGGCGGCGGGTCGCGGAACGAGTCGGCGAACGAGAGCGGCTCGCGCCCGCCCAGCGCGCCCAGCGCGCCCGCCACGAGCACGGCCGTGACCGCCGCCGCCGTGGCCGCCGGCCGGCGGCGGACGAAGCCCGCCACCGCCGCCCACGTGCCGCCGCCCGCCCGCGCCTCCCCGCCCGCCCGCGGCACGGCGGGCCAGAACGCGCGCCGGCCGAGCACGGTCAGCACCGCGGGCAGCAGCGTCAGCCCCGCGAGCACCATGATCGCCACCCCGAGGGCGAGGATCGGCCCCATCTCCCGCGTCGCGTTGAAGTCGGCCAGGGCGAGCGTGAGCATCGCGACGACCACGATCGCCCCGGCCGAGAGGATCGCCGGCGCGGTGCGCTCCGTCGCGCGCGCCATCGCGGTCCCGACGTCCTCCTCCCGCCCCAGCTCGTCGCGGAAGCGCGCGACGATCAGCAGGCAGTAGTCCGTGCCGGCGCCGAACATCAGCACGATCAGGATCGCCGTCGTCTGTCCGCTCACGCTCGTCAGCCCCGCCTCGACGAGCCCGTAGGTCACGCCGGCGGCGACGAGGTAGGCGAGCACGACGACGCCGAGCGGGACGAGCGCCACGAGCGGCGAGCGATAGATGGCGAGCAGCAGCACCAGCAGGACCGCGACCGTGACGAGCAGCAGCGTCTCGTCGATCCCCTCGACCGCCGCGCTGCGGTCGGCCTCGAAGCCCGCCTCGCCCGTGACCCACGCGCGTAGGCCGGTCGCGTCGCCCTCGGGCGGCGGCACGACGTCGCGGATGACCGCCACGGCCTGCTCGGCCGTCGGCGTGCTGTCGTCGCTCATGAGGACCGCGCTCAGCCCGAGCGCGTTGTCGCCCGAGAGCTGGAGGGGCGGCGCGAGGTCCAGCGGGTCCGTGCGCCCGCAGGCGAGCGCGTACGGGGTGCCGACGCGGGTGATCGCCGGGATCTCCCCGGAGGAGCACAGCGCCTCGGCGTCGGCCTCGATCCGCGTGCGGTCCCCGGACGTCAGCCCGCCGTCGCGCTCGTAGGCGATCACCGCCGCCATCTCCGACCCGCTGCGGAACCGCGCGTCGATCACGTCGCGCGCGGCCGCCGACTCCGAGCCGCGGACGAGGAACGTGTCGCTCTCGTCGGCCGCCTCGCGCTGGAGCGCGGGCTGGAGCGGGACCGCGGCGAGCGCCAGCGCCGCCCACGCGGCGAGGACGACCCAGCGGGAGCGCCGGCCGGTGCTCGCGGCCGAGAGGGAGGCCAGGACCCGACGCACGGCCCTAGATGCCGCCGCCGACCCCTTCGATCTCCGTGACGACGCCGTTCTCCGTGTAGACGTAGATGCGCGCGGGGTCGAAGTCGGTGGTCACCGGCACGCCCTTGCCGTCCTTCATCGACACGACGACGTTGCAGCCGTGCTCGGCGGCGGTCTTCTCCGCGTCGGCGAGCTGCTTGTCGAGCAGCTCCGCGGTGTCGAACGCGTCCTTCGCCGGCTCGTAGCGCTCCACGCCGTTCTCGACCTCGCCGGTGGAGACCATGGGGCAGCGCACCGCGTTCAGGTCCTGGCCCGTGGGCTCCTGCTCGTCGTCGCCGCCGCAGCCCGCGAGCAGCACGATGCCGATCCCCAGCGCCACGAGGTTCCCCCGCATGGCGGCGAAACGTAGCAGCGGCCTCCGGCCGTCCCGTCTTCTAGGCTCGCGGGCATCGCCATCCATCTGGAGACGATCGACCACGAGGAGCTGCTCATCCGCAGGGGCAGCCGCTCCGGCCTCTACAGCGCCGTCGCCGTGCACTCGACCGCACGCGGCCCGTCGCTGGGCGGCTGCCGCATGTGGCGCTACGACGACACGCGGGCGGGGGTGCGCGACGCGCTCCGGCTCTCGCGCGCGATGACGTTCAAGTCGGCCGCCGCGGGCCTGCCGCTCGGCGGCGGCAAGGGCGTGATCATGCTCCGTGCGGAGGACCCGCCGCTCGACGGCGCGCGCCGCCGCGACGCGCTGCTCGACTTCGGCGACACCGTCGAGGCGCTCGGCGGCACCTACGTGACGGCGGAGGACGTCGGCACGTCGGACGGCGACATGACCGTCATCGCCGAGCGGACGACCCATGTCGCCGGCCTCGCGGTGGAGCGCGGCGGCTCGGGCGACCCGAGCCCGTGGACGGCGCTCGGCGTGGAGGCGGCGATCCGGGTGACGTGCGAGGCGGTGTGGGGCACGACCGACCTGGCGGGCCGGACCATCGCCGTGATCGGCCTCGGCCACGTCGGCGGCGCGCTCGCGCGCGGCCTGGCCGAGGGCGGCGCGTCGCTCCTCCTCGCCGACGTCGTCGCGGAGAAGCGGGCGCTCGCGGACGAGCTCGGCGCGGCCTGGGCGGAGCCCGGCGAGGCGCTGCGGGCGGACGTCGACCTCGTCGCGCCCTGCGCGCTCGGCGGCGTGCTCGACGACGAGTCCGTCCCCGAGCTGCGCTGCCGCGCGATCGCCGGCGCCGCGAACAACCAGCTCGCGACGGACGCGATCGCCGAGGCGCTCCACGCCCGCGGGATCCTCTGGACGCCCGACTTCGTCGCCAACGCCGGCGGGATCATCAACATCGGCGTCGAGCTCGATCCCGGGGGCTACGACCCCGGCCGCGCCCGCGAGCGCGTCCTCGCCGTCGGCGACACCGTCCGCACCCTGCTCGCGGCCGCCGTGCGCGACGGCGTCACGCCGCTCGCCGCGGCGATGGCGCTCGCCCGCGAGCGGCTCGCCTAGCTAGATCGAGCCCTCGTCGCGGAGCTTGTCCAGGTGGGCGTGGAGCGTCCACGTCGCAGGCAGCTCCAGCCCGGGCGGGATCGCGTCCCAGGCGCCCGCGAGCAGCTCCTCGTCGGTCCGCGCCCCGGCCTCCCAGGCCGCGAGGATGCGGCGCTCGCGCTCGAGCCGGTGGGCGACGTACTCGTCGAGCTTCGCCGCCGGGTCCTCCACCACCGGGCCGTGGCCGGGATAGAGCCGGGCGAGGCCGAGGTCGCGCAGCCGGCGCAGCCCGTCGAGGTAGGCGCCGAGCGAGCCGCCGCCCGGTGCGATGAAGACGCTGCCGAGGCCGAGCACGGCGTCGCCGGTGAAGGCGCCGTCCCCCGCGACGAAGACGACGTGGTCCTCGGCGTGGCCGGGCACGTGGAGCGCGCGGAACGGGCCGAACGCGGCGCCGTCGGAGAGCACCGCGGCGGCGGCCGGCCAGCGCATCGCCGCCACGGGCGGGTGGCCGAGCGCCTCGCGCATCTCCTCCACGCCCTCGGCGTGGTCGGGATGGTCGTGCGTGAGCGCGATGCCGCCCGCGCCGCCGCGCGCCGCGACCTCCGCGGCGACCGCAGCGACGTGCGCCGGGATCGCCGGCCCGGGATCGACGACCCAGGCCGGATCGCGCCCCACGATCCAGGTGTTCGTGCCGTCGAGCGTGTAGGGCGACGGGTTCGGCGCGCGGACGAGCGCGACGTCCACGGCCGCCTACTTCGGCGCGATGCGGTAGACCGGCCCGTTGAGCGACGCCACGTAGACGCGGCCGCGGGCGTCCTCGCCGAACGACGAGAGGCTCGAGACCTTCAGCCTGGTCGGCTTGACCCCGCTCGCCTTCCCGCGCCGCAGCTTCGCCTTGTAGATCCGGCCCTTGCAGAAGTCGCCGAAGACGTAGCGGTCGTAGAGCGAGACGCCGCGGTCGCGGACGAACACGCCGCCCGTGATCGAGCAGTTCCCGGCGCCGTGCGACTGGACGATCACCGGCTTGACGTGGCCGGGGGCGGACTCGCCGGGCGCGTAGCGCGCGCGGCCCTCGAACGGCCGCCAGCCGAAGTTCGCGCCCCTGCCCTTGCCGCGCGTCACGTAGTCGATCTCCTCCCATGCGCCCTGGCCGACGTCGCCGATCGCGAGCGCGCCCGAGCTGCGGTCGAAGGAGAAGCGCCACGGGTTGCGCACGCCGTAGGCGTAGATCTCGCCGCGCGCGCCGGAGCGCGAGACGAACGGGTTCGTGCGCGGGACCTCGTAGGCGTTGCCGCCGGCGTCCGTCGGCTCGATGCGCAGGATCTTGCCGAGCAGCGAGCCGAGGTCCTGGGCGTTGCCGCGCCGCCCGTGCTGGTCGCCGGCGCCGCCGCCGTCGCCCGTGCCGATGTAGAGCAGCCCGTCGGGGCCGAAGGCGAGCTGGCCGCCGTTGTGGTTCGACTCGGAGTCGGCCATCCGGAGCACGAGCCGGGCCGAGCCCGCGTCGGCCCGGTCGGCGCTCGCGCGCTCGTACTCCACGACGCGCTGGTCGCCCGAGCGGTCCGTGTAGTAGACGTAGAACCGGCCCGACTCGTTGTAGTCCGGCGCGAAGGCCAGCGAGAGCAGGCCCTGCTCGCCGCCGCCGGTCACCAGGTTGCGGATGTCGAGGAACGGCCGGTCGAGCACCCGGCCGTCGCGGACGACGCGGATCGTGCCGTCCTGCTCGACGACCATGACGCGCGCGGCGTCGTCGGGCGGCGCGGTCACGTGGACCGGCGAGGAGAAGTTCCCGACGCGGCGCAGCCGCACGCCGCGGGCGCGCGTGACCTCCGCCTCGGGCGCGGCCGTCGCCGACGGCGTCGCCGCGGCTTCCGGAGCCGCCGAGGGTGCCGGGGTCGCCGTCGGCCTCCCGGCCGCATCGCCGCCTCCGCCGCAGCCGACGGCCACGATCGCCGCCAGCAGGATCACCACAACGCGCGTTCCGCCCATCGGCCCAGGATAGGCTGCGGCCCGGTGCGGACGGTGCAGGCCACCCGCTACGTGACGCCCCTCCGGGAGGGCGGCTCGATGCCGGGGCTGGTCGAGGCCGACGACGACGGCCTCTACGTCCTCAAGTTCCGCGGCGCCGGCCAGGGGCCGAAGGCACTGGTGGCGGAGGTGCTCGCCGGGGAGCTCGCCCGCGCCGCCGGGCTCCCCGTGCCCGAGCTCGTCTGGGTGGAGCTCGATCCCGTGCTGGGCAACGCCGAGCCCGACCCGGAGATCCAGGAGCTGATCGCGGCGAGCGCGGGGCGCAACGTCGGCCTGGACTACCTCCCCGGCTCGCTCACGTACTCGCCGGCCGCGGGCGCGCCGCCGCCCGACCCGGCGCTCGCGGCCGAGATCGTCTGGCTGGACGCGCTGATGACCAACGTCGACCGCTCGCCCCAGAACCCGAACCTGCTGCTCTGGCACGGGCGGCTGTGGATGATCGACCACGGCGCGGCGCTCTACCTCCAGCACGCCTGGCAGGACCCGCCGGCGGACGCGCGCAAGCCGTTCCCCGCAGTCCGCACGCACGTGCTGCTCCCGTGCGCGGGGAGCATCGCGGAGGCCGACGCGCGCCTCGCGCCGCGGCTCACCCCGGACGTCGTCGAGCGCGTCACCGCGCTCGTGCCCGACGAGTGGTACGCGCCGTGGGAGCGCGGGCAGTACGCCGAGTACCTGCGCCGCCGGCTCGAGGAGCCGCGCGGTTTCGCCGCCGAGGCCGAGGAGGCGCGCCGTGTCGTCGCCTAGTCCCTTCCAGTACGCGATGGTGCGCGTCGTCCCGCGCGTGGAGCGCGGCGAGTGCGTGAACGCGGGCGTCGTCCTCTTCTGCCGCCCGCGGCGGTTCCTCGCCGCGCGGATCCGCCTCGACGAGGCGCGCGTGCGCGCGCTCGCGCCGGACGCGGACATGGCCGCGATCCGCGGCCATCTCGACGCGTTCGCGCGCGTCGCGGCAGGCGACGAGGCGGCGGGCCCGATCGCCGCCATGCCCGCCTCGGAGCGCTTCCACTGGCTCGTCGCGCCCTCGAGCACGGTGATCCAGTGCTCGCCCGTGCACACGGGGCTCACCGACGACCCGGAGGGCGAGCTCGAACGGCTCGCCGCGCGCCTGGTGGGCTGACGCGGGGCCACAGGTAGGATTTCAGCCCGCCCGCCCCCGCTCCACCCGTTCCACGGAAAGGATCTCCCCCGGTGCCCCGCCTCCTGCTGCTGCTGCTCATCGGCCTGCTCTCCTTGGGGGTCGCCGCGTGCGGCGACGACGACGAGGACACGGCGGGCAGCGCGAACGAGCCCGCCGCGACCGCGACGGCGGCCGCGGACGAGTGCGACCCCGCGTCGCTCGAGCTCAAGACCGACGGCACGCTCACCGTCGGCACGGACAAGCCCGCGTATCCGCCCTACTTCGAGGACGACGACCCCGCGAACGGCAAGGGCTTCGAGAGCGCCGTCACGTACGCCATCGCCGACAAGCTCGGCCTCGACGAGGTCAAGTGGACCATCGTGCCCTTCAACGCCTCGTTCGCGCCGGGCCCGAAGGACTTCGACTTCGACATCAACCAGATCTCGATCACGCCCAAGCGCGCCGAGCGCGTCGACTTCTCCGATCCGTACTACACGGCGCCGCAGGCGGTCATCGCGCTGAAGGACTCCGACGCGGCGAACGCCACGTCGCTCGCCGACCTCAAGGACGCGAAGCTGGGCGTCCAGATCGGGACCACGAGCCTCGACGCGGCGATGGAGTCGATCCAGCCGTCGAGCCAGCCCCAGGTGTTCAACGATTCCAACGACACCGTGCGCGCGCTCAAGACGGAGCGCGTGGACGCGATCGTCGTCGACCTCCCGACCGCGTTCTACCTGACCGCGGCCGAGGTGCCCGAGGCGAAGATCGTCGGGCAGTTCGACGCCCCCGGCGGCGACGACTGGGGCGTCGTGCTCGAGAAGGACTCGCCGCTCACGGCCTGCGTGAACCAGGCGCTCGCCGAGCTCGGCGAATCCGGTGAGCTGCAGGACATCACCGACAAGTGGATGGGCGGCCAGGCCGGCGCGCCCGAGCTCCAATAGAAGCCTCAGCCATCCCATACGACCCCGCGGCGCGCCGGATCGAGCGCGCCGCGGCGCACCGCCGCAAGTCGCGGCGGCAGACGGCGATCGCCGTCGTCTCGACGGTGCTCGTCCTCGGCCTGCTGATCACCGCGATCGTCACGAGCAAGGGCTGGCCCTCGGTCAAGGAGGCCTTCTTCGACTGGGACGACTTCAAGGCGTCGTTCCCCGAGGTGCTGAAGGGCTTCTGGCTCGACATCAAGATGTTCATCGTCATCGAGATCGCCGTGCTGATCCTCGGGCTGATCGTCGCCCTGGCGCGGATCTCCAAGCCTCCGGCGCTGTTCCCGCTGCGGCTCATCGCCGTCGTCTACATCAACGTGTTCCGCGGCGTCCCGACGATCCTCGTCGTCTTCCTGATCGGGTTCGGCGTGCCCGCGCTGCAGCTCTCCGGGCTGCCGACCGACCCGATCGTCCTCGGCGGGATCGCGCTCGCGCTGGCCTACGGCGCCTACGTCGCCGAGGTCTACCGCGCGGGCATCGAGTCCGTGCATCCCGGCCAGCGCGCGGCCGCGCTCGCCGGCGGGCTCACCGAGGGGCAGACGATGCGCCACATCGTGCTCCCGCAGGCGGTCCGGCGCGTCGCGCCGCCGCTGCTCAACGACTTCATCTCGCTGCAGAAGGACGTCGCGCTGGTCTCGATCCTCGGTCCGCTCGAGGCGTTCCGCGTCGCCCAGATCGAGGCGTCGGCGAACTTCATCTACACGCCGCTGGTCGCGGCCGCGGCGCTCTACCTGTGCGTCACCGTGCCGCTGGCGCTGCTGCTCGACCACTGGGAGCGGAGGCGCCGCCGGTGAGCCCGCCCGTCCTCGAGGTCCGCGGCGTCACGAAGGCGTACGGCGAGCGCGCCGTGCTGCGCGGGATCGATCTCGCGGTGCCCGAGCACCACGCGGTCGCGCTGATCGGCGCGTCGGGCTCGGGGAAGTCGACGCTGCTGCGCTGCATCGACCTGCTCGAGGGGATCGACGACGGCGACGTCCTCATCGACGGCGAGGTCGTCACGGACCCGTCGGTCGATCCCGTCGGCGTGCGCCGGCGGCTCGGCCTGGTCTTCCAGCACTTCAACCTGTTCCCGCACCTGAGCGTGATCGACAACGTCACGCTGGCGCCCGTGCGCGCGCACAAGCGCTCGCGCGCGGACGCGGAGGCGCGGGCGCGCGAGCTGCTCGCCCGGCTCGGCCTCGAGGGCCGGGAGCGCGACCACCCCGACGACCTCAGCGGCGGCCAGCAGCAGCGCGTGGCGATCGCCCGCGCGCTGGCGACCGACCCGCGGGCGCTGCTGCTCGACGAGGTCACGAGCGCGCTGGACCCCGAGCTCGTGGGCGAGGTGCTCGACGCGATCCGCGAGCTCAAGGAGGGCGGGATGACGATGGTCATCGCGACGCACGAGATGGGCTTCGCGCGCGAGGTCGCGGACGAGGTCTGCTTCCTCCACGAGGGGCTGATCGTCGAGCGCGGCGCCCCCGCGCAGATCTTCACCGCCCCCGGGCGGCCGGAGACGCAGCGCTTCCTGCGCCGGCTGCTGCACGCCGGGCGGCTCTGAGTCAGCCGCCCGCGGCGGGGCGGACCCGGCGGGCACGGATCGCGTCCATCGCCCCGCGCGCCTCGAGCCCGTCGGCGATCGCCGCCGCGGCGGCCGCCGCGCGCTCGGGGCCGATCGCGGCGGCGAGCTCCTCGCCCAGCGCCGCCCGCGCGTCGCGCCCCGCCTGCACCGCGTCCTGCCCGCGTGCGGTGAGCGCGAGCAGGCGGCGGCGGGCGTCGGCGGGGTCGGCGCGCCGCTCGACGTACCCGAGCGCCTCGAGCTCCGCGACCGCCTTGGAGACCGCCTGGGACGAGATCCCGAGCGCGGCCGCGACGTCGCCGACGGTCCGCGGCCCCGGGACGAGCACCTGGAAGAGGAAGCCGTGCGCGTAGCGGACGTCCGGGTGCCCGGCGGCCTGGACGCGCGCGAGCACCTCGGCGCCGAGCGTCTCCCCGGCGAGCAGGATGCCGAGCACGAGATCATCGTGTAACCTTGGTTGTGTAACCACCTTCACAGGAGTGTACCGCCCATGCGCCCCGATGAGATCGTCGACCGCTACCTGGAGGCCGTGACCGCGCGCTCCCTCGCGGAGCTCGAGGCGATCGCCCACCCCGAGTACACGTTCCGCGAGTGGCCCAACGCGATCAACCCGCGCGGCGGCGAGCGCGACCTCGCCGGCTCGCGCGCCGGGCTGGAGCACGCGCGGACGCTGCTGACGGAGCACTCGTTCGACGTCCACGAGCACCTCGTGCACGGCGACACGGTCGTGAGCCGGATGACCTGGCGCGGGACGCTCGCGGCGACCGGCCAGGAGCTCGTCGCCCACATCTCCCAGCACAACACCGTCAAGGACGGCCGGATCCTCCGGACGGAGAGCTTCGACTGCTACGAGCCGTTCGGGTGAGGGCCTGACCAGGGAGTCCCCCGATGGCGGCGGCGCGCGTGGGCGGCAGAGTCACCGCCCATGCGCCTCCCCACGCTCCTCGCCGCCATCGCCCTGGCCCTCCTCCTCCCCTCCGCCGCCGACGCGCTGCCCGCGGGCGCCCTCGTGCCGGGCGGCGCGAAGGCGGACTGCGTCGGCGGCCGCGGCGCGCCGTGCAGGACGATCACGCGCGGCATGGCCAATCCCGTCACGGGCGCCTTCTCGCCCGACGGGCGCTCGTTCTACGTGGGCTCGCTCGGCAACGGCGGCCTGTTCCAGTTCGCGCGCGACCCTCGGACCGGGCGGCTCGATCCGGTCGAGGGCGGGCCGCACTGCATCGGCTACCAGCTCGGCTGCGAGCGGCTCGCGCACCCGATGCCGGAGGCCGTCGCCGTCACGCATGACGGGCGCTTCGTCTACACGGGCGGCGCGGGGCCCGACGACGGGCTGATCGCGTTCGCGCGCGACACGACGTCCGGGGCGCTCACGCCCGCCGGCTGCCTCGCCGGCTTCCGCACGACCTGCGGCTTCCCCGGCGGCGCCACGAACGACTCCGACGTCCAGGCCCTGGAGATCACCGCGGGCGACCGCTTCGTCGTCGCCGCCTCGGTCGACGGCGTCGGCGTCGTCCCGCGCGACCCGGCGACCGGCGCGCTCAGCCCCACCGGAGCCAACTGCGTCGTCGGCGACGACATGGCCACGTCCTACGACGAGCCGAGCCGCGACTGCCGGGTGGACCGCAAGCTCGGGCGCCCGCTGGGCATGGACCTCACCGCCGGCGGCCGGCTGTACGTCGCCGCCGAGGACGGCGGCGGCCTGCACACGTTCACCGTCGACCCCGTCTCGGGCGCGCTCGCCCGGGCCGGCAAGGTCAAGGGCGGCTTCATGGAGGTCGCGGCGTCGCCCGACGGGCGCAGCGTCTACGCCGTCACGCAGGACTTCGACCTCCTGGCGTACGCCGCCGACCCGGCCACGGGCGCGCTGACCCGCATCAAGGGCAGGCGCGGCTGCTTCACCATCGCCCCGCGCTGCACGTTCCTGAAGGGCCTGTCCACGCCCGAGGACGTCCGCGTCTCCGCCGACGGCCGCTACGTCGTCGTCGGCGCCGCCGAGGGGACCACGGTGCTGCGGCGCGACCGCGCCACGGGCGGCCTCCGCCAGCTCAAGGGCCGGGCGACGTGCGCCACCGTGGACGGCACGGACGGGCTCGGCTTCGGGAAGGACGAGCGCCCGAAGGAGTGCCTCGACGGCGACTACGCGCTGGGCAACATGACGGGGATCGAGCTGTCGCCCGACAACCGCCACGCGTACATGCTCGAGACGGAGGCCGGGTCCGGCCGCGCCGTCGGGGTCGTGCAGGTGCTGCGCCGCCGGTAATTTGCCCGGCGATGGAGCCGACCCAAGAGCAGATCGACACCTACCGCCGCGACGGTTTCCTCGTGGTCGAGGAGTGGCTGGACGCGGCGGAGGTGGAGCGCGCGCGCGAGCACTTCGCGCGCTGCTTCGCCCACGAGTGGGAGACGGGCCTGATGCCCGACGAGGTCAACTACGACCCGGAGACGACGCCGCCCGACCGCACGCGGCAGCTGTGCAACGTGTGGAAGGCCGACCGCGCGCTCGCGGACATCGTCCGCTCGTCGCGGATCGGCTCCTTCGGCTCCGCGCTCGCCGGCGTGCCCGGCCTGCGGCTCATCCAGGACAACGCGATCTGGAAGCCGCCGTCGGGCAAGTCGCTGCTCTGCCACCAGGATGCCGCCTACCTCGACTTCCTGGACCCGAAGAACATGACGACCTGCTGGATGGCGCTCGACGACACGGCCGCCGACACCGGGACGATCTTCTACGTCCGCGGCTCCAACCACTGGCCGCGGGCCGGGAAGGGCGGCGAGTTCCACGCGCCCGACGACTGGCTCGCGCACGTCAAGGCCGCCATGCCCGAGGACGAGGAGCTCGAGCTCGTGCCGATCGAGGTCCCGGCCGGCGGCGCCGCCTTCCACGACGGCTGGACGTTCCACGGGAGCCCGGCGAACGAGCGGGCCGACGCGGAGCGGCGGGCGATCATCTCGCACACCGTCTCGACCGCCACGCGCTGGAACGCGGACGGCGCGCCGCACCCGATCTACTCCAAGTACCGGCGGCCCGGCGAGCGCGAGCTCGACGACGCGTTCTTCCCCGCCTTGTAAGCGGCCTTACAGACCCGGCGGCTCGCGCCGATGACCCGGGGAGATGCGGCTCACGCCCCTGACCCGCGCCGTCGGCCTCCGGCTGGCCCGCGACCTCCCCCCGACCGGCCCGAACCGGATCCCGCTGCTGCGCCGCGGCGCGCTGATCACGCCCGGGTTCCAGCACGCGCTGGGCGAGCACGGGCTGCACGCGATCTGGGTCGAGGACCCCGAGTCGGATGGCATCGAGCCGATCGAGCTGCTGCCGGAGCCCGTCCGCGCCGAGACGGCCGCGCGCGTCGCGAGCGCGCTCGACACGGCGCGCGAGGCGATCGGCGCCTCGCAGCAGCTCCCGCCCTCCGTGCTCGGCGACCTCCACGACGTGGTGGCGCTGATCGCCGCGTCGATCGCCGACTCGCCCGACGCGGCGCTGGTCCTCAGCGACCTGGCGGCCGCCGACCAGTACACGCACCGCCACTCCGTCAACGTCACCGCGCTCGGCCTCCTGATCGGCCGCGCCTACTGGCGCACGGAGGGCTGGGTCGACTACCGCGGCGTGCGCCGCTGGGACCGGATCGACGAGCGGCTGGCCAAGCTCGGCATGGGCCTCCTGCTCCACGACATCGGGAAGATGGTCGTGCCCGCCGAGGTCCTCAACAAGCCCGGCAAGCTCGACGACGAGGAGTGGGCGCTCATCAAGACCCACCCGGACGCCGGCGTCGCGCTGCTCGACGCCGCGACGATCAGCCCGCTCGTGCGCAGCGTCGTGCGCGACCACCACGAGCGCTGGGACGGCAGCGGCTATCCGCGCGGGCTCACGGCCGACCGGATCGGGGAGCTCCCCCGCGTCGCGGCGATCGCCGACGTCTTCGACGCGGTGACGAGCCAGCGCCCCTACGCGCCGGCGGAGCCGCCCCACGTCGGCGTCAAGATCATCGACGGCGGCGCCGGTGCCGCCTTCGACCCGCTGATCGTCACGGCCTTCCGCAAGGTCGTCATGCCCTACCCGGTCGGGACGGAGGTCCAGCTGCCCGACGGCCGCACGGGCGTCGTCGCGCACGTCGAGACGACCCGGCCCTACGAGCCCGTCGTGCGGGTCGCCGGCGAGGACGTGCAGGTCGACATGCGCATCGCCGCTGCGTAGCCCCGCCAGACGACGTCAACGGCCATCGCGCCGCCAGGACAACGTCAACACCGGCTGGGTGGGGAGGTCGGTCGGACGCGAGCGCGCAGTTCGTCGCGCGGATCGACGGACGGGCTCGCCGTGCGACGTTATGCGCGCTATACGGGACGAACGTCGCATCGATCGCCCGGAGCACGACTCGCTCGACGTTATACGCGCCCGTTCGACCCGCCTCTCCACCCAGCCGGTGTTGACGTTGTCCTGGCTGCGCCTAGGCCGCGAGCCACTCGCGGAGCTTCGCGTACACCGCCGGGTGGTCGAGCAGCGCCAGGTGGTGCGCGCCGCCGACGTGCAGGCCGTTCGCGTCCTCGAACCGGACCCGCCCGCGGCCGCTCGCGCTCGGGGCGAGCACGAGCCAGTCGCCGATCAGGCGGCCGACGGGGTGGTCGCGGTCGCGCGTGACCGTCGCGGCGACGAAGCAGTGCGTCGCGCCCTCCAGCAGCGGCACCTCGGCGCAGGCGACCGCGCGCAGCGCGTCGGGGTCGCGCCCGTCCCAGTCGGCGTCGACGAGCGCCGCGCTCCGCAGGTCGCGGATGCCCGCGCTCCGGCGCCGCAGCAGCCGCGCGAACGGGCGCGTCTCGGGCAGCGCGTGGAGGGCGTGGGCGGCGTGATGGATCCCCTGGGCGAGCGGCGCGCCCGCGTGCGGCGTGCCGAGCGAGACGACGTGGCGGACGTGCGCGGTGAAGGCGCCGCCGTGGTGGCAGGCGCTCCGCGCCACGAGCCCGCCCATCGAGTGCCCGACCAGCGCGATCGACCCGACCGGCACCGGCCACGCCGCGACGGCGGCGTCGAGCAGCGCCGCGAGGTCGCGGCCGTTGCTCGAGATGTGGCGGCCGCTGTTGAAGCGGACGTACAGCGGGGTGGCCTCGAGGTCGCGCGCGAGCCGCGCGCCATAGCCCTCGGAGGCCGCCGTCCAGGCGTGCTCGGTCTCGAACAGTCCGTGGAGGAACACGACCAGCCGGCCCGTCGCTCCGGGGAAGTCCTCGGGCACGCGCGCGACGCGGCCGCCGACCCGCAGCGCCATCGGCGCCTGGAGCGCGGAGCCCTCGGCCTCGAGCTCGTCGCCGCTGAGCCCCGTCAGCACGCCGAGCGCGATCGCGCCCCGGCGCGTGGTGGAGAGCTCCCGCGCCGGGAGCGCGGCGCCGGCGACGAGGCCGGCCAGCGCGGCGAAGCGCGCGACGGCCGCGTAGGCGACGCCCGCGATCGCGTCGTGCGTCACGCGGGCGGGGGTGGCGGACGGGCCGACGGCGGTGAAGACGCGGCCGGCGATCGCCGCGTGGATCGCGCCGATCCCGCCGGCGCCGCGGGCCGCCTCCCTGCCGAGCGTGCGGGCGAGCGCCTCGACCTCGCCGGTCATGCGGGGACCCTATCCGGCTCGGCGGCGCGGCCCACCCGCGTGCGCTGCACGGCGGCGAAGACGAGGCCCGCCACGAGGCCCCAGAACGGCGCGCTGATGCTCGCGACCGTGATCCCCGAGGCGCTCACCACGAAGGTGACGATGGCCGCGTCGCGCCGCTCGGCGTCGGCCATCGAGGCGGCGAGCGCGCCCGCCAGCGCGCCGAACAGCGCGAGGCCCGCCACGGCCTCGATCAGCTGCGGCGGCGCGACGGCCACGAGCGCCGCGGCCAGCCCGGCGGTGAGCCCGAGCACCAGGTACGTGGCCCCACCCGCGACCGACGCGACCCAGCGCCGGCCGGGATCGGGATGCGCGTCCGGCCCCGCGACGAGCGCGGCGGTGATCGCGGCGAGGTTGATCGCGTGGGCGCCGAACGGCGCCCCCACCACCGTCGCCGCGCCCGTGCTCACGAGCGCCGGGGTCACCGGCGGGCGGTAGCCGAACGACTGGAGCACGGCGATGCCGGTGACGTTCTGCGACGCCATCGTCACGACGAACAGCGGCAGGGCGAGCCCGAGCAATGCGCCCAGGTCGAGTGTCGGCGTCGTCCACGTCAGCGCCGGCAGGACCTCGAGCGGCGCCGCGCTCTCGCGCGGGTCGACGGCGATCGCGATCGCGGCGACGGCCAGCGCGCCCGGCACCGCCCAGCGGCGCGCGACCCGCATGAGCACGACCCAGGTCGCGATCACGGGCAGCGTCTGCGCGGGCAGGTCGACGGCGGCCTGCACCGGCGCGAGGCAGACGGGCAGCAGGACGCCGGCGAGCATCGCGCTCGCGAGCGCGGACGGGATCGCCTCGACCCAGCGGCCGAGCGTGCGCCACAGGCCGGCGACCACGATGAGGAGGCCGGTCACGGCGAACGCGCCGAGCGCCGCGGGGTAGCCGCCCGGCACCTCGCCGCCCGCCACGAGCAGCGCCGCGCCCGGCGTCGACCAGGCGATCGCCAGCGGCTGGCGGTAGCGGATGCCGAGCCAGACGGCGACCACCGCCATCGTGAAGCACAGCGTCGCGAGCCCGGAGGCGGCCTCGCCCTCGCTCGCACCGACCGCGCGCAGGCCGGCGAGCACGAGCGCGAAGGTGCTCGCGAAGCCGACGAGCGAGGCGATGACGCCCGCGATGACCGGCTGCGACGCGCCGCCCTCGTGCCTCATCGCAGCGCCGCCGCGGTGGGGTAGAGCATCCAGCACAGTGCGCGGGCGTCCTCGGCCGCGACGTAGGCGTGGGCGACGTCGGCCGCGAACCACACGGCGTCGCCCGGCCCGAGCTCGACCGGCTCACCCAGCGGCCCGGCCCGCAGCCGGCCCTCGACGCAGACGATGATCTCCTCCGTGCCGGGCAGGTGCGCGTCCGTGCGCTGCTCGACGCCCGCCTCGAAGGCGATCTCGTAGACCTCGGAGCGGTGCTCGCGGCCGTCGGCGTGGATCAGCCACGCCGCCATGCCCGCCTCGGCCTCCAGCGCCTCCCCCGTCCGCGCCGGGATCGCCCGCACCCGCGGCGCCTCGTCCTCCGCGAGCAGGGTGCCGAGCGGCAGGGTGAGCGCGCGCGAGACCCGCCACAGCGTCTCGATCGACGGGTTCCCGGCGCCCGACTCGATCCGCGCGAGGATCGTCTTGCTCAGCCCCGAGGCGCGGGCGAGATCGCCCAGCGACATCCCCTGCGCGAGCCGGTGCGCGCGGATGACGCGCCCGATCCGGTCGGCGAGGACGTCGAGCTCCACGGTTGACGAGTGTAAACCAGAGTTGCCGCCCCGGGTTGCGGCCCGCGGTATCGGGTAGGGCGGGAGGATGCGATTCCTCCTCCTGCTGCTCACGCTCGCCTGCTCGCTCGCCCTCGCCTCCTGCGGCGGCGACGACGAGGAGCCGGCGACGGGTGGCTCGGGCGGCGGCAACGGCGACTGGGCGGCCGAGGTCAACAAGATCTGCCGGCAGAACCAGGCCGACACGCAGCAGATCGCCGCCGAGGTGCAGGAGGACGTCGGCGCGGGCGCCAAGGCCACGGCCGAGATCATCGACCGGTCGACCGAGTCGTCCCGCGAGCTGCTCGACGACCTCCGCGAGGTGCAGCCGCCCGACGACGTGAGCGAGGACTACGCCCAGTTCCTCGACAGCATCGAGAGCGGCATCGACCTCTACCCGCAGCTCGCCGACTCGATCCGCGAGGGCAAGGAGGACCCGGAGCTCGCCAAGCAGTTCGAGGAGCTCGCGAGCGACACGCGGCCGTTCGCCCAGGAGCACGCCCTCACGGACTGCGTCCCCGCCGAGGGGTAGCGCGCCATTGCTCGGCGCGGATCGCCCAGCGCTCGTGGTCGCGCCAGCGGCCGCCGACCTTGAGGTAGCGCTCCGAGAAGCCCTCGCGCACGAAGCCGGCCCGCTCGGCGAGCGCGATCGAGGGCAGGTTGCCCGGCTGGATGTTCGCCTCCAGGCGATGCAGGCGGAGCGTCGTGAAGGCCTCGCGCAGCACGAGCGCCATGCCCTCTGACATGTAGCCGCGACCGGCGAACCCGGCGATCCCGCCGTAGCCGAGGAAGGCGCTCGAGAGCGCGCCGCGGATGATCTCGGAGACGTTGATGAAGCCGACGAGCGCGCCGTCCTCGACGCGGCAGACGATCCGCTGCTCGCGCCGGTCGTCGGCGTTGCGAGCGACGTAGTCGCGGTAGGCCTCGGGCGTGAGCGGCATGCGGATCCACGGGTGGTGGAGGCGGCGGCTCGCCCGCATGCCCGCGATCCACGCCGCCTCGTCGGCGAGCGCCGGGGCGCGGATGAGGACGCGGGGCGGGGCCACGCGCCGACCGTATCCATTACCTCCGACGTCGTGGAACCCGCGCCGCCCCTCCGCGACGCTGCCACGCATGCAGACGATCACCGCACAGAAGACCATCGCCCCGCAGCGCTCCCTGCTGCGCACGGCCCTCACCCTCGACGCCGGCGTGACCGCGGCCAACGGCGCGGCCTACCTGGCGCTCGCCGGCCCCCTCGGCGACCTGCTCGGCCTCTCGGAGACCGTGCTCCGCGGCGCGGGCGCGTTCCTGCTCGTCTACGCCCTGGCGGTCGGCGTGCTCGCCTCCCGCCCGCGGCCGGCCAGGGCCGCCGTCCTCGCCGTGATCGCGGGCAACGCGATCTGGGCGGTCGACAGCGTCGTCGCGGCGCTCGCCGGCTGGGGCGACCCGACCACCGCCGGCGCGGTGTGGATGGTGCTCCAGGCGCTCGTCGTCGCCGGCTTCGCCGCCCTCCAGCTCGCCGGCCTCAAGCGCGCGGAGGGGTAGCGTGGCGGTCATGACCGACGTCATCGAGCGCTCCCGCGTCGGGCCGCTGCTGCGCGAGTGGCGGCGGCGCCGGCGGATGAGCCAGTTCGACCTCGCGCTCGAGGCCGGCGTCTCGGCCCGGCACCTGTCGTTCGTGGAGACGGGCCGGTCGCGGCCGAGCGCCGAGATGGTCGTCCACCTCGCAGAGCAGCTCGAGGTCCCGTTGCGCGAGCGCAACCAGCTCCTGCTCGCGGCGGGCTACGCGCCCGCCTACGGCCAGCGGGGGCTCGACGACCCCGACATGGAGCCCGTGCGCGAGACGCTCGAGCGGCTGCTCGCGGCCCACGAGCCCAACCCGGCGCTCGTGATCGACCGCCACTGGGGGATGCTCGCCGCCAACCGCGGCGTCGCGGCGCTCACCGCGCTCGTCGCCGACCACCTGCTCGAGCCGCCGGTCAACGTCCTGCGGGCGAGCCTCCATCCCGAGGGCATGGCGCCGCACATCGCGAACCTCGCGGAGTGGCGGGCGCACCTGCTCGACCGGCTCGGCCGCGAGGCGGTGGCGAGCGGCGACCCGGCGCTCGCCGCGCTCCACGAGGAGCTCGCGGGTTACCCGGGCGGGGACGGGCCGGCGCCGTCGCACGACCTGGTGGCGGGCGCGATCGCCGTGCCGCTGCGGCTCCGCCACCCTGACGGGGAGCTCTCGTTCCTGTCGACCGTCACCACGTTCGGGACGGCGGTCGACGTCACGGTGGCGGAGCTGTCGATCGAGTCCTTCTTCCCCGCCGACGAGCGCTCCGCGCGCTTCCTGCGCGAGGCGCTCGCCGGCCAGGAGGGCTGAGGGCGGGACTCAGTCGTCGTCGTCGTCGCCGCCGTGCTCGCCGCCGCCGCCCGAGATCTCGACCTCGCGGGCGATCCAGCGGCCGTTCGAGCGCTTCACGACGGCCTCGACGTTGCTCAGGCCGGCGCGGAGGCCGGCGAAGCCGTCGATCCGCTCGTAGCGGGTGCGGCCGTTCACCTTGATGCGCACGGTCCCCCGCTCCGTGTCGCGGAGGCGGAACGTGCGGTTGTCGCGGTTGACGGACACGACCGTGCCCTCGAACTCGCGGAGCGCGGAGCCGGACGACGAGGCGGCCTGAGCGGGCGCCACGGCGGCGACGGCGGCCACGAGCGCGACGGGGAGCGCGGTGCGGAGCATCAGGGACCTCCTGGGTGCGGATGACATGGCCTGAGAGTGCCCGCGGGCTCGGCAACGGCCGGCAAGCCCCGGGCAAAGCCCTCGCAAAGCCGTCAGAGGTCGAGCACGCGCTGGAGCGCCTCGGCCATGTCCCAGGCGCCATCCGTCACGTTCGCGATGACCGTGGCCGTGAGGTCGTGGTCGGGATCGTGTGTGGAGTGGAACGAGACCCCTGCGTCGGAGCCGACGAGGACGACGCCCGGGCCGGAGGCCGCGAGCCAGAAGCCGAGCCCGTAGCGCGCGTCGTCGGCGTCGCTGCGCGGGGCCACCATCTCCGCGACCCGGGCGGGCGGCACGATCCGGCCCGCGAACAGCGCCGTCCAGAACGCCCGCATGT
>JBEVIG010000054.1:0-29050 GCA_040510855.1 Solirubrobacteraceae bacterium
GATCGTCTGAGCCGACCGCTGCGCGGCCTCACCGGGAGGCCGCGCAGCCCGTCGCGCCCGCCATGTAGATTCGCGGGCATGCGCGCCACGACCAGGAGCGTCGTGGTCGGCGCGCTCGTCGTGATCGCCGCGCTCGCGCTGACCGCCGCCGTCCTCGCCGGGTACGTCGAGCGGGCGTTCGTGGACTCGGACCAGTTCGCCAACCGGGCCGGGGCCGCGCTGCAGGACGAGCGGGCGCGGGAGGCGATCGCGACGCGGGTCACCGACGACCTCGTGCTCGCGCAGCAGCAGGACCTCGTCGCCGCGCGGCCGCTGATCGAGTCCGCGGTGTCCGGCGTCATCGGCGGCGGCGCGTTCGGCGGGCTGTTCCGCACCTCGGTCCGGGACGTGCACCGGTCGCTCGTGCAGGAGGACGCGCAGACGCTGACGCTGACCCTCGCCGACGTCGGCCTCGTGGTCTCCGAGGCGCTCGAGCAGGTGCGTCCCGACCTGGCGCGCCAGATCGAGGACTCGGGCGCGGTGACGCTGCTCACCGAGAACCTCGGCAGCGTCGGGGAGCGGGCGGTGCAGGTCGCGGACGCGGTCCGCTTCATCGCGCTCGCCGCCCTGGTCATCGCGATCGCGGCCGCCGCGGGTGCGCTGATGCTCTCGCGCGACCGCCGCCGCACCGTCATCCACCTCGGCGCCGGCGCCGCGATCGGCGGCGTCCTCATCACGGCGGCGTGCGCGATCGTGAAGGGGCAGGTCGTGAGCTCGGTGGCGACGCCGGAGGACCAGGACGCCGTCGCAGCGGTGTGGGACGCGTTCCTCGGCGACCTCCGCACCACGGGCTGGGTGCTCGCCGGCTGCGGCGCGATCGTCGCCGCCGCGGCCGCCTCGCTGCTCAAGCCCGTCGACCTGACCCGCCACGTCGAGCGGGCGGCGCACGCCATCACGGCGGAGCCGCGGACCACCGCGTGGCGCGCGATCCGCGGCGGCGCCCTGATCATCGCCGGCGTCCTCCTGCTCGTCGCGCGCGACGCCGTGCTCGACCTCCTCGTCACCGCCCTCGGCGCGTACCTCATCTACGCCGGCGTGACGATCCTGCTCCGGCTCGTCGCGCCGCCGGAGCCGGCCGCGGAGAGCGACGACGTGCCGCGCGCGCAGCCGCGACGGCGCACCGCCGTCGCGGCGGTCGCCGGCGTGCTCCTCGTCGTCCTCGTCACCGGCTTCCTCGCCGGCGGCGGCGCGACCCAGGCCGCTCCGGCAAGCGCGACCACCGCCTGCAACGGCCACGAGGCGCTGTGCGACCGCCGGCTCGACGAGGTCGCGCTCGCCGCCACGCACAACTCCATGGCGGTCCCCCTCCCGGGCTGGTTCGCCTCGGAGCAGGACGCGCCGATCGGCGTCCAGCTCGAGGACGGGATCCGCGGGCTGCTGATCGACACGTACTACGCGGACAAGCTGCCCTCCGGCCGCCTGCGCACGGAGATCGACGACACGAACAAGCTGCGCCAGAAGGCGCTCGAGGACGGCGTGAGCCCGGAGGCGATCGACGCCGCCCTGCGGCTCCGCGACCGCGCCGGCTTCCAGGGCGAGGGCGAGCGCGGGATGTACCTCTGCCATTCGTTCTGCGAGCTCGGCGGCACCCCGGTCGACGAGGTGCTCGAGACGATCCGCGACTTCCTCGTCGCCAACCCCGGCGAGATCGTGATCATCGTCAACCAGGACGCGGTCGAGCCCGCGGACTTCGTCGCCGAGGTGGAGCAGGCCGGCCTTGCGGACCTCGCGTACACCGGGCCGGTCGACCGCGAGTGGCCGACGCTGCGCGAGCTGATCGTCCGCGGCGAGCGCGCGATCTTCCTCGCCGAGGAGCGGGCCGGCGCGGCGCCCTGGTACCACCTCGCCTACGAGGCGGCGATGCAGGAGACGCCGTTCGCCTTCCGCAGCCCGCAGGCGTTGATCGGCGAGCAGAACCTCGTCGCCGGCTGCGCGGAGAACCGCGGGCCGTCCGACGCGCCGCTCTTCCTCCTCAACCACTGGGTGAGCACGGACCCGACGCCGCTCCCCTCCCACGCCGCGCAGGTCAACGCCTACGAGCCGCTCCTGCGCCGCGCGCGCGTGTGCGAGCGCATCCGCGGCCACATCCCGAACCTGATCGCGGTCAACTTCTACCGCCGCGGCGACGTGTTCCGGGTCGTCGACACGCTCAACGGCGTCCCCTGACGCTCAGGGCATCGCGGTGAGCAGCGCGCGGACGACCGCGGGGTCGAACGCGGAGCCGGACGCCGCGGCGATCCGCCGCCGGGCCTCGCCGTGCTCGAGCGCCCGCCGGTCCGGCCGGTCGTTCGTCATCGCGTCGTAGGCGTCCACGGTGAAGACGACGCGCGCATGGAGCGGGATCCGAGGCCCGGCCAGCCGGTCCGGGTAGCCCGTGCCGTCCCAGCGCTCGTGGCTGGAGCGCACCAGCGGCGCCAGGTGCGCCAGCCCCGAGATCTCCGCGAGGATCTCGGCCCCGCGGATCGTGTGCGAGCGCACGACCGCGCGCTCGCGCGAGTTCAGCGGCCGCGCCAGGTCGAGGATCTCGGCGGGCACCGCCAGCTTGCCGATGTCGTGCAGGATCGCGACCAGCTCGACCTCGAAGAGCACGTCGGGCGGGAGCTCGAGCTCGTCCCCCACCAGCCGGCATTGCGAGGCCAGCCGGTTGGAGTGGTCGGCCGTCCCGAGGTGGTGGTGGCGGAGCGCCTCCACGAGCTCCGCGACCGCCCGCGTGATGGCCTCCCTGGCCTCGGGCTCGCGCACGGCGTCCGCCGGAGCCCGGTCCAAGAGCGTGGCGAGCTGGGACTCGTGCGTCGACATCTGGAGACGGGAACGCACGAATGCGCCTCCCCTTGCGGAGAATACGCCGTGGGAATGCGACGTGCCCCGGAAGCGTCACCGGCCATGAGCCCATGTCACGACCCCGCCGCCTCGCCCTCGTCGCCCTCGCCGGCCTCCCGCTGGTCGCCGGCTGCGGCGGCGACGAGACCACGCCGGAGCCGCTCGAGCGCGCCGCGGCGGCGCGGGACGCCCTCGTCGTGGACCTGACCGCGAGCCAGTTCGCACCCGCCACCGTCAGCGCGCATGTCGGCGAGCAGATCACCTTCGTCAACCGCGACGCGATCGCGCACACCGCCACCGCCACGGCGGGCGCCGACTTCGATTCCGGCGCCATGGAGCAGGGCGCGCGCTTCATCTTCACGCCGAGCCGCGCCGGCCTCATCTCACTCGTTTGCGTGATTCACCCTGGTATGACGGGCGCGATCCGGGTGTCATAAGGCACACACCTCCTATACTCGCCCGCCGGCTTCTGACGTGGTGTCCGGAGCTACAACTCCTCCCCGGATGCCCGAGCGAAGCGCCACCCGACGATCCTTCTTCGGCCTCTCAGCAGGCGGAGCGGCGCTGCTGTGCTCGCTCGGCGGCAAGGAGGTCCGGCTCGACGACCCCGACGCCGCCCGCAAGGCGGACGCGCTGGCCTCGCAGGTCCGGCGCCCGGCGGGCGCGACCGCGAACCACCCCGTCGACGACCTCGTCTTCGGCACGCCCCAGCCGCAGCCCGGCGGCGTCAAGCGCGAGTACTGGGTCCAGGCCAAGGTCCGCGAGTGGGACGTCGCGCCGACCAAGCGCGACGACTGGCACAACACGAAGATCAAGGGCAAGCGCAAGTTCCAGGCGCTCGTCTATCAGCTGATGACGCCCGGGTTCGCAGGACCCGCCGGCCCGTCGCACATGCCGGGCCCGACGCTGGAGGCCGAGGTCGGCGACACGCTCGTCGTCCACTTCCGCAACTACGCGCCGGAGCTCAACCAGGCGCTGACGATGCACCCGCACGGTGTGAAGTACACGCCCGACTACGACGGCGTCTATCTCGGCGAGCACACGCGCATCGGCGGCTTCATCGCCCCCGGCGAGGAGTTCACGTACACGTGGGAGGCGACGCCCGACTCCGTCGGTGTCTGGCCCTACCACGACCACGGGCCGAACCACACGCTCAACACCTTCCGCGGGGCGTTCGGCGCGATCATCATCCGCCCCAAGGGCGCGAAGCGGCCCGACAGCGAGCACGTGCTGTTCCTGCACCAGCTCACGCCGACGGTCACGCGCCTGCCGCGCGCGTACCAGTGCATCAACGGCCACGCCTTCGCCGGCAACACGCCGACGATCGAGACCAAGGCGGGCCAGGACGTCGCCATCCACGTCATCGGGATGGACGACAACTTCCACGACTTCCACATCCACGGCCATCGCTGGAAGGATCCTTCCGGCACGTTCGTGGACACGCCCGCCGTGGGGCCGAACGAGACCATCACGGTGCGGTTCAAAGAAGACAATCCGGGTCGCTGGCTCTACCACTGCCACGTCTTCTCCCACCAGGATGGCGGGATGGCGGGCTGGTACCTGGTGACCCCCTAGGAGAGAGGGAGAGGATGCACCTCCGTACCGCAGTCGCCTCCGCAGTCGCGGTCGCGCTGCTCGCACCGGCCGCCGCGCTGGCGCAGGATCCGCCGCGCCCGAGCTACCCGGAGCCCACTGATCCGGGCAAGGTCGTGTCGAAGCCGACCGGCAAGGGCAAGAAGCTCACGGTCTGCAAGAAGAAGTCGTGCAAGTTCCGCACGATCCAGAAGGCCGTGAACAAGGCCAAGAAGGGCGACACGATCAAGGTCAAGAACGGCAAGTACAAGGAAGCCGTTCGGATCAAGGGTGCCAAGAAGAGCTACATCACGCTCCTCGGCAACCCGAAGAAGCCGGGCAAGGTCGTGCTCGAGGGCAAGGGCGGCAAGCAGAACGGCGTGTTCGTCGACGGCGCCGACGAGGTCACCGTCCGCGGCTTCAAGGCGCAGAACTACGGCGCCAACGGCTTCTTCTTCGTCAACGTGGTGGGCTACACGGCGCGCGACCTGGTCGCCGCGAAGACCGGTGTGTACGGCATCTACGCCTTCAACTCCAAGGGCGGCACGATGCGCGACTCGGAGGCCTACTACAACAACGACGCGGGCTTCTACATCGGGCAGACCCCGGCGCAGGAGAAGCCGATCCGCTCGATCGTCACCAACATCAAGTCCTGGGGCAACCCGCTGGGCTGGTCGGGCACGAACATGCGCTACGTGACGATCACGAAGTCGTTCTTCTTCAACAACGCCGCGGGCATCGTCCCCAACGCGCTCGACTCGGAGAAGTTCCCGCCCGCCGAGGACAACGTCATCGCGGACAACGACATCTTCTGGAACAACTTCAACTTCCACGACGGCGCGCCGTTCGACGTCCGCGAGGAAGGGACCGCCGCGCTCGTGCCGGTCGGCACCGGCGTGCTGCTGCTGGGCGGCCGCCGCAACACGGTCGAGAACAACCGGATCTACGGCAACTGGACCGTGGGCGTGGCGCTCATCGAGGGCTTCCTGCTGCAGGAGAACCCGCAGGCGCGGGCGCTCGTCGGCAACGAGGTCGTCGACAACGAGTTCGGGCTCGGCGGCGCCGACCTGAACGGCCGCGAGCTCGCGTACGACGGGAACGGCACGGACAACTGCTTCGGCGGCAACGCCGGCGTGTCCGTCACGGTTCCCGCGAACCGCTCGACGCTGGCCGCGTGCCCGTTCACGGGCGCCAACGCGTTCAGCAAGGCCGCGCAGAACGAGATGTTCACCCTCGCGGGCGAGGGGGCGGTCGCGAAGCAGATCCGCCACCCGCACGCGCCGAAGGCCGGGTTCGAGCCGCTGGAGATCTACACGCCGTGACCATGCGCCGGATCCTTCCGGTCGCCCTCGCCGCCGGCGCCGCGCTGCTCAGCGCGGCGCCCGCGGACGCGGGTGCCGGCAAGACGAAGACCGTCAAGCTGTACGACAACTACTTCACGCCCGTCGACCTCAAGATCTCGAAGGGCACGACCGTGAAGTGGAAGTGGCCCGCGGACCCGATCGACGTCCACGACGTCAAGCTCAAGAAGGGGCCCGACGGCGCCAAGAAGTTCCATTCGGAGCCCGCCTCCAGCGGCTACGTCTTCAAGAAGACGCTGAAGGTCAAGGGGACCTACAAGATCATCTGCACGCTCCACGAGGAGATGACGCAGACGATCAAGGTCCGCTAGAGCAGCTTCGCCTTCTGGGCCTGGAACTCGGCCTCGGTAAGCACGCCGCGGTCACGCAGGTCGGCCAGCCTCGCGAGGCGGTCGACCAGCGGGTCCGCGCCGGCCGCCGGGGTCACGGGCGCCGTCGGCGCCATCGGCGAGGCCACGTTGGACGACGTCAGCGGCCACGTCTGCGTGGCCGTCGAGGAGAGCGCCGCCAGCGGCTGCATCGCCCGGCCGAGCCAGATCGACGCCACGAGCAGCAGCAGCGCCACGCCGGCGAAGATGCCGCCGACGAGCGTCATGACGGTCTGCGCCTCGCCCGGCTCGCACGGCCGTGACGAGTAGCTGTCGCCGCACGAGACGTTGGCGTTGATCCACTCGTCGGCGAAGTCGCCGAGGCCGAGCACCAGCAGCGCACCGCCGATGAGCAGGAAGAGCAGGGCGATGCCGCGCATGATGATCATGGGGAGCCACGACGCTATCCGGGACGGATCGCTTCCCGCAAGCCGCCGGAATTCCGTCCGGCGCGTGACCTAGGGTCGCGGCCCGTGACCGTCCTCGTCGCGTGCCCGAGCTGCGAATCCACGCTCCTGCAGCCGCTCCGCTCCCGCGCGGTCGGCGCGGACGAGCTGATGGTCGAGCTGCGCTGCCCGGAGTGCTTCGCGTGGATGCAGGAGTGCTGCACGCGCGACGAGCTGGCCGAGCTCGACCGGCTGCAGGCCTCCGCGCGCGAGCTGCTCGTCGACGCGTACGAGCGCTCCGTGGCCGAGAGCATGGAGGCGCTGGTGGACTGCCTGACCGCGGCGCTGGCGCGCGACCTGGTGACCGCCGACGACTTCAGGCCCGGCGCGCGTTCGCGCGCAACGCGCCCAGCGCCATAGGGACCAGCCGCAGCACGCCGACGTCGCGCGGCCGCGGGAGCGGGAAGCGCTCGGGGTGCCGGCGGAACAGCCACATGCGGGCCGAGCCCTCGCGGTGCAGCGCGCCCGGCGTGGCGCGCCGGGGCCGCACCGGCGCGGCGACCGGCTCGACGGCATGCCCCGCCTCCTCCAGACGGGCGGCGAGGTCGGCGAGGCCGCCGGCGCGGACCGGCTCCGGGCCGCCGACCGCGGCGAGCACGTCCTCGCGGACGGTGAGCCCATGCGGGTCGGCGAACGCGTCGTTTGCCGCGACCACGTAGGCCGCCGCGTCACCGGCCGGCTCCGGCGGGTGCGCCCCGAACCGGCGGTACGCGGCACTCACGCCCGGACCCGTGCGGCGCCCGCGTCCAAGAGGTCGGCGGCGCCGGGCAGCGTGCCGCGCAGCTCCTCCGCGAGCGTCCCGAGCGCATCGGCCAGCGAGGCGACCGGGTAGCCGCGCGCGTCGAGCAGCCGCGCGAGCCAGTCGAGCTGGGTGTCGAGCTCGACGTCCTGGCCGTCGGCGTCCTGCGCGGCCCACAGCGCGAGCCACTGCAGGTCGTGCACGCACCACGCGCGGGCGTGCTCGCCGTAGCGCTCGAGCTCGTCGGGATGCGCGGCGAGGTGCGCGTCGCTCGCCGCCTCCGCGAACGGCGGCAGCGCGACCACCTCGCCCGAGCGGAGCCGCACCGTGGCCGGCGGGAGCTGGCCGCTCGGCGGGGCGACCTCCCTCACCGCGCGACGACCTCGTACGTGTGCAGGTGCTCGAGCTTCTCGAGCTTGATCGCGGCGTCCAGGTCTGCGGGGATCCGCGCGTGCGACGCGGCATGCTCGGGCGAGCGCATGTAGTCGCGGAACGCGGCCCGGTCGCGCCAGCGGCTGACCATGATCACCTCGCCCGGCTCGCGGTCCGAGCGCCACACCTCGAGGTCCACGAACCCCGGCGCCTCGTCGACGAGATGCGCGCGCCGCCCGAAGGCCGAGACGAGCTCGTCGACGCGCTCCGGCGCCACACGCAGGCGGGACACGGAGACGTAGAGCGATTCGCGCGCCGGCATCTCCTCGCCAACGCTACCGCCGCGTGCCGCTACTGGCCACCGGCGACGGCCGGCAGGATCGTCACCTCGTCGCCGTCGGCGACCGGGGTCGCGAGGCCGTCGAGGAAGCGGATGTCCTCGCCCTTGAGGTAGACGTTGACGAAGCGGCGCAGCTCGCCGTCGTCGCCGGCGATCCGGGTGCGCAGCTCGCCGTGCGACGCGTAGACGGACTCCAGCACCTCACCCACGGTGGCCCCGGAGCCCTCCGTCTCGGCCACGCCGCCCGCGGCGTCGCGCAGCTGGGTGGGGAGCTTGACCTTGACGGCCACTCAGACCACCGCCTCGGCGAAGCGTTCCTCGAACTCGCTGTAGCTCGGGGCGATCTCGGTCACCTCGAACGAGCCCTTGACGGCGTCGAGCGTCTTCAGGCCGTCGCCGGTGATGTAGGCCACGACGCGGTCGCCCGACCCGATCTCCCCCGCTTCGGCCAGCTTCGCCAGCGTCGCGGTGGTCACCCCGCCCGCGGTCTCGGTGAAGATGCCCGTGGTCTGGGCGAGGAGGCGGATGCCCGCGCGGATCTCGTCGTCGCTCACGGCCTCGACGCTGCCGCCGGTGCGGCGGGCGAGGTCGACGGCGTACGGCCCGTCGGCCGGGTTGCCGATGGCGAGCGACTTGGCGATCGTGTCGGGCTTGACCGGGCGGCAGACGTCCGTGCCGGCGGCGTAGGCCTGCGCGACCGGCGCGCAGCCGTCGGCCTGCGCGCCGTGCATCGCCGGGACCTCGCCCTGGAGCAGGCCGGCGTCGATGAACTCCTGGAAGCCGCGGGCGACCTTCGTGAACAGCGAGCCCGAGGCGATCGGCGCGACGACGCGGTCCGGGAGCTCCCAGCCGAGCTGCTCGGCCGTCTCGTAGGCGAGCGTCTTGGAGCCCTCGGCGTAGTACGGGCGGACGTTGACGTTCACGAACGCCCAGCCCTCGCGCTCGCCCGAGACCTCGGTGCAGAGGCGGTTGACGGCGTCGTAGTTGCCCCGGACGCCGACGATCTGCGCGCCGTAGGCGCCGGCCGAGAGGATCTTCTCCGGCTCGAGGTCGGCGGGGATGAAGACGTAGGCGGGCAGCCCGGCGTAGGCGCTGTGCGCGGCGACCGCGCCGGCGAGGTTGCCCGTGGACGCGCAGGCGACGGTGTCGAAGCCGAGCTCGATCGCGCGGGCGAGCGCGACGGAGACGACGCGGTCCTTGAAGGAGTGCGTCGGGTTCGCGGTCTCGTTCTTGATCCAGATCTCCCCCACGCCGAGCTGCTCGGCGAGGCGGTCGGCGCGGACGAGCGGCGTCCAGCCGGTCTGGAGCGAGCGCGCGGGCACGCGCTCGAGCGGGAGGAAGTCGGCGTAGCGCCACAGCGAGTGCGGCCCGGCCTGGATGCGGCGCTTCAGCTCGGCGGGATCGGAGCGCTGCGCCGCGTAGGCGACCTCGAGCGGTCCGAAACAGCGCTCACAGACGTAGCGCGCTTCCAGTGGATAGGTGGTGGAGCACTCCTTGCACTTCAGGGCCTCGGCCGGCATCTCTCGGTTGTCCTCTCTTCACCGCCCGGGTGTGCGGCGTGAGCGACGCGGAGCGAGGCCCTACACCGCATCTCCCAGGCCGTTTCTTGGAGCCTGATGGAATTGCCACCGTTTCCGAGCCGCCGTCGCTGACGACCTGGATGGTTGGCGGGGTTTCATTGGGCCAATCCCTCCACCCCTCTTGATGCGAGTACTGCTATGTGGCCGACACGGTAGCGAACGCTCCGGCGGTCCTCAAACGATTGATCGACCTGATGCCGGATTTCTGCAACGGTCGTAGAATCCTTACCCATGCTCGTGCTCCCGACCGACGACCCCTTCAGTCAGCGGCATGCCGAGCCTGCCCCGCACCCCCTTCGGCCGCCGTTCCGGCCGCTCGCGCCAGCTCGAGCCCCGCGCGCCTGAGCGCGAGGAGGCGCGCGTCGAGATCGTCGAGGCGCCCGGCCTCCGCTGGATCAACATCGAGCGCCCGCGGCAGATCGACCGCGCCTGGCTCGAGGAGCGCTTCGAGTTCCATCCCCTCGACTACGAGGACGTCTTCTCGCGCAACCAGCGCCCGAAGGTCGACGAGTACGACGACTACCTCTTCTGCGTCCTGCACTTCCCGCGCTACGACAAGGCGGTCTCGCGGCTCAACGCCGCCGAGCTCGACCTGTTCGTCGGCCCGGACTTCCTGATCACGCTCCCGAACGAGCCGCTGCAGCCGGTCGAGTACCTCTTCGAGCGCTGCCGGACCAACGAGGAGCTGCGCGACGAGCTGTTCTCCAAGGGCCCCGGCTACCTGCTCTACAAGATCGTCGACGACTGCGTGGACGCCTCGTTCCCGATGCTGCGCAAGATCGGCAACAAGCTCGAGCGCATCGAGGAGGACATCTTCGAGGGCGCGACCACGGACGTCGTGCGCGACATCTCCAACGCCAAGCAGGAGATCATCAACTTCCGCAAGGTCATCCGCCCGCAGCGCGCGGCGTTCTCCGACCTGGAGCGCAACAAGCAGCGCTACATCGCCGACGACCTCGACATCTACTTCGACGGCATCGTCGACGCCTCCGAGCGCATCTGGGACATGCTCGAGAACTACAAGGAGGTCGTGGAGGCGCTCGAGTCGACGAACGAGTCGGCGATCGCGCACCGGTCGAACGAGATCTTCCGGATCCTCACGGCGTTCTCCGTGATCTTCCTCCCGCTCACGCTCATCGCCTCGATCTGGGGCATGAACGTGCACGTGCCCGGCCAGGACAACCTCGCGGCGTTCTTCGCCGTGATCGTCTTCATGGTCGTGATCCTTGCGGGGCTGCTGGCGCTGTTCAGGCGCCGCGGCTGGCTGTAGCGACGACGGTGAACCAGCTCCCGTCGTGCAGGACCTCGCCGCCGCCGAGCTCCGCGGCGAGCTCGGCGCCGCGGAAGAAGCGCTTGTAGACCCGGTGGCGGGAGCCGTCGTCGAGCACGCGCTCCTGCCATTCCTCGCGTCCGGAGCCCGCGCGCGGCGCGGAGTCGATCACGACGAGGGTGGGCGCGACGCGGCGGGCCTCGGCGAGGAAGGCGCGGCGCTCGTCCTCGAGCAGGTGGCCGTAGAAGTGGCCGGTGACGACGCGGTCGAAGGCGCCGTCGGGGAACGGGAGCGGGACGGCGTCGCCCTGCACGACGGTGGCGTCCGGCATGCGCCGGCGCGCGATCTCCACCATCCGCGGGCTCTGGTCGAGCGCGGTGACCTCGCCGCGGAGGTGCCGGCCGACAAACGCGGTGCCGCAGGCGACGTCGAGCGTCCGCACCGGCGGGAGCGCGGCGACGACGCGGATCAGCGCCTGGACCTCGGCGTCCCAGCCCGGGCGGTCGCGATCCGCGAACAGCCCCGTGCCGAGCCACCAGTCGTCGTACTCAGCGGCCCGCGCGTCGTAGTAGCTGCGCATCGCGTCGTCGACGACCATCGGGGATCAGGCCAGGAGATCGGCGGCCGCGCGCAGGCCGGAGCGCAGCGCGCCCTCCATCGTCCCGGTCCACGCGCCGGCCGTGTGCTCGCCGGCGAGGACGATCCCGGGCGCGCCGGGCGCTCCCTCGGCATCCGTGTGCTGGACGGAGTACGCCTGCTCCCAGACCGTGTGGACGGCGTCATCGCGGTCGAGCGCCAGCTCGGGACGGAGCGCGGCGACGCGGTCCGTCCAGGCGGCGGAGCCGCCGACCGCCTCGACCACCGGCGCCGACCCCGCCCACGCCCCGGCCGCGTCGCCCTCGGCCGTCGACCACGTCCACCAGCGTCCGGGCACCGACATGACGGCCCGCGGCGCCGGCGGCTCGCGCAGGGCGACGGCCAGCTTGGCCGCGGTGCCGACGGGGATCGCGGCGAGCGCCCCGGCGGCAGGGAGCGGCGGGTCGAAGGCGATCTCGCCGACGGCCCAGCAGGGCACGGCGACGACGCACGCGTCGGCCTCGAGCTCCTCGCGGTCGGTGCGGACGCGCAGCGCCGGGCCGATGGCCCGGACCGCCCGGACCGTGGTGCCGCGCTCGACGGGGCGCGGCAGCGCGGCGGCGAGCGCCTCGGCCAGCCGTTGGTTGCCGCCGGCGACGCGGCGCGTCTCCTCGCGGGCGAGCAGCGCGGGCACCTCGGCGAGCCACCGCGCGCGGAGGCCCGCGAACGGGTACGCCGACGCGCTCTGGAGCCGCGCGGCGAACAGCTCGCGGACGTCCGGGTCGGCGACGGCGGCGAGCGCGTCCGGCGCGGGCGCGTCCGGGGCTGCCGCCGCGGCGGCGAGCGCCGCCTCGAGTCCCGCCGCCAGCGCGGCCGGATCGATCCCCGGATCGGGCGCGAGCTCGCGATCCGGATAGCGGATCCCCATGCCGGCGAGCTCGAGCCCGAGCCGCGCGCACGCCGCGCCCATCGCCGCATAGCCCTGCGTGACGAACTCCCCGCCGCGCTCGATCACCGCGCCGTTGCCGAGCCGGTCCGACCACACGCGACCGCCGACGCGGTCGCGGGCCTCCAGCACCACGACGTCCCACCCGGCGCCCGCCAGCGCCTCGGCCGCCGCGAGCCCGGCGAACCCCGCTCCCACCACGCACGCGCGTCCGGCCATGGCCCGACCCTACCGACCGTCTGCTGACCAGCTGAGTCCCTGATCGTTCAGCTCGACGGCTCTTGCCGGTAGCTTCGGACCGTGAGGCCGGTGCGCGACCATCTCCCGTTGCTGGCCCTGCTGCTCGCGGCCGCCGTCCTGCGGGGGCTCGCGGTCTGGGCTATCCGCCCGGGCATCTGGTTCTCGGATTCGAACGGGTACATCCGCGGCGTCGCGACGGGCGAGCTGAACCCCGTGCGCGTCGACGGCTACGCGTTCTTCGTCACGCCGTTCTGGCTCGCCGGGAGCGCCCAGGCGCTCATCGTGATCCAGCACCTGATCGGGCTCGGCATCGTCGTCGGCCTCTACGCGCTGCTCGTGCGGCGCGGCGTCCGGCCGTGGCTCGCCACGCTCGCGGTCGCACCCGCCGCGCTCGACGCCTACCTGATCGCGCTCGAGCACGCCGTGATGGCGGAGACCGTCTACCACGCGGTGATCGTCGGCGGCCTGGCGCTGCTGCTGTGGAACGACCGGCCCGCGGTCGCGGCCGCGCTCCCCGCGGGGCTGCTCCTGGGCTATGCGGCGATCGCCCGCAGCGTCGGCCTGCCGCTCGCGGCCGTCGTGCTCGCGTACCTCGTCGCGCGCCGCGTCGGCTGGCGCCCGGTCGCCGCCTTCGCGGGCGGCGCCGCCGTCGTGCTGGCCGGCTATGCGATCGCCTTCCACGCGCAGCACGGCGAGTACGGCTTCACCGAGTCGGGCGGGCGCTTCCTCTACGCGCGCGTCGCTCCGTTCGCGGACTGCTCGCGCGTCTCGCTCCGGCCGCGGCTCCGGGCGCTGTGCCCGGATCCCGCGGCGAGGCTGCCCACGAACGCGTACCGCTGGGGGCCGCGCTCGCCGATCGCGGACGTGCCGTTGAGCAGCCGGCGCCCCGGCGAGTTCGCCCGCCGGATCATCCGCGAGCAACCGCTGGACTACCTCCGCGTGATCGCCCGCGGCACGCTCCACTACTTCGAGCCGGGCCACCGGCTGAGCTCGAACGACTACCCGCTCGGACCGTGGCAGTTCCCCGCGGACCCGCGCGTCTGGTCGTACCCCGGCTACCGCGGCCCGATCCGGCCGCGGGGCTGGGCGCCGTCCGAGGGCACGGGGGCGATCGAGCCGAACGAGCACGTCGCGCACTTCTCGGGGACACCGGCGTTCTCCGTCGGCGCGTCCGAGGCGCTCCACCGGTACCAGCGCGTCGGCTACACGTGGGGCCCGCTGCTCGCGGCGTGCCTGGTCCTCGTCGCCGTCGCGCTCGTCGCGCGCCGCGGCGCGCTCCGCCTCCGCCTCGACGCCGCGCTGCTCGCGACCCTCACGCTGGTCGCCCTCACGGTCCCCCAGGCCCTCTCCGTCTTCAGCTATCGCTACGGCCTCATCGCCGCGCTGCTGCTGCCGCCGGCCGCCGCGCTCGCGATCACGGCGCTGCGCGCGCCGCGGGCGCTACCTTCGGAGGTGTGACCCAGACCGCGGAGCTCGCACCCTCCGCCCCGGTCCCCGAGCAGCGCCCCGAGCCCGGATGGCGCCGCCACCTCCCGCTGATCGTCCTCCTGCTCGCCGGCGCCGCCCTCCGCGTCGTCGCGATCGTCGCCATCAGCCCGGGCATCTGGTTCTCGGACTCCAACGGCTACATCCGCGGTGCCGCCACCGGCACGCTCAACCCGACCCGCGTCGACGGCTACGCGCTCTTCGTCGCGCCCTTCTGGCACGCGGGCAGCGCCCTCGCGCTGATCGCCGCGCAGCACCTGATCGGGCTCGGCATCGCGGCCGGGCTCTACGCCCTGCTCGTGCGCCGCGGCGTGAAGCCGTGGCTCGCCGCGCTCGGCGCCGCGCCCGCCGCGCTCGACGCCTACCTCGTCGTCGTGGAGCACGCGGTGATGGCGGAGACCGTCTACCACGCCGCGCTCGTCGGCGCGCTCGCGATGCTGCTGTGGAACGAGCGGCCGAGCGTGGCCGCCGCGCTCGCCGCGGGCCTCCTGCTCGGCTACGCCGGCGTGACGCGCAGCGTCGGCGTCCCGCTGGCCGGGGTCGTCCTCGTCTACCTGCTGATCCGCCGGGTCGGGTGGCGCCCGCTCCTCGCCTTCAGCCTCGGCGGGATCGTCCTTGCCGTCGCCTACGCGGGCACGTTCGCCGCCCAGCACGGCGAGTTCGGCTTCACGGAGTCCGGCGGCCGCTTCCTCTACGCCCGCGTCGCACCGTTCGCCGACTGCGCGCGGCTCGGGAACCTGCCCGCCGAGCTGCGGCCGCTGTGCCCGGACCCGCGCGCGGGGCTCACGACGAACCAGTATCTCTGGGGCAAGCGGTCGCCGATCGCCGGGCTGCCGCGCCGCGATCCGCGCATCGGCGAGTTCGCCCGGCACGTGATCCGCGACCGGCCGCTCGAGTACGCGCGCGTCGTCGCCGGCGGCGTCCTGCACTACTTCGAGCCCGGCCACCGGATCGGCGCCAACGACTATCCCGTCGGCCCGTGGCAGTTCCCCGCCGACCCGCGCGTGTGGGCCTATCCGGGCTACCGCGGCCCGATCCGCGCCGGGAAGCAGGACCGCGCGAGCGACCATCCGATCACGGAGCCGAACCACTTCGTCGCCAACTTCGCCGGCACGCCGCGGTTCGACCTCGCCGCGGCCCGCTTCATGCACGACTACCAGCGCGTCGGCTACACGTGGGGCCCGCTCCTCGCGGTCTGCCTGCTCCTCGTCGTCGCCGCGCTGATCGCCCGCCGCGGCGCGCTGCGCCTGCGGCTCGACGCCGCGCTGCTGGCGGCGATGACGCTGGTGGCGCTGACCGTGCCCCAGGCCCTGTCGGTCTTCAGCTACCGCTACGGCTTGATCGCCGCGCTGCTGCTGCCCGCCGCGGCGGCGCTCGCCGTCACCGCGCTGCGGTCACCGAGGAGCGCCGACGCCGCCGAGCGCCCGGTGCGCACCGCGCCCTCCATGTAGCCGCAGACCCAGTGGTCGGAGCCCGCCACGTAGAACGGCGGCTCGTGCGTGCCGTGCAGCGGCCCGACCGCGGTGAGGTCGCCCGGCGCCCACTGGGCGATGTAGCCCTGGGTGAACGGGTCGAGCCCCCACGCGCGCTCCGCGTACGCGACCGGCTCGAGCGCGTCCGGCCCGTAGAGGTCGGCGAGGACCGCGAGCACCTCGGCCCGGCGGACCGGCGGCGGCGCGGAGAGGAAGACGCCCAGCCGCTCGGGGCTGACGAGCATGGAGAGGGCGCCGGGCCCCTGCGGCCAGCTCGAGCCGACGATGCCCTCGCCGAGCGCGAGCCCGTTCGCCCCCGTGGCTCGCCAGACCGGGCCGGCGAACGCGGCGACCACCTTGGCCGCGCGCGCCTGCCGCTGCCGGTGCAGCGAGGCGAGCCGTGCGTCGGACACGCCGGTGATCGCCACGTCGCGCAGCGGCCCGACGGGCAGCGCGCAGACCACGGCGGCCGCGCGCAGCGCCTCGCCGTCGCGCAGCGTCACGGTCACGCCGCCCGGCGTCACGTCGATGGCGCCGACCACCGCGCCGAGCCGGATCCGGCCGGCCAGCTCCTCCCCCATCCGCAGCGCCAGCGACGCGCTCCCGGTGGCGAGCCGCATGCCCTCCCAGCGCTCGGAGCCGTAGAGCTCCTCCGCGCCGGCCACGGCGACCTGCCGCAGGACGCCGAGCAGCGAGCGCCGCTCCTCCGAGCCGCCCGCCATCGAGAGCGCCGAGAGCTCGTGCATGCGGAGCACCGCGGGTGTCGCGCCCTGCTCGCGCATCCAGCCCGCGACGGAGATCGCGTCGAGCGCGACGGCATCGGGGTGCGCCCACGGGTCGGCCGGGTCGACGGTGCGGGCGAGCGCCACGAGCGCCGCCTCGATCCGCTCCGCGCACGTCACGTCGGCCTCGGTGAAGCCGGGCGGGAAGTCGCCCTGGCCAGGGCCCTCGGGCAGCCACCACGACAGCGCGCCCTCCTCCGCGACGTAGGACGGCACCGTCGACAGCCCCAGCTCGCCCGCGAGCGCGAGGTAGGCCGTGTGGAAGGCGCCGACCACCTCGCCGCCGAGCTGCAGCACGCGGCCGTCGGGCAGCTCGAGCTGCTCGACCCGGCCGCCGACGCGGTCGCGCGCCTCGAGCACCTGCACGTCGGCGCCGCCCGCGGCCAGGTCGCGCGCGGCGGCGAGGCCCGCCAGCCCGGCGCCGAGGACGAGGACGTCGGCCGCCATCAGGCCGGCGCCGCCATGACGTGATCGAGCTGCGTGTGCCCCTCGAGGAGGATCACCGCAGGACCTGCGCGTGCTCCGGGCGCCAGCCGACGCGGACGCGGTCCCCGAGCTCCCAGCGGTCGTCGGCCCGCGCGCGCGACGTGTTCTGCTCCAGCGCGACGAGCCGCGAGCCCGGGGTCAGCTCGACGATCAGCTGCGTCGTCGTCCCGAGGTACACGCGCTCGGCCACGACGCCCTCGACGGCGGCCATGCCGTCCTCGAGCTCGTCGATCCAGAGCTTCTCGGGGCGGATGGAGAGCTGGACCTCGGTTCCGTCGGGGAGGCCCTGCGGTACCGGTGCGGGGATGAGCCCGCCCGTCGCGAGCCGTACGCCGCCGTTCTCCACCGTCGCCGGCAGGAGGTTCGAGATGCCGATGAAGCCCGCCACGAACGCCTTGACCGGCTGCTCGTAGATCTCCTCCGGCGGGCCGAGCTGCTGGACGACGCCGTCGTGCATGACCGCGATGCGGTCCGACATGGCGAGCGCCTCCTCCTGGTCGTGGGTCACGTAGATGAACGTGATCCCGACCTCGCGCTGGATCCGCTTGAGCTCGATCTGCATCTGCTTGCGCAGCTGGAGGTCGAGCGCGCCGAGCGGCTCGTCCAGCAGGAGCACGGACGGACGGTTCACGAGCGCGCGGGCGAGCGCCACGCGCTGGCGCTGGCCGCCCGAGAGCTGGTGCGGCCGCGACCGCGCGCGCTCGTGCAGGGCGACGAGCTCGAGCGCCTCGGCGACCCGCCGGCCGACCTCCGCCTTCGGCACCTTCTGGCGCCGCAGGCCGAACGCGACGTTGTCCTCCACGCAGAGGTGGTCGAACAGGGCGTAGGACTGGAAGACCGTGTTCACGTGCCGCCGGTAGGGCGGCACCTTCGCGACGTCCTCGCCGTCCAGCCGCACCGCGCCCTCCGTGGGCGTCTCGAAGCCGGCGATCAGGCGCAGCGTCGTCGTCTTCCCGCATCCCGACGGTCCGAGCAGCGAGAAGAACTCGCCCTGGCCGACGGTGAGGTCGAGCGCGTCGACCGCGGTGAAGTCGCCGAACCGCTTCGTGACCTTCTCGAGCTCGACCGCCGCGGTCATTCGCTCCTCCCCGTCAGGACCGCCATCCCGCTCTCCTGGCGGCCGAGCAGCCGCGGCAGTGCCACGGCCAGGCCGATGAAGAGCGCCGAGACCAGCATCATCACCGTGCCGACCGCGTTGATCGTCGGCGAGATGCCGAAGCGCAGCGCCGAGTAGATCCGCACCGGCAACGGCTGCGGCGTCTCGCCGGTGGTGAAGAACGACAGCACGAAGTCATCGAACGACAGCGCGAACACGATCATCGCCGCCGCGAGGATCGCCGGCCACAGCGCCGGCAGCGTGACGAGCCGCACGGCCTGCCAGGGCGTCGCCCCGAGGTCGAGCGCCGCCTCCTCGCGGTCGGTGCCCATCGTCGCCAGTCGCCCGCGCACGACGACCACCACGTAGGAGATCGAGAACGTGATGTGGGCGAGGATGATCGTCGTCAGGCTGAGGTGCACGCCGAGCTGGGCGAACAGCACGAAGGCGGAGACGCCGGCGACGATCTCGGGCGTGACGAGCGGGATCAGGAGGAGGATCCCGAGCCAGCTCCCGGTCTTCCCGCGCGAGCGGATGACGCCGAGCGCGAGAGCCGTCCCGATGACCGTGGAGACGACGGTCGTGATGGCGGCGATCTGGATCGACGCCATCAGCGACTCGCGCAGCTCGTCGTCGTTCCAGAACGCCTCGTACCAGCGGAACGAGAGCCCGTCGAGCACCTGCAGCGACTTCTCGCCGTTGAAGGAGAACAGGACCACCACGGCGATCGGCGCGAACAGGAACGCGTAGGTGAGCGCCGTGACGAGCCAGAGGAAGCGCGGCCGGTCATAGCCGCCCCTCATGCCAGCGCCTCCCGCCGCTCGGCCGCCCGCCCGCCGCGGAGGAAGAAGATGACGAACAGCATCAGGAACGCCATCAGCACCACCGTCAGCGCCGCGCCGAACGGCCAGTTGTCGGCGCCGTAGAACTGCTGCTGGATCAGGTTCCCGATCATGTACGTGTCCGGCCCGCCGAGCAGCTGCGCGCTCACGAAGTCGCCCACCGCGGGCAGGAACACCAGCAGCGCGCCCGCGAGGACGCCCGGCAGCGTCTGCGGCCACGTCACGTGCCAGAACGTCTGGCGCGGCGTCCCGTAGAGGTCCTTGCCGGCCTCGATCAGCGCCGGGTCCATCCGCTCCAGCGCCGCGTAGATCGGCAGGATCATGAAGCCGAGGTAGCCGTAGACCAGGCCGCCGATCACGGCCACCGGGGTGTTGAGGACCCCGAGCGGCTGGCCGACCAGGTTGGCCAGCAGCCCCTCGTCGGAGAGCAGCGCCACCCAGGCGTACGTGCGGACGAGGTAGTTGATGAGGAACGGCAGCAGGACGAACGCGATCAGCGCGTTCTTCCAGCGGCCGCCGAAGCGGGCGATCGTGTACGCGACGGGGTAGCCGATCGCCAGGCACAGGAGCGCGGTCGCCGCCGCGTAGCCCACGGAGCGCAGGAGGATCGGGGCGAACAGCGGATCGAGCGCGTCACCGTAGTTCTCGGGGTGCCAGCCGTAGATGACGCCCCCGAACTCCGCCGCCTGCCCGAACGAGATCGCGATGGCGATCCCGAACGGGACGGCGAAGAAGAAGGCCAGCCACAGCGCTCCCGGCACCAGGAAGCGGCGCCAGAAGGCGTCGTTCACGCCTTGACCTCCGTCCACACGCGGTCCCAGGCCTTGCGCTCCTGGACCGTGAGCTCCTTGAACTGGCTGCCGCTCTCGAGGTCGTCGGTCGACACCTCGATCGCCGGGTCGTCGGCCGCGAGCTCGGCGAACGAGTCCTCGGAGCCCTCGATCGGCATCGGATAGCCGTGGTACTGGATGTTCTGGGAGGCGTTGACCGGGTCGAGGATCCAGTCGATGAAGAGCGTCGCCGTCCCCGGGGACTTGGCGTTGACCGGGATCGCCATGCAGTCCGAGCCGACCGGGATGCCCTCCTTGCAGGTCTCGAACTTGTAGATCTCGGGGTTCTTCTTCGCCTGGTTGCGCGTGTTGATGATGTCGCCGTTCCAGGCGTGGTGGATCCAGGCGGCACCGCTCAGGAGCTGGGGCGCGGCGTTGGTCGAGTAGCCGCGCAGGTACTCCTTCTGCTGCTCGAGCGTCGCCTGCGTCTGCTCCAGCTCCTCCTCGCCGGTGGCGTTGAGGTCGAACCCGTTCAGGAGGTTGGCCTGGCCGATGCCCTCCTGGAAGTCGTCGAGCATGAAGACCTTGCCCTTCGCGCTCTCGTTCATCAGGTCGTTCCAGGAGCCGCTGATGCCGTCGACCTTGTCGTCGCGCCAGGCGATGCCCGTCGTGTACATCGCATAGGGGACCGTGTGCGCCGACTCGGCGTCGTACCACGGGTTGTCGAAGAAGGGGTAGATCGTCTCCGCGTTGCGCAGCTTCTCCTTGTCGAGCTCGAGCAGCATGTTGGCCTGCACGAGCCGGTTCACGTAGTCCGCGGTCGGGAAGATCACGTCGTACGCGTTGCCGGAGCGCAGCTTGGCCATCATGCTCGGCATCGAGTCGAAGTTGGCCGTGCGCACCTTGACCTTGTAGCGGTCCTCGAAGCTCTCGATCAGCTTCGGGTCCATGTACTCCGTCCAGTTGAAGACGAGCAGGTCGCCGTCGACCTTCGCCGGCACGACCTTCTTGACCGCCTCCTCGGACCCCGTCTCCTGGCCGACGCCGCAGCCTGCGGACAGCAGCGATCCGCCCAGGACCATCCCCGCGCCTCCGCGCAGGAACTCCCGTCGTCCGATCCCGTTTCCGACGTGCATCACTTCCCCCTCAGGTAGAACGCCTCCTCGGACACGCCGAGCTCTGTGGCCAGCCCGCGAACCACGAGCCGGCGTGCCGCCTCCAGCGGCAGCCGATCGCCGGCCACGAGCACCCGTGGGCCGACGCCGTCGAGCATGGCGACCAGCCGCCGCGTGACGTCCCGAGCATCACCGGCGGCGAACTCGCCGCTCGCCATTCCCTCCTGTACGACCTCCTCGATCCACGCGTCGTAGCGCTCGTACAGCTGCGCGGCGAACGCGCGCAGCTCCGGGCGCCGGGCCGCGTGGCCCCACAGCTCCAGCCACAACCGAACGTCCCGCTCCCCTTCGCCGGGGAACGGCAGCGACTGGTCGATCATCCACCCCAGCCGCTGCGCGGCCGTCCACTGCTCGTCCTCCGCCGCGGTCGTGCGCAGGTCGCCGAGCTGCTCGAAGGAGTGCCCGAGCGCCTCGGTGAGGAGCGCCTCGCGCGTCTCGAAGTGGTAGTGCACCAGCGCGGGCGAGACGCCCGCGTGGGTCGCGATGCGGGCGATGCGGACGTCGTCGACGCCCTCCGCCGCGAGCACGTCGCAGGCCGCCTCCAGGATCCGGTCCCGGGCGGCGACGGCGGCGGCGCCGGTCGACGTCACTCGCCGTGTTCCTCCAGGTCGCGCCGGACGCGGTCCGCGAACCAGGCGACCGCGGCCTCGCGCTCCCCCAGCGGGCCGGGGCGCCAGCCGCGCGTGGCCATACCGGCCTGCACGCGGGCCACGAGGTCCGCGTCCTCCGCGGCGACCTCGTTGTTCAGCCGGTGGTTGAGGCGCTGGATGGCGCGCATCGGCGCGCTCGGGCTCGCCGCCCGATAGCAGGCATACACGTCGTGGGTCCGGTCCAGGCCGAGCGGGTTGATCTGCCACGTGTTGACCTGATCGGGATACAGGTCAATTGTTGTGTTCGGGTAGACGTAGATGTAACGCCAGACTCTGGCGTCCGCTTCGGTGAGCCCCGGCATGGGCTGCACCATCCGCTGGTAGAGGCGCTCGAGCCGGTTCCCGGACGGCTTGTCGCGCAGCGGCGCCTCGAAGAAGACCCAGCCGTCGTGGACCTCGACGTCGTAGCGCTGGTAGTCGAGCAGCCGCATCAGCCCCGGGTGGGCGATCGGCACGTGGTAGCCCTCGAGGTAGTTGTCGGCGACGATCTTCCAGTTGGCCGGCTGGTTGGAGAACGACTCCGAGAAGCGGGTCATCCGCTCGAGGCCGTACGGCGCGAGCTTGTCCTCGAGCCCCGCGAGCTGCTCGGCCAGCGGCGGGAGGTCCTCGTCGAGCGTCACGAACACGAGCCCGGCGAAGGTCTCGACGCGGGCGGTGAGCAGCCCGAGCTCCCCCTTGTCGAGGCCGGGGAAGCCGCGGCCCTCGGGCACGCCGATCAGCGAGCCGTCGGTGCGGTAGGTCCACCCGTGGTAGGGGCAGCGGATCGCCTTGCCGCAGTCGCCGCGGCCCTCGCGCAGCCGGGCGGCGCGGTGGCGGCACACGTTGCGGAAGGCGCGCAGCTCGCCGTCGTCCCCGCGGACGACCAGGACGGATTCGGCGCCCACCTGGACGGTGAGGAACCTGCCCGGCTCGGCGAGGTCGGCGACGTGGCCTCCGAGCTGCCACGAGCGGGCGAAGATCGCCTCCTGCTCGCGGGCGAGAGCGACTGGATCGACGTAGAGATCTGGCTGCAGTGCGATGGTCATGTGGGTGCCTGACTTTGTGATCAGCCGCATGATATGGTCGCTGTCAATGGCATGGCGCGACGAGAGCTGGCTCTCGCTCACCCCCGAGCCGGAGCGGCTCCTGCCGCCCGCGCGCGCCGCGATCAGGGCGGGGCGCCGCCCTGCTCCGGACACGCTGATGGCCCAGGAGCGGGCGCTCGCGGAGCGGCTCGTGCTGCGCGCGCGGCGCGACGCCTGGGAGCTGTGGCTGCGCGAGACGGTCGCGCTCGCCGCCGATGCCGACGACGAAGAGACCTCGACGCTCGTGCGCGAGGTCGTTGCCAACCACGACGCGCTCGCCCTCGGGCTGCCGGGCCGCGAGCGCTGGAGCAAGAGATGACGACCACGCTGGTGACGGACACGACGTCCGAGGAGGTCGCCGAGCGCGCACGCCGCTTCGTCGACGAGGAGCTCATCCCCCGCGAGGTGGCCGCGGAGGCCGCCGGCGGGCGGCTGCCGGCGGAGGAGGTCGCGGCGATCCGCGCGGCCGCGCTCGAGGCCGGGCTCAACGGCGGGCTCCATGCCCGCGAGCACGGCGGCCAGGGCTGGTCGCACGTGACGTGGGCGCTGGTCGAGGAGCAGCTCGGCCGCTCGACGAACGCGCTCTCGTGGCACATCCCGAACGCGTACAACGTGTGGTCGGCCGGGACGGACGAGCAGATCGACCGCTGGCTGCGGCCGATCCTGCGCGGCGAGGGCCAGGACGCCTACGCCGTGACGGAGGCCGACGCCGGCTCGGACCCGTCGGGGATCGAGACGACGGCCGAGCCGCTGCCGGGCGGCGGCTGGCGGATCCGGGGCGAGAAGTGGTTCGTGACGAGCGGCGACGTGGCGAACGTGCTCGTCGTGGTCGCGGTCGCGCCCGAGGGGCCGACGCTCTTCGCGGTGCCCGCGGACGCGGGCGGCATCACGGTGATCGAGGACCCGCCCTACACCCACGCCTACCCGCACGGGCACCCGACGCTCGGGCTCGACGTCGAGGTCGGGCCGGACGCGGCGCTGGGTCCGCTCGGCGGCGCCGACGACCTCCAGCGCGCGTGGTTCACCGAGGAGCGGCTCGGGATCGCGGCGCGCGGGATCGGCGCGATGGAGCGGCTGCTGAGCGACACGCTGGTGTGGGCGACCGGGCGCGAGCAGGGCGGCGCGCGGCTCTGGGACCACCAGGGCGTCTCGTTCCCGCTGGCCGACTCGGCGGCGGACGCGACGGCCGGCCGGCTGCTCGTGATGGAGGTCGCGCGCCTCGCCGACGCGGGCGCGGACCCGAAGATCGTGCACGCCAAGGCGTCGATGGCGAAGCTGTTCGTGAGCGAGGCGGCGTGCCGCTGCGCGGACCGGGCGGTGCAGGCCTTCGGCGGGCGCGGCTACCGGCGCGACAACGTGGCCGAGCGGCTGTGGCGCGAGCTGCGCGTGGATCGCATCTGGGAGGGGACCAGCGAGATCCAGCGGCTCATCATCGCCCGCTCGCTCGAGCGGCGCGGCGTGGCGAAGGTGCTCCGCTGACCGCGCCGCGCAGGACTGACCCGCGGGACGCTGCGGGCGCCGAGGCGGGGCCGCGCGGGTCCGGCCCCCCGGGTGGCGCTGCCGCCGAGGCCGTGCAGCTCGATCCGGCGGCGCGCCTGGCGCCGCTGCTGCGGCCGCGGTCGGTCGCGGTGGTCGGCGCCACGGAGCGGCCCGGCTCCTACGGCGACCAGACGATGCGGAACCTCGCCGCGTGCGGGTTCCCCGGGCCGGTCTACGGCGTCCACCCGTCGCGGTCGACCGTGCACGGGCGGCCGTGCGTGCCGTCGCTGGAGGACCTGCCGGAGGCGGTCGACGCCGTCGTGGTGGCGATCCCGGCCGCGGGCGTGCCGCCGGTGCTCGAGTCGGCGCGGTCGCGCGGCTGCGGCAGCGCGGTCGTGTTCGCCGCGGGGTTCGCGGAGGCGGGCGCCGGCGAGCTGCAGGCCGCGCTGCGGGCGGCGGCGGGCTCGCTGCCCGTGCTCGGGCCGAACTGCGACGGGCTGATCGCCTTCCACGCCGGCGCGGCGCTGTGGGGCGACGCGTTCGTGCCGCGGGAGCCGGGGCGCGTGGCCCTCGTCTCCCAGAGCGGGAACGTCGCGGTGAACGCGCTCGCGGTCGGGCGCGGGATCCGCTTCCACACGGTCGCGTCGGTGGGCAACCAGGCGGTGCTCGACGCCGCGGGGGTGCTCGAGGCGCTGGTGGAGGACGAGGACGTCGGCTCGATCGCGCTCTTCCTGGAGTCCGACGGCGACGGCGAGCGGCTCGCCCGCGCGCTGGCGCGGGCGGCGGAGCGCGAGGTCGGCATCGCGGTGCTGAAGGTGGGTGCCACGGAGGCGGGCGCGAGCGCCGCGGCGGCCCACACGGGCGCGCTCGCCGGCGACCAGCGCGTGTTCCGCGCGCTCGTCGAGGAGGCGGGCGGGGCCTGGGCGGCCGACGTCCACGACCTGCTCGAGCTGGCCAAGACGCTCGCCGTCCCGGGCGCCCGCCCGCGGCGCCGGCCGGCCGGCGCGCCCAGCTCGGCCGGCGTGGCCGGCGGCGGCGGCGGGCTCGCGATCCTCACCTGCTCGGGCGGCGACTCGGGGCTGGCGGCCGACGAGGCCGGCCGGCTCGGGCTGCCGCTGCCGCCGCTCTCGGCCGAGACGGCCGCGCGCCTCGAGCCGCTGCTCCCGACCGCGGCGACGATCGGCAACCCGCTCGACTACACGGCGATGATCTGGGGCGAGCGCGAGCGGCTCGCGGCGATCGTGCGGACGGTCGCCGAGGACCCGGCGGTCGAGCGGCTGCTGCTCTTCTACGACGAGCCCGCGGGGCTCGACGAGGCGATGAAGGCGAGCTGGGACGCGGTCCGCGACGGGCTCGCCGACGGCGCCGGCCCCGGCTCGGTCGTCGCCTCCACCCTGCCCGAGCTGCTGCAGGACGCCTCGGCCGCGACGTACCTCGAGCGCGGCGTGCCCGCGGTCGCGGGACTGCGCACGGCGCTCGCGGCGGTCGCGGCGCTCGGCCGGCCTCCGGGCGACCCCGCGCGGCTGCGGGCGATCGCGGCGGGCGCCGGTCCCGTCGCGCCGGGCGCATGGCTCGGCGAGGTCGAGGCGAAGGCGCTCCTCCGCGACGCCGGCGTGACCGTGCCCGGCGGCGCGGTCGCCGCCGACGAGGACGACGCGGTCCGGCTCGCCGCCGCGCTGGGCGGCCCGGTCGCGATCAAGGCCTCGTCCCCCGGGCTGCAGCACAAGTCCGAGGCGGGCGCGGTCGTGCTCGACGTCGCCGGCGACGACGCGGTCCGCGCCGCCCACCGCGCGGTGCGTGCGGCCGCCGACGCGGCGCTCCGCCCGGCCGACGGCGCCGTCGCGGCCGGACCCACCGACTCGGCCGGACCCACCGACTCGGCGGGACCCACCGACTCGGCCGGCGCGGCCATCCTCGTCGAGGCGATGGCCGCCCCGGGCGTCGAGCTCGTCGTCGCCGCGCGGCGCGACGCGGTCGTGCCCGCCTTGGTGGTCGGCCTCGGAGGCGTGTGGACCGAGCTGCTCGGCGACGTCGCGGTCATCCCGCTGCCCGCGACGCCGGAGCGGGTCGCCGACGGGCTGCGGTCGCTGCGCGGCGCCGGGTTGCTGACGGGCGCGCGCGGGCGGCCGCCGGTCGACCTCGAAGCCCTCGCGCGGCTCGCCGCGGCGGCGGGCGACCTGCTGCTCGCGGAGGGGCTCGTCCTCCTCGAGCTCAATCCGGTGATCGCCGGACCGGACGGCGCGGTCGCCGTCGACGCGGTCGCGCGCCGCTCGGCCTAGCGGACGACGTTGTGGAGCGGCTCGCCGCGCGCGTAGCGGGCGAGCTGCTCCCCCGCGAGCACGAACGCGCGCCGGTCGGCGTCCGGCGTGTCGCCCGCATCGTGCGGGGTGATCGCGAGCGCGAGGTCCCAGAGCGGATGGCCGGCGGGGAGCGGCTCCGGATCGGTGACGTCGAGCACGGCGCGCAGCCGCCCGCGCTCGAGCTCCGCCACGAGCGCGTCCGTCTCCACCACCGGCCCGCGGCCGGCGTTCACGAGCAGCGCGCCGTCGCGCATCGCGGCGAGCTCGGCCGCGCCGAGCAGCCCGCGCGTCGCGTCGGAGAGCGGCGCGAGCACGACGACCGCGTCCGCCGCCGGCAGCAGCGCCGCCAGCTCCTCGATGCCGTGGACGCCCTCGCGCGCCCGCGACGCGACGCCGACGACGGTCACGCCGAAGGCGGCGAGCCGGGCCTCGACCGCCCGGCCGATCGAGCCGTGCCCGACGATCAGCACCGTCGCGCCCTCGAGGTCGGCGATCCACTGGGACGGGCCGATGGCTGCGCCCGACGCGCTGCGCTCCACCGCCCATGTACGGTCGCGCGCCGCCCGGAACAACCCGTGCTGGGCGCCGAGCAGCGCGGCGATGACCCACTCCGCCACGGCCGTGTCGCGTGCGCCGCGCGCGTTGCAGAGCGTCGCCCACGGCGGCACCCGCGCCTCGATCCAGTCCGTCCCTGCCGAGAGCGTCTGCACGACCCGCGCGGCGCGCAGCCCGGGCAGCGCCTCGAGCACCTCGGGGTCGTCGCTGATGACGAGGAACTCGGCCTCCTCGTGCCCGGCCGGGAGCACGGTGACGTCGACGCCGTCCGGCGCGGCGGCGGCGACCGTCGGGGCGGCCCGGGCGGTTATGGCGGCGATCACCGCGCGCATCTTGCCGGATCGAGCGGCCGCGACCCGTCGTTCGCGTAACGACGGCAGTAGGCTGGTGTCCCAGTTGTGATGGTTCCCGCCGCCCAGGCGGCCGCGCTGGAGCGGCTGGCCGATTCCTCGACGCTCGGGGGCACGATGCCGACCCGGCGGATGCTCATCATCGTCAACCCGTACGCGACGACGATGTCCGTGCGGCTCAAGCAGCTCGTCGTCTACGCGCTCCAGGGGCGCTACGAGGTCGAGTCCGTCGACACGCAGCGCAAGGGCCACGCGACCGAGCTGTGCCGCGACGCCGCGCTCGAGGGCTATGACGTGGTCGTCGCGTTCGGCGGCGACGGCACCGTGAACGAGGTCGCCAACGGGCTCGTCGGCACGCGCACCGCGCTCGTCCCGCTCCCGGGCGGCGCGACCAACGTGTACTGCCGCATGGTCGGGATCCCGACCGACGTCGTCGACGCCACGGAGCACCTCCTCCAGCTCGCCGACCGCTGGGAGCCGCGCAAGGTCGACCTCGGCCGCGTCAACGACCGCTGGTTCACCTTCTCCGCCGGCGCGGGGCTCGACGCGAGCGTCGTCGAGCGCGTCGACCGCCACCCGCGGCTCAAGGCCCGGCTCGGCCCCTGGTACTACGCGCAGGCCGCGACCGCGGTGTTCCTCGAGAAGTACGTCGTCAACGCCCCGAAGGTCATCGCGGACCTGGCCGGCGAGGAGAAGGCGGGCGCCTCCGTGTTCGTCCAGAACGCCCAGCCCTACACCTACTTCCGCAAGCGGCCGATCACGCTCTCGCCCGGCGCGGCGCTCGACTCGGGCGACCTCTCCGCGGTGGTGCTCGGCCGCGCCAACGCGGCGGATCTGCCCACGATGGCCTACCGGCTGCTGTCCAAGCGCGCCCAGGTCGGCCGCCACCGGCAGGCCCACGCGTTCGACGGGCTCGACGGCCTGGTCGTGCGCTCCTGCGACGATCGCCCGGTCCCCGTCCAGGTGGACGGCGACTACATCGGGGAGCACGAGGAGGCGGTCTTCTCCGTCTCCCCGGGCGCCCTGCGCGTGCTGGCCTGAGCCTCAGCCGCCGGTCGGCGTGACGCGGTAGGCGTCGAAGACGGCCTCGATCGAGCGCAGGCGCGAGATCGTGGACTTGAGCGTCTGGGTGTCGCCGACCTCGACGACGAAGCGGTTCTTGACCATCGGGTGCGTGACGATGCAGCGCGCCTCGACGATGTTGATGCCGGCCTCGGCGAACGTCCGCGAGAGGTCCTCGAGCAGCCGGTGCCGGTCCCAGCCGTCGACCTGCAGCTCGACCTTGAAGGAGGCCGCGGAGTCGCCGTCCCAGCTCACGGGGACGAACCGCTCCGGGTCCTTGCGGAGCGCCTGGGCGTTCGGGCAGTCCTCTCGGTGGATGGTGATGCCGCGGCCGAGCGAGACGTAGCCGAGGATCGGGTCGCCCGACACCGGGCGGCAGCACTTGGCGAGGCGCAGCGGGACGTCCTCGACGCCCTCGACCTGGATGCCGTACTTCGACGCGTCGCCCTCGGGCCGCCGCGGCGCCTTGCGCGAGGAGACCAGGTCCTCGGCGACCGTCGGCTCGTCGTCGGCCGCCTCGCCCGCCTTCAGGCGCTGCATGACCTTGTTGACGACGACCTTCGGCGAGATCTTCGCGCCGCCGAGTGCGATGTAGAAGTCGTCCGCCTTGCGGTAGCCCATCTCGCGGATCACGTCCGCGAGCAGCGCCGAGCCGGTGATCTTCTGCGCGGGCAGGCCCGCCTTCTTGAGGTGCTCCTGGAGGAGCTCGCGGCCCGTGTGCTCGGAGTCCTCGCGCGACTCGGCCTTGAACCACGCGCGGATCTTGTTGCGCGCGCGGGTCGTCTTCACCACGGCGAGCCAGTCGCGGGACGG
>JBEVIG010000055.1:0-8255 GCA_040510855.1 Solirubrobacteraceae bacterium
GGTCGAGGCCGTCCTCGCCGCGCTCGGTTGAGCGGCCGGCCGACGGCTCGGACGGCTCGGCTCGCCGGGGCCTCGGACGGCTCGGCTAGGACTGGCGCGAGGTGCCGGTGTGCGGCACGCCGACCGCGTCGGCCACGTGCTCGCGCTCGCGGTCGGCGCGCATCGGCCGCTCCGCCTTCGCGCTCTCGGCCAGCGCGCGCTTGTAGTCGTGCGGCATGACCTTGACGAAGCGGCCCAGCGACGCGTCCCAGTCCTCGAGGATCCGCGCCGCGACGGGCGAGAGCGTCCGCAGGTGGTGCTCCTCGATCAGCTCGTGCAGCTCGATCGCGTCGGCCTCGCCGATCGCGTCGAAGCCCACCAGGTCCGTGTTGCAGCGCTCGCCGAACGTCCCCCCGGGATCGAACACGTACGCGATGCCGCCGCTCATGCCCGCGGCGAAGTTGCGCCCCGTCGCGCCGAGGATCACGACGCGGCCGCCCGTCATGTACTCGCAGCCGTGGTCGCCCACGCCCTCGACGACGGCGCTCGCACCCGAGTTGCGCACGGCGAAGCGCTCGCCCGCGAGCCCGCGGAAGAACGCGCGGCCGGCGGTCGCGCCGTAGAGCACGGTGTTGCCGACGATCACGCTCTCCTCGGCGGCGAACGTCGCGCCGTCGGGCGGGCGGACGGCGAGCACACCACCCGAGAGGCCCTTGCCGCAGTAGTCGTTGGCGTCGCCGACGAGCGAGAGCTCCACGCCGGGCGCGAGCCATGCGCCGAACGACTGGCCGGCCGAGCCGTCGAGCCGGAAGCGGACGGTCTCGGGCGGCAGCCCCGCGGCGCCGTGGACCTTCGCCACCCAGTGCGAGAGCAGCCCGCCCACCGTGCGGTGCACGTTGCGGATCCGGAACGAGCCCGTGACCGGCTTGCGGTGGTCGATCGCGTCGCGCGCGGCCTCGATCAGGTCCCAGTCGAGCGCGCCCGGCAGCGGCGAGAGCTGCGACGTCACGCGGCGGCGCGGCGCGTCGGCCGGGCCCTCGGCGGGCGCGGCGAGCAGCAGCGTGAGGTCGATCCCGCGCGCCTTCCAGTGGTCGACGGCCGGCGCGAAGTCGAGCAGCTCGACGCGGCCGATCAGGTCGTCGTAGGTCCGCACGCCGAGCTTGGCCATCAGCTCGCGCGCCTCCTCGGCGACGAAGAAGAGGTAGTCGACGACGTGCTCCGGGGTGCCCTCGAAGCGGCGCCGCAGCTCCGGGTCCTGCGTGGCGATGCCGACCGGGCACGTGTTGAGGTGGCAGGCGCGCATCATGATGCAGCCCGCCGCGATCAGCGGCGCCGTGGAGAAGCCCACCTCGTCCGCGCCGAGCGCGGCGGCGATCACGACGTCGCGGCCCGTCTTCATCTGGCCGTCCGCCTGCACCCACACGCGCGAGCGCAGGTCGTTCATCATCAGCGTCTGCTGCGTCTCGGCCAGGCCGATCTCCCACGGGGAGCCGGCCGCCTGCAGCGACGACAGCGGCGAGGCGCCCGTGCCGCCGTCGTGGCCCGAGATCAGGATGTGGTCCGCGCCCGCCTTCGCGACGCCCGCCGCGACCGTGCCGACGCCGACCTCGGCCACGAGCTTCACCGAGATCCGCGCGCCCGGGTTGGCGCAGCGCAGGTCGTAGATGAGCTGCTTGAGGTCCTCGATCGAGTAGATGTCGTGGTGCGGCGGCGGCGAGATCAGGCCGACGCCGGGCGTCGAGTTGCGGATCTTGCCGATGTAGCCGTCGACCTTGTGGCCGGGCAGCTGGCCGCCCTCGCCGGGCTTCGCGCCCTGGGCCATCTTGATCTGGATCTCGTCGGCGTTCGTGAGGTAGTGGATCGTCACGCCGAAGCGGCCCGAGGCGACCTGCTTGATCGACGAGCGGCGCGAGTCGCCGTTCGGGTCGGGCGTGTAGCGCGACGCGTCCTCCCCGCCCTCGCCGGTGTTCGACTTGCCGCCGAGCCGGTTCATGGCGATCGCGAGCGTCTCGTGCGCCTCGCGCGAGAGCGAGCCGAGCGACATCGCGCCGGTCGAGAAGCGCTTGACGAGCTCCGACGCGGGCTCGACCTCGGAGAGCGGGATCGGCGCGACGTCCTTGAAGCCGATCAGGCCGCGCAGCGAGGCGCGCCGCGCGTCGGCCTCGTTCACCTCGCGGGCCCACTCGTCGTAGGTCGGCCGGCCGCCGTGGCGGACGGCGTGCTGGAGCTTCGCGACGGCGCCCGGGTGCCACTGGTGGTGCTCGCCGTCCCTGCGCCAGGCGTACACGCCGCCGACGGGCAGGAGCGTCTCCGCGTCCGGGTACGCGCGCAGGTGGCGCTGCAGCGTCTCGCGCGCGAGCACGTCGAGGCCGATGCCGCCGATCCGCGACGCCGTGCCCGTGAAGTGGCGCTCGACGAGCTCGGGCGCCAGGCCGATCGCCTCGAAGATCTGCGCCCCGTTGTAGGACTGGATCGTCGAGATGCCCATCTTCGAGAGCGTCTTGAGCAGGCCCTTGCCGATCGCCTTGACGACGTTGCGCTGCGCCTGCTCCATCGCGTCCGGGTCGCCGACGTCGGCCAGCGACTCGAACATCAGGTACGGGTTGATCGCCGAGGCGCCGTAGCCGATCAGCGTCGCGAAGTGGTGCACCTCGCGCGGCTCGCCCGACTCGAGCACGAGGCCGGTCCGCAGGCGCGTGCCCTCACGCACGAGGTGGTGATGGACGGCCGCGACCGCCAGCAGCGACGGGATCGCCGCGCGGGTCGGGCCGACGCCGCGGTCGGAGAGCACGATGATGTTCGCCCCGTAGGCGATCGCCTCGGCGGCCTGCTCGGCGATGCGCCGGACGGCCCAGACCATGCCCTCGGCGCCCTCGGCGACCGGCCAGGTGATCGGGATGGTGTGCGAGCGGAAGACCGACGAGTCCACGCCGCGGAGCGACTCGAGCTCGTGGTTGCGCAGGATCGGGTGCGGGATGACGAGCTGGTGGGCGTGGTCCGGCCCCTCGTCGAGCAGGTTGGCCTCCGAGCCGACGCCCGTCCTGATCGACATCACCACGGACTCGCGGATCGGGTCGATCGGCGGGTTCGTGACCTGCGCGAAGAGCTGCTTGAAGTAGGAGAACAGCGGCGGAGCCTGGTCGGAGAGCACCGCGAGCGAGATGTCGTTGCCCATCGAGCCGATCGGCTCCTCGCCCTTGGCCGCCATCGGCGCGAGCAGGACCCGCAGGTCCTCCTGCGTGTAGCCGAAGGCGAGCTGGCGGGTGCGCAGCGGCTCGCTCGGGCGGCGGCCCTGGCGCTCGGGCAGGTCCTGCAGCCGCACGACGCCCTGCTGGTACCACTCGCCGTACGGGCGGCGGGTCGCGACGCGGCGCTTGACCTCGTCGTCCTCGACGATCCGGCCGGCCTCGACGTCGACGAGGAAGAGCTTGCCCGGCTGCAGCCGGCCCTTGCGCAGGACGTTCTCCGGGGCCACGTCGAGCACGCCGGCCTCCGAGGCCAGCACGACCCAGCCGTCCTTCGTCTCCATCCAGCGGCCGGGGCGCAGGCCGTTACGGTCGAGCGTCGCGCCGATCACGCGGCCATCGGTGAAGCACACCGCCGCGGGCCCGTCCCACGGCTCCATGACGCACGAGTGGAAGGCGTAGAACGCCCGCAGGTGCTCCGGGAGGTCGTCGCTCTCCTCCCAGGCCTCCGGGACCATCATCATCATCGCGTGCGGGAGCGAGCGGCCCGCGAGGACGAGCAGCTCGAGCACGTTGTCGAACGTCGCGGAGTCCGAGCCCGCCGGCCGGACGACCGGGAGCACCTTCTCGAGGTCGTCGCCGAACAGCTCGGAGGCGAGCTGCGACTCGCGCGCGCGCATCCAGTTCACGTTGCCGCGCAGCGTGTTGATCTCGCCGTTGTGGGCGATGTAGCGGAACGGGTGGGCGAGCTCCCAGCTCGGGAAGGTGTTGGTCGAGAAGCGGGAGTGGACGAGCGCCAGCGCCGTCTTCGTCCGCTCGTCCTGGAGGTCGGGGTAGTAGCCCAGCAGCTGCGCCGCCGTGAGCATGCCCTTGTAGACGATCGTGCGCGAGCTGAACGACGGGATCACGAGGTCGGGCCCCGCGGCCAGCTCGGCCACGCGGCGGATCACGTAGAGCTTGCGCTCGAAGGCGTCCTGGTCGGCCGCGAGCTCGGGGGAGGCGGCGACCACGAGGTGCTTGATGTACGGCGCGAAGTAGTTGGCCGTGATCCCGACGTAGTCCTTCTCGACCGGGATGTCGCGCCAGGTGACGACGCGCTGGCCCTCGGACTCGACGGCCTGCACGAGCAGATGCTCGAGCTCCAGCCGGCGCTCGTCGTCCTGCGGCAGGAAGCAGACCGCGACCCCGTAGCGGCCGGCGGGCGGCAGCTCGGCGTCGATCACGCCGCGCATCAGCTCGTCGGGGAGCTGCATCAGCATGCCCGCGCCGTCGCCCGTGTTCGGGTCGGCGCCCGCCGCGCCGCGGTGCTCCAGGTTCTCCAGGGCGGTGATCGCCCGCCGGACCGTCTCGTGGGTCGGGTCGCCGCTCAGCCGCGCGACGAACGCGACACCACAGGCGTCGTGCTCGTACTGCGGGTCGTAGAGCCCGACCGGCTCGGTCGGACGCGGGCGTGGCGGCAAAGGACTGCTCCCGAGAGGCGCGGACTTGGCACTGGGAAGCGGAAAGGTAGCAGCGGCCGCCCGGGCCAAGGCGGCGATCCGTTGCGCCGGAACCCGGCGTCGGCGTACCGCCGGGTGCGCCCGACGCAACGTCGTTGCGCGCCTGCGCGCGCCACGCGCCCGCGGATAGGCTGCGCCGATGCCGGTGAGGGAGGTCACGGTGCTCGCCGCGGGCGGCACCATCGGGATGACCGGCGCGGCCGGGGCGGTGCCGGAGCTCGATGCGGGCGCGATCGTGGCCGCCGTGCCGGAGCTGGCGGGGCTCGCCGGCCTGCAGGCGCGCACGCTCGGCGCCTGGCCGGGCGTCCACGTCATGCCCGCCGACGCGCTCGCGATCGCCCGCGCGGCGGTCGCCGAGGCCGCCGCGGACCGCGGCGTCGTGGTCACGCACGGGACGGACACGCTCGAGGAGACCGCGGTGCTGTGCGACCTCCTCCACGGCGGCGACGCCCCGATCGTGCTCACGGGCGCGATCCGCCCGGCGTCCGCCACCGGCGCGGACGGGCCGGCGAACCTGCTCGACGCGGTCCGGACCGCAGGCTCCGCGGCCGCCGCCGGCCGCGGCGCGCTCGTCTGCTTCGGCGGCGAGCTCCACGCCGCGCGGGCGGTGCGCAAGACCGACTCCGTCTCCCCGCGCGCCTTCACCTCGCCGCGCACCGGGCCGGTCGGGCGCGTCGCCGAGGAGCACGTCGAGGTGTGGGCCGCGCCGCTGCGCCGCCCGCCGCTGCCGGTCTCGCAGCTCGAGGCGCGGGTGGAGATCGTCCCGGCCGCGCTCGGCGCGGACGGCGCGATGGTCGACGCGGCCGTCGCCGCGGGTGCCGACGGGCTCGTCGTGGTCGTGCTGGGCGCCGGCCACGCGCCGCCCGAATTCCTCGCGGCCTGCCGCCGCGCGGCCCGCGCGGTGCCGGTGATCGCCTGCGTGCGGCCCGAGCGCGGGCGGCTCCTACGCGGGACCTACGGCTTCGCCGGCGGGGAGCGCGACGTGCGCGAGGCCGGCCTGATCTGCGCCCCGTCGCTGTCACCCGCCGCGGCGCGGATCACGCTGCTGGCCTGCCTCGGCGCCGGCCACTCGCGGGTGGCGACGGCGGCCGTGTTCGCCGCCGACGACCCCTGAGGCTCAGCTCGCCTTTCGCAGCGCGGAGGGCTTGTGCACCGCCGTGCCGCCGGACTTCTCGCTCTTCACGAGGTATTGCGGCTCGTCCGCCGAGGCCTTGACCTTCCGGCCCGCGGCCTCCGTGTCCGAGGTGATCTTGCGCTCGACCGTGCCGACGGCGGTGCCGCCGTCGCTGCTCCCCTCGACGCGGTCGCCCTTCTTGAACGGCTTGTCGGCCATGCCGCGGGGCTACCCGCCGCCGCGCGGCGGCCACGCCGATGTCGGCGCCCGCGCGTTCACGGGATGGCAACGGGCTGATGGCCGAACGGCAACACCATTCCCGCGCGCGTGCAGGGATTCTGCATGGCGATGACACGGGTCGACCTGCACTGCCGCTCGACCGCCTCGGCGGTCGCCAAGCTCGGGGTCCAGCGGGCGCTGGGACTGCCGGAGTGCGCCACGCCGCCGGAGGAGGTCTACGAGCTCGCCCGCCGGCGCGGGATGGACTTCGTGACGATAACCGACCACGACACGATCGCCGGGGCGCTGGCCATCGCCGAGCTGCCGGGGACGTTCGTCTCCGAGGAGCTCACCGCGTCGTTCCGGGGCGAGTCGCAGCAGGTGCACGTGCTCTGCCTCGGCATCACGCCCGACGACCACGGCCGGCTGCAGGAGCGCCGGCACGACGTCGAGGCGGTGGCCGAGTATCTCCACGACCGCGGGATCGCGTGCGCGCTGGCCCACCCCTTCTTCGCGGTCGCCGCGCCGCTCGAGCCGCGCCACCGCCGCCGGCTCGCGCAGCTCTTCCCGATCTGGGAGGTGCGCAACGGCGCGCGCGACGCGGAGCTCAACGCCCCCGCGGCGATCTACGTCGAGACGCAGGGCGGCATCGGGATCGGCGGGACCGACGACCACGCGGGCATCGACATCGGGCGCACCTGGTCGGAGACGCCGGCGGCAGCGACGCCGGAGGCGTTCCTCGCGCACGTGCGCGCCGGGCGCGTCCGCGCGCGTGGTGACCACGGCAGCGCGGCACGCTGGGCGCACAACGCGATGGCGCTCGCCGTCCGGGCGCTCGGCCGCGGCGAGGACGGCGCGGCACCCGACCCCAAGGCCGTCCTGGCGATGGTCGAGCGCGTGCTCGGCGACGCCGAGGCCCGCGGCGGCGCGGCCGGCGGCGACCTGGGTCCGGAGGACGCCCGCGCGCTGCTGCGCGCGTGGCTGGACGCCCTGGAGCTCGACCTCCACGACGGCGACCTGATCGCCTTCCTCCAGCGCGACGACTTCTCCCACGCCGCGCTCCAGCGGCGCGCGCGGCGGATCCACGAGCGCCGGCTGGAGGCCGCCGTCGGCTCGCTCGCCGGCGCGGCGGGCAGGTTCGGCCGCGGCGAGCCGGACGCCGAGTCGGCGCTCGGCGGCGCCGCCCTCGAGCTCTTCGAGGCCTGCATCCCCGCCGTGCCCTACGCGCCGGCGGCCGCGTTCCTCGGGCGCGAGAAGCGGCTCGCGCGGCGCCGGGAGCACGAGCCCGCGCGGGTGGCGCTGATCGCCGACGGCGTCGGCGGCATGCACGGCGTCACGCACACGCTCGGCCAGGTGCGGATGCGGGGCGTGCCGGGGTTCGACGTCGAGGTGGTCGGCACCGACCCGCACGTCGACCGCCGGCTCCCCGCCGTCGCCGAGCTGGAGATCCCGCTCTACGCCGAGCTCGAGGTCGGCGTCCCCGGACTTCCCGACGTGGTCGACGCGCTCGCCGAGGGCCGCTACGACCTCGTCCACGTCTGCGCCCCCGGGCCGGCCGGCGTCGCGGCCGCGGCCGGCGCGCGGATGCTCGGGCTGCCCGTGACGGGCTCGTACCACACGGAGCTGGCCGCCTACGCGCAGCTGCGCTCGGGGGACCCGCGCATCGTGCTCGCCGTCCACATGGCGCTCAGCGCGTTCTACGGCCGCTGCGACCTCGTCCTCTCCCCCTCGCGCTCCGCCGACGCGCGGCTTGCCGACCTGGGCGTGGAGCCCGGGCGGGTCCTGCGCTGGGACCGTGGCGTGGACGCCTCGCGCTTCACGCCCGCGCGGCGGCGGCCGCGCGACGACGCGCGCGTCGACGTGCTCTACGCCGGCCGGCTGAGCCGCGAGAAGGGCGTCGACCGGCTGGCGGACGCCTTCGCCTGCGCCCGACGGCGCGACCCGCGGCTGCACCTGGTGCTCGCGGGCGGCGGCCCCGAGGAGGGGCGGCTGCGCACCCGGCTCGGCGCGCACGCGACGTTCCTGGGCCGGCAGCGCGGCGACGAGCTCGCGGCGACATACGCCTCCGCGGACGTCTTCCTCTTGTGCTCCGCCACGGACACGTTCGGGCAGGTCGTGCTCGAGGCCCAGGCCTCCGGGCTCCCGGTGGTGGCGGTCGCCGCCGGCGGCCCGGCCGAGCTGATCGCCGACGGCCGCACCGGCCTGCTGTGCCCGGCCGACCCCGACGCGCTCGGCGCGGCGGTGGCCGGCGTCGCCGCC
>JBEVIG010000056.1:0-24427 GCA_040510855.1 Solirubrobacteraceae bacterium
GGTGACGCTGCGTGAGCGCGGTGCATGAGGCCCTCACCGGCGGCCGGACCAGGGCGACGTCGGCGCTCCGGTCGCCGCGGTCCGCGGCGGCCGCGGTCCCGGGCTGGGCGTGGCTCGTCCTCGCCGGCATCACGCTCGCCGGCTTCGCCCTCCGCGTGGCGGGGATCGACCAGAGCCTGTACGGCGACGAGCGCTTCACGCACGCGATCGTGGCGAAGCCCGGCCTCGGCGCGATCTGGCACGACGTGTACACGACGTCCGTCACGCCGCCGCTGCACTACTACCTCGCGGAGCTCGCCACCCGGCTTCCCGGCGACACGACGATCCAGCTGCGGCTCCCGTCGCTCATCCTCGGTACGGCGGCCATCCCGCTCATCTTCCTGTTCGGGCGGCGCGCGGGCGGCCTCGCGGTCGGTCTCGTCGCGGCCGCGCTGCTCGCCCTCGACCCGTTCGCCATCTTCTTCTCGACCGAGGCGCGCGCGTACGAGACGCAGGTCTTCCTCATCCTCGTCGCCACGCTCTCGCTCCTGCGGGCGACGGACGGCGGCCGCGGCGTGTGGTGGGCGGTGTGGGCCGTGGCCTCGGCGGCGGCGATGTGGACCCACTACACGAGCCTGTTCGTGTTGCTCGTCCTGCCCGTCTGGGCGCTGTGGGCGCGGCCCGCCTATCGCAGGCCGGTCGTGCTGTGGGGGATCGCGGCGATCGCCCTGTGGCTGCCGTGGGTGCCCGGCTACCTGACCCAGAACGACAACCCCGGCGTCGAGGGCTTCGACTTCTGGGCGGCGAAGGACGTGCGCAGCGGGCTCGGCTACCCGGTGCGCGTCCTGCTCGGCAACCCGTTCGTCGCGCTGCGCGACGTGCCGGGCCGGCCCGCACTGCTCGTCGCCGGCGGGCTTGCGGCGCTCGCCGTCGCGGCGCTCGTGGCCCGTCGCCCGGTGCGGCGTGGCGAGGCGCCCGAGCGGTCCGTGGTCCTCCTCGTGGCCGCGCTCGCGATCGCCACGCCGATCGCGACGCTGCTCTACGACCTGGTCGGACCGTCGCTCTACCTCTCGCGGAACCTGAACGCCTCGCAGCCCGCGATGATCGTGCTCGTCGCGCTCGTCGTCTGCGCGCTCGCGCGGCGCGTGCCCCGCGGCGCCCTGGTCCCGATCGCGCTCGTGATCGCGGTGGGGCTGGCGCTCGGCACCGCGCGATCGCTCGAGGCGCGCTTCCAGCGGCCGCCGTTCGCGGACGCCGCCCGCTACATCGATGCGAACGCGGGCGCCGCCGCGCCGGTCGTCGAGCAGACCGGCGTGTTCTCGCCCGACGAGCGCGTGGGGCGGACGCCGCTGCAGCTCTATCTCCGGCGTCCGCATCAGCTCTACCGGAGCGACATCGCGCCTCCGGAGGCGTGGGAGCCTGCCCGGAACGGCGGCAGCACGTACCTGGTCGCCCCGGTGGAGGACGCGTTGCTCGTCCTGCTCGGGCTCGACCGCGTCCCCGCCGATGCCCGGGCCCGCCGCGGTCTGGTCGGCGGGCCGAACAACATGCTGCGCGTCCGCTCGACGAAGCTCTTCCCCGGCTTCGACCCGGTGATCGTCCAGCGCCTGAGCGGTGAGGTGAGCGGGCGGATCTCCGGAGACCGGATCGATTGGACCTTCGGGTCGGGCGTGCGGGTCGTCCCCGGCGCCGCCGAGGGCGCCCTGACCGTGACGCCCTCGCCGGGCGCGTTCGACATCGCCGGCTGGGCCGTCGACGACGGGACGGGCCGGCCCGCCGACTGGATCCTCGTCTTCTCGGGCGACCGGCTCGTCGCCGTGACGGCGCTCGGCGCCGGGTCGGCCGCGGCGCGCGACGCGCGCGGGCCGGGCGCGGAGCGCGCGGGGTTCGCGATGCGGGTCACGGGCGACGTCGCGCCCGGCGACCTGCGCTTCGTGGCCGTGACGGGCGATCGCGCGGGCGACCTGGAGCCCGCCGCGCCCTGAGCGTCAGTCCTCGTCGCCGTCCGTCCCGACCACGCGCATGCGGTCGTCGAGCAGGACCTCGAGGATCCTGCCGCCCTCGTCGCGGACCTCGACCTGGAAGAGGCCGTCGTCGCGCTCGGCCGAGATGGCCTCGCCCGGGACCCGCGCGAGCGCGGCGGCGCGTAGGCGGGTGGCGTCGGCGCGCGCGATGCCGTCCTCGACGACGAACGACGTGCCGCCGGCGTCCGCGGACGACGCGGCCGGCGCGCCGCCGGCGTCGGCCGGCTCGACGGGCACCGTGATGACACCGACCGCCTCCTCCTCGCCGATGGCGCCGGAGGCGGCGACCGTGGCCGCGCCGACGCCCGCCCCCGCGAGGACGAGCGCCGCCATCACGAGCCACTGCCGCATCAGTCGAGGTCCTCGCGCTCGAGCCGCTCCGTGTCGGAGCGCGTCACGCAGACGTCGCCCTTGCAGGCGCGGACCTTGATCGTGACCGTGGCCAGGCCGGAGGCGTCGCCGCCGCGGGCCGCGACGGTGCGGCGCCAGTCGCGGGTGCCGTCCTCGCGGTCCAGACGCCCCTTGTGGGCGGCGACCCTGCGGCCGCGGTAGGTGAACGTGACGCGGGCGGCGCCGGCGGTCTCGGCCTCGAGCCGGACGCGGCCGTCGAAGCGGAGGTCGGCGTCGATGTCGTCGATGATCGGCCGCGCCTTGACCGTCGCGGCGGAGGGCGCGGCAGTCGCGGCCGGGGTGGTCGCGGGGGCGCCCGTGGCGGGGACAGCGGCGGCGACGGCGGCAGCGGTCGTGGCCGCCAGGGCGGTGCCGGCGAGGAGCAGGGAGCGTGTGGTCATGGCCCGTGTTCTACGAGGGCGGCGATGAGGGGACGATGAGGGACGCCACGGTCCCGCCCCCCTCGCGGGGCTCCAGCCGCGCCTCGCCGCCGTGGGCGACCGCGACGGCCCTGACGATGGCGAGGCCGAGGCCCGAGCCGTCACCGGTGCGCGCCGCGTCCGGGCGGCTGAAGCGCTCGAACGCGCGTCGCGCGAAGGCCGGGTCGACGCCCGGCCCGCGATCGGCGACCGTGAGCGCGACGGTGCCGTTCTCCTGCGCGGAGCCGAGGACCACGGGGCCCGCCCCGTGCCGCAGCGCATTCTCGACGAGGTTCCCGACCGCCTGGCCTATCCGTGCCGCGTCGCCGGAGAAGCGGATGCCGGGCGCCGCCTCGACGGCGAGCGGCCGGTCGCCCGCGAGCGGCCCGAGCCGCGCCGCGACGGCCTCGAGCTCCTCCTGCGCGTCGATCCACTCGCGCCGGAGCTCGAGCTGCCCCGCGTCGGAGCGGGCCATGAGCAGCAGGTCGTCGGCGAGCGCGCTGAGCCGCAGCGTCTCCGCGAGCGCGGCCTCGAGCGCGGCGCGCAGCTCCTCTGGCGGCCGTTCGCGCCGCAGCGCGAGCTCGAGCTCGCCGCGGAGGACGGCGAGCGGCGTGCGCAGCTCGTGGCTCGCGTCCGCCGCGAACGCGCGCTCCGCCTCCAGCGCGCGCTCGAGCCGGTCGAGCATCTCGTTGAGCGTGTGCCCCAGCCGCGCGATCTCGTCGTTCGTGCCGGGCACGGGCAGGCGCTCGGAGAACGAGCGGTCGGAGATCCGCGCCGCGCGGCGGCGCATGCGCTCGACCGGCCGCAGCGCGGCGACGAGCGCGAACCAGCCCGCCAGCGTCGCACCCAGCAGGGAGAGCGGGAGCGCGATCAGCAGCACGCGGTCGAGCGCGCGCACCGCGTCCTCCCGGTCCTCGAGCGTCGCGCCCGTGATCACCGCGTATGTCGTCCCGCCGGCTTCCACCGTCCGCGCGATCACGCGCGCGCGGTCGGACTCGAACGGCTCCTCCACGGTCTCCTCGAGGGCGTCGCGGTCGACGTCCTCGTCGCCCTCGTCGGGCTCGACGGGCACGGGGAGCCGGATGGTCATCCCCTCGGTGGCCTCGTCGCGCCGGGCCGCGTCGAGGAGCGGCCCACGGGGCAGCCCGGGGGAGGAGATGACGACCTCGCCGCCCGGGCCGATGACCTGCGTGAACGTCTCCCCGGGGTCGTCGAGACCGTCCGTGAGGCCGGGCAGCGGGCGCCCGCGGTCGACCAGCAGGCGCGCGACCGCCGTGGCCCGTGTCTCCAGCGTCTCGTCGGTCGCGCCCGTGATCTCGTCGCGCAGCCCCGCGCGGATGGCGAAGCCGGCGACGGTGAGCAGCACGGCCATCGCGAGCGCGAAGGCCCCGGCGACGCGCAGCCGGACCCCCGGCCGCCTCATGCCGGGTCCAGCCGGTACCCGCGGCCGCGCACCGTGACGAGCGAGGAGCGGCCGAACGGGCGGTCGATCTTCTCGCGCAGGTATCGGACGTAGACGTCGACGACGTTCGACTTGTTCTCGTAGGCGTGGTCCCAGACGAGCCCGAGCAGCGTGTCGCGCGTCAGCAGCTCGCCCGGACGCCGCATGAACGCCTCGAGCATCGCGAACTCCTTGGCCGAGAGCTGCAGCTCCACGTCATCGCACCAGGCGCGCCCCGCCGCCGGATCCAGACACAGGGCGCCGGCCGCGAGCACCGCGGGACGGGCCTGCGCGCCGCGTCGTACGAGCGCGCGCACGCGGGCGAGCATCTCGTCCACCGCGAACGGCTTGAGCAGGTAGTCGTCCGCCCCCGCGTCGAGCCCGGTGACGCGGTCGGCCACGGCGTCGCGCGCGGTGAGCATCAGCACGGGCGTCCACACCTCCTGCTCGCGCAGCCCCGCGCAGACCTCGAAGCCGTTCAGGCCGGGGAGCATCACGTCGAGCACGATGGCCTCGTACGGCGTCGACGCGGCCATCCAGAGCGCGTCCTCGCCGCTCGCGGTCACGTCGACCGTCGCGCCCTCCTCGCGGAGGGTGCGTTCGAGCACGGAGGCCATCCGCGGCTCGTCCTCGACCACGAGCACGCGCACGGCGGACCTATGCCGTGGCCGTGCCGCGGCGGCGCAGCCAGACCAGGCCGGCGACGCAGGCGAGCACGACGGCGACGAGGACGACCGTCCCGAACGGGCCGACGTAGCGCTCGACGCGCTCGTAGTTCGCCCCGAGGGCGACGCCGGCGCCGAGCAGGGCGGAGTTCCACAGGAGCGCGCCCGCGGCCGTCGCGCCGATGAAGGTCGCCAGCGGCATCTCGGAGAGCCCGGCGGGGACGGAGACGAGCGAGCGGATCCCGGGCACGAGCCGGCCGAGCAGGACGATGAGCACCGCCCGGCGGTCGAACCAGCGGTCGGCGCGGTCGAGGTCGCGCTCGGAGATCCGCAGGAGCGGGTGCATCCGGAGCACGAGCGCGCGCCCGCCGAAGCGGGCGATCGCGTAGAGGACGAGCGCGCCGAGGACGGCGCCGAGCGTCGACGCGAGCAGCGCGGGCACGAAGCCCAGCGTGCCCTTCGCGACCTGGAAGCCGGCGAAGGGGAGGACGATCTCCGACGGGATCGGCGGGAACACGGTCTCGACCGCCATGACGACGGCGAGCCCCGCGTACCCGGCCTCCACGACGGCGTCCTCGATGGTTCCGGTGAGGTCGGCGAGCATGCTCGCGAACCCAGGGTGGCGGCGTTGCATGAGGAATTCATGAGAGATGCCGCACGGATGACGGGCGCGTCATCCGCAGGGAGGACGGCCCGCGCCGCGAGGCGGACGCCGGTTCGTCCTGGAGGCCACCCAGGATCGTCACCCGCGCCGACGACGGGTGACGCCCGCGCCGGGAGTCTGCTGAGCACACCCCGACCCCAGCAGGAGACCTCCCCAAATGGCTTACACCGGACAGTCCTTCGAGAACCCCGTCAGCGGCGAGAAGATCACCTTCCTCCAGACCGCCGCCGACACCGACGGCGCCCTGCTCGAGTTCGAGCTCGAGCTCACCGCCGACGGCCACGTGCCCGGCGCGCACGTGCACCCCGAGCAGGAGGAGCGCTTCCACGTGCTCGAGGGCGAGATGACCTTCCGCCTCGGCGCCCGCAAGATCGTCGCCGGCCCCGGCGAGACCGTGATCGTGCCCGCCGGCCGCGTCCACAAGTTCGCGAACAAGAGCGGCGCGCCCGTGAAGGCCCGCGTCGAGGTCGTCCCCGCCCTCGACATGGAGGACCTCCTCACCACGACCGCCGAGCTCGCCATCGAGGGCAACACGAACCGCAAGGGCATGCCCAAGCCGCTGCACCTGGCGCTGTTCGTCCGCCGCTTCGAGCGCGAGGTCCGCGCCCCGTTCCCGCCCGCGTGGATGGTCCGCATGCTGATGGCGCCGCTCGCGGCGATCGCCCGCAAGCGCGGCCACGCCGAGCGCTATGCGACGCCGGCGATCGACGTCCACGCGCCGCTGCCGCTGCCCGCCTAGCGCCCCGGGCTAGGCCGGCGTCGTCTCCTCGTCCCCGGCGGCGTCGCCGTCGGGGACCCGGAGCCACTCCGTGATGTGCCCGTCGCGCACCAGCAGGGCGGTGCGCGCCGTCGCGCCGGTGCCGTCCCCGCACCGGCCCTTGCCCGGCCGCTCCGTGAGCCGGAACGTCACGATGACGAAGCCGTGCGGCGCGTCCTCCGTCGCGATGACCTGCGCCCCGCACGGCAGCGTGCGGTTGAAGAACTCGACCTCCGCGCGCGACTCGAGCTTCACCGGCGGCGTCCCGTTCGACACCGTCGACGGGATCGCGAAGTACGTCGCCGCCCGCTCGACGTCGCCCCGACGCAGCGTGTCCGCCCACGCGCGGATCACCTCCTCCGCGTCCGCCTCGGGCGTCGCCGCGGGCGAGGGGACCCCCGACATCCCGGTCTCGGCCTCGACCCGGGCACGCGGCTCGCTCTCGTCGCCCCCGAAGCAGCCGCCGGCCACCAGCGCCACGGCCGGGAGCAGGAGGGCGAGCAGGCGAGATCGCATCCGCATGGTGGTACGCACGCCGCGGCCGGGCGGATGCCCGGGCTTGAGCGCGGGGCCGGAATACGGCATACCCTCTCGCATGGCCACGACTCCCGTCCATGGGCACTTCCTCGCCGCCGAGGTCGGTGAGCTGGCCGGCGTGTCCGGGACGACGATCGGCCAGTGGGCGCGCTGGGGCTACATCCGCTCCTCCGCCTCCGACGGCGAGCCGCGCGTCTACGGGGTCGAGGACATCGGCGAGGCGACCATCGTCGCCGAGCTGCTCGGCCGCGGCGTCTCGCACGCCGACGTCCGCCGCGCGATCGACCGCCTCGGCGACCAGTACGGCGAGTGGCCGCTGAGCGAGGCGCCGCTCGGCACGACCCGCATCCGCGGCCGCTGCTGCGTCGTGCTGCGCGAATCCGACGGCTGCTGCGTCCTGCTCGCCCGCGGCTGGCAGCTGATGGCCACGCCGCCGCGGGTGGAGGAGGTCCGGCTGCGGCTCAACCGCCGCCGTCGCGCCTGAAGCGGCGCGCGGCGCGGCCCACCGATGAGGCGTCGATCGCCTCGCCGGCCGCGCCCATCGTCGCGGCGACGCGATGGCCGGCGCGGCCGAGCGGGCCCTGCTCGGCGGGCGTGACCGCGTCGGCCGGCTCGCAGCCGAGGCCGATCGCCGCCGCCCGCGCGTCCTCCTCGATCGTGCGCATGCGCTCCTCCCAGCGGGCGTGGAAGGCCGCGAGCTCTTCGTCGCCGCGCGCGGTGGCGAGCCGGTTGAGGTAGCCGAGGAGCGTCGAGACGTGCTGCGCGTCGAGCACCGCGCCGCGCGCGGCCTGGTTGCGCTCCAGAAGCAGGTCGCCGGCGCTGTTGCGCAGGCCGGCCGCGCGGCTGCCGACGCCGTGCGCGGCAGGGAAGGACTCCAGCCCGCGCGCCTGCGCCTCGGCCTCGAGCTCCGCGAGCAGCTCCCGCGCCTCGGCGGCCCCGCCGCGCAGGACCGTCCCCGGCCGGCCCTCGAGGCGGCCGGCGAGCTTCTCCCAGTGGGCGGCGAGGTGGCTCGCGGCGGCGCGCAGCTCGCGCAGCCCCCGGTGCTCGGCCCGGTACAACCCGTGTCCGGTGCTCCCCATGTGAGATTCATACCCGAACGGCGGGCCGGCTGCGCGTGGCCGCCACACGAAACGGGAAGCACCGCCGGCATGCCCGAGCACCACGAGATCACCGGCCGCGTGACCGGCGTCCCCCTGCCCGCCGGCGCCGTCGGCGCCAGCATCCGCATCGCGCTCGACTCGCCGCCGAGCCCGCGCTGGTCGCAGGCGTTCTCGGCTCGGCTGACCCGCGCGCTGCTCGGCGGGCCCTCCGTCGCGCACCTGAGCCTCGACCGCGCGGTGCAGGGCGCGGACATCGTGCTCGACGGGATCGAGAACCGGCAGGCCGAGCGGTTGGGCGACGCCCTCCGGCTCGCGATCGAGGCCGCCAACGGAACGACGGACGATCCGGCCCCGGCGGGGAACATGAAGCAGTCCGACGCCGACGCGATCGCGCTGATCGTCGGCCGCTCGCTCGATCAGTCGCGGTAGCGGCCGGGCTCCCAGAGCGGCTCGTCGCCGCCGTTGGCCGAGCGGGCGAGGATGAAGAGGAGGTCGGAGAGCCGGTTGAGGTAGCGCACGCACTCCGGGTTGAGCTCGTCCCCGCAGTCGACCGCGCGGCGCTCGGCGCGGCGGCAGACGGTGCGGCAGACGTGGAGCTGCGCCGCGGCGGGCGTGCCGCCCGGCAGGAGGAACGACTTGAGCGGCGCGAGCTCGGCGTTGACCTCGTCGCACGCCTGCTCGAGTCACACCGTCTGCTCGGGGACCACGCGCAGGCGCTCGCGGTCGCCGCCGTGGGGCACCGAGATGTCGGCGCCGACGTCGAACAGGTCGTTTTGGACGCGGCGCAGGAAGCCGGCCGTGCGCTCGGGCATCCCCTCCAGCGCGAGGGCCGCGCCGAGCTGGGCGTTCAGCTCGTCCAGCGTGCCGTAGGCCTCGATCCGCGGGTGCGTCTTCGGCACGCGCGACATGTCGCCGAGGTGTGTCTCCCCGCCGTCGCCGAGCTTGGTGTAGATGCGGGTCAGATTGACGGTCATGAGCGCTTGAGCGCCACGGTACCATCCGTCTCGTTCAGGGTCGGTGGTTGAGGGAAGCCGGTGCGAATCCGGCGCGGACCCGCCACTGTGACCGGGGATGCCGACCGCATCAGCCACTGCTCCGCAGCGCGGGGCGGGAAGGCGCGGGAGGTCGAGCCCGGGAGCCAGGAGACCTTCCTCCGACCGTCGCCATCACGAGGCCCTCGCGGAAAGGGGTTGGCTCCTAAGTGAAGTCTTCAGCAGCATCCGGCGCGCTCGCCGGACTCGTCGCGGCGCTCGCGCTCGCGGCGCCGGCGGTCGCCGCGCCGGCGGACGTCACCGTGCGCGTGGAGGGCACCGCGTCCACGCTCGTGCCCGAGACGCCGATCACCACGTCCGCCGCCGCGGTCGAGCGCGACGGGCATTCCTGCTCCGGCACGAGCGCGCTCGGCGCGCTCCACGGCGCCACGGGCGGCGACTGGAGCGGCTCGTGGTTCGACGGCCTCGGCTGGAGCGTCGAGGTCATCAAGGGCGAGCAGCACGTGTTCCCCAACTACTACGGCCTGTGGATCAACTCGGCGTACTCCGAGCTCGGGCTCTGCGACGCGGAGCTGCAGACCGGCGACGAGGTCCTCGTCGTCCCCGCCGCCGAGGGCCCGATCCTCGACCTGGGCGGCGTGCCGCCGACGGCGGTCGCCGGGCAGCCCGTCACCGTCACCGTCATGGAGCACGGCGCGGTGTACCGCGAGGAGCCGCCCTTCGACCTCATCCGCACGGACGGCCCGGCGGACGGCGCGACCGTGCGCGCCGGCGGCGCGAGCGCGACCGTCGGTGCCGACGGCAAGGCGCGGATCGTCTTCCCGGGCGCGGGCGCGGCCACCGTGCAGGCGACGCAGCCGGGGCACGTCCGCTCCGCGGCCCGCCGCGTCCAGGTCGTCGCCCCGAAGCCGGGCGACCCGCCGCCGCCCCCGCCGGCGAAGGACACGACGGCGCCGACCGCGACCTTCGCATCGCTCGCCGACGGCAAGGTGCTCTCGCGCCGCAAGGCGCCGCGCGAGCTGCGTGGCACGGTCTCGGAGGATCCGTCCGGCCTGCGCTCGGTGCGGCTCTCGATCCTGCGCAGGAAGGGCGGGAAGTGCTGGACGTACCGGGACACGACGGAGCGCTTCAAGCGCCACCGCTGCGGCGGCAAGTGGTACTTCCGGATCGGCGACCGGGCCGAGTGGAGCTACCTCCTGCCCCGCAGGCTGCCGAAGGGGCGCTACACCATCGGCGTGATGGCCGTGGACAAGGCGTTCAACGAGTCGCGCACGACCGTGGAGATCCGCGTCAAGTGAGGCGCGCGCTGCTCGCATCGGCCGTGGCCGCCTTCGGCGTCGCGCTCGCCGCGGCGCCGGCGGACGCGGCGCGCACCGTCCAGGTGATGGTCGTCGGCAAGACCTCCGTGCTCGCCGGGCCGCAGAAGGTGAAGCTGACCGCCCGCACGGTGAAGGTGCGCGGGAAGCGCTGCGCGACCGGGACGCGGACGGCGCTCTCCGCGCTCGCGGCGACGAAGCTGCCGCTCACGTTCACGGACTACGGCGCGTGCTCGAAGCGGCCCGCCGAGTCGGGCTCGCTCTACGTCCGCTCGATCGCGGGCGAGCGCGCGCAGGGCGCGGACGGCTGGGTCTACAAGGTCGGCCGCCGCGTGGGGTCCACCGGCGCCGCCGACCCGTCGGGCCCGTTCGGGAACGGGCGCAGGCTGCGCACGGGCCAGAAGGTCCTGTGGTTCTGGTGCGTCAAGGACGCGGCCGACGCCTGCCAGCGGACGCTCGAGATCGCCGCGCCGCGGACGGTCGCCCCCGGCGCCGCGTTCCGGGCCACCGTGCGCGGCTACGACGAGAACGGTGGCGGCGTGCCGGTCGCGGGCGTCGAGGTCGCGCCGGGCGCCGTGACCGACGGGAGCGGCACCGCGACCGTGACCGCGCCGGACGCCGCGGGCACGCTGACGCTGCGCGCTTCGGCGCCCGGCCTCGTCCAGGCGTTCCCGCGGAAGGTGGCGGTCGGCTGATGGCCCGCCGCGCCGCGATCGGGCTCCTGCTCGTGCTGAGCCTCGCCCTCGCCGGCTGCGGCCTGGGCGCGGGCGACAGCGAGGAGGGCGGCGCGACGCTGCTCGTCACGCGCGACTTCGGCGCGCGCGAAGTCGGCGACGCCAACCAGGACCCGATCCCGGGCGGCGAGACCGTGATGCGCTTCCTGCAGCGCGACTTCGACGTGGAGACCCGCTACGGCGGCGGCTTCGTGCAGGCGATCAACGGCATCGCCGGGGGCAGCGACGGCGGGCGCAACGTCGACTGGTTCTACTTCGTCAACGGCGTGCTCGCCGAGGACGGCGCGGCCGCCCACCAGGTCAGCCCCGGCGATCGCGTCTGGTGGGACCACCGCGACTGGGAGGCGACTATGGACGTGAAGGCCGTCGTCGGCGCGTGGCCGGAGCCCTTCCTCTCGGGTGAGGGCGGCAAGAAGATCCCGATCCGCCTCGACTGCGCCAACGGCGCGGAGGACGCGTGCGACGAGGTCGCGAAGCGGCTCGAGGACGAGGGCGTGAAGGTCGGCGGCCGCAGCGCCGTGGCGAGCCCCGGCGGCGAGGGGCTGCTGCGCGTGAAGGTCGGCACCTGGACCGAGGTGCGCAAGGACCCGGCGGTGCGCGAGCTGGAGAAGGGCCCCGGTACGTCGGGCGTGTTCGCGCGGCCGTCGGAGGACGGCACCACGATCGCGCTCCTCGACCCCGCGGGCCAGGAGGCCGGCTCGCTCGGCGCCGGCTCCGGGCTCGTCGCGGCGACGCGGCTGCGCGGCGAGGCGCCGACCTGGATCGTCACGGGCACCGACATGGCGGGCGTCGACGCGGCGGCGGCGCAGCTGTCCGAGGACGCGCTCGAGCAGCACTTCGCGATCGCCGTCCGCGCCGGCCGGCCCGAGCCGCTGCCGGTCCAGCCCGAGCCGGAGACGCCGTGATCCATCTCCGCCGCGCGAGCCCGCTGCACGCGGCGCGCGCGGCCGTCGGGTCGGCGTGGTGCGTGACGCTCGCGATCGTCGCCCTGTCGTTCGAGCATCCCGTGGTGCTCGCCGCGCTGCTCGGGATCGTGCTGCTGGCCGCCGCGGCCGCGCACGTCGGCCGGCGCGTCGCGCTGATGACGCTGATCGCGCTGCCGTTCGCGCTCGTCATCGCGGTCGTCAACGGCCTCGTCGTCCGCGAGGGGCTGACGGTCGTCGCGCGCGTGGGGGAGGTGCCGCCGTTCGGGCAGGTGGACATCACCGCCGAGGCGCTCGCGTACGGCGCCGTGCTCGGCCTGCGCGCGCTCGTCGTCGTCGCCTGCTTCGCCCTGCACTCCGCGGCGGTCGACCCCGACGCGCTCCTTCGCGCCTTCCGCCGCCTCGGCTTCCGCTCCGCCCTCACCGCGGCGCTGGCGACCCGGCTCGTGCCCGTGCTCGGGCGCGACGCGCGGCGCCTGCACGACGCCCAGCGCTGCCGCGCGGGGGAGCCCGCGCCGCGGCGCGCCGTCGTGCGCGCCGTCGCCGCGGGTGCGCTCGACCGCGCGGTCGACGTCGCTGCGACGCTCGAGGTCCGCGGCTACGGCGCGGCGCGCAAGCCGCCGCGGATACGGCAGCCATGGTCGCGCCACGACCTCGCCTTCGCCGCGAGCGCGGTCGGCCTCGTCGCCATCGCCGTGCTCGCCCCGGTGCGCTTCGAGGCGTACCCGGCGTTCGAGGCGCCCGTGGACGCGGGCGTGCTCGGCACGTGCGCCGCGCTCGCGCTCTGCGCGCTGCTCCCGTTCGCCGACCGCCGGGGGATCGCGCCGTGACCGCGCTGCGCGCCGAGCACGTCACGTACACCTACCCGGGCGCGACCGCGCCCGCGCTGCGCGACGTCGACCTCACGATCGCGCCGGGCGAGTTCGTCGTGCTCGCGGGCGCGAGCGGCTCGGGCAAGTCGACGCTGCTGCGCGCGGCATGCGGCCTGGTGCCGCACTTCCACGGCGGCGAGTTCGCCGGCCGGCTCGAGGTCGGCGGGCTGGACACGCACGATCACGGGCCCGCCGCGCTCGCCGCCGTCGCGGGGACGCTCTTCCAGGATCCGGAGACGCAGGTCGTCATGGGCACCGTACGCGGCGAGCTCGGCTTCCCGCTCGAGAACCTCGGCCTCGCGCCCGCCGCGGTCGCGCGCGGCGTGGAGGAGGCGGCGCTGGCGCTCGGCATCGCGCCGCTGCTGGACCGCCCGACGCACGAGCTCTCCGGCGGCGAGCTGCAGCGGGTCGCCCTCGGCGCGGCGCTGGCCGGCCGCCCGCGGATCGCGCTGCTCGACGAGCCGACGTCGCAACTCGACCCGGTCGCGGGCGACGAGCTGCTCGGCGTCCTGCGGCGCCTCAACGAGGAGTGGGGGACCGCGGTCGTGCTCGCCGAGCACCGGCTCGAGCGCTGCCTCGGCGCCGCGGACCGCGTGATCGCGATGCGCGACGGCGCGGTGGCCTGCGACGCGCCGCCCGCCGCGTTCCTCGAGTGGGCGGGGGAGCACGCCCCGGCGCTGCAGACGCCGGGCGCGCGGCTGTTCTCGCTCGCGGGCCTGCGCCCGCTCCCGGTGAGCGTGAAGGACGCCCGCCGCGCGCTGCCCGCGCCCGTCGAGGCGAGCGCCCAGCCCGCGGCAGCCGACTCCCTCGGGGCGCCGGCGCTCGTCTTCAAGGGGGCGTGGTTCGAGCACAGGGGCGGCGCGGCCGTGCTGCGCGGCATCGACCTCGGCGTCCGCGCCGGCGAGCGCGTGGCGCTGATGGGCCGCAACGGCGCCGGGAAGTCGACGCTGCTCAAGGTCGCCGCCGGGCTCCTCGCGCCCACGCGCGGGAAGGTCAAGCGGGCCGGCCGCGTGGCTCTCGTCCTCCAGCACCCGGGCGACTACGCGCTCCACGAGCGCGTGGGGGATGAGCTGCCGTCCGAGGCGCTGGCGGCCGCGGGGCTCGACGGGCTCGCCGACCGCCATCCGCGCGACCTCTCCGGCGGCGAGCGGCAGCGGCTCGCGATCGCCATCGTGCTCCACGGCGAGCGGCCCGCCGTGCTCTGCCTCGACGAGCCGACGCGTGGGATGGACCGCGCGCACAAGGACGCGCTCTCCGCCCACCTCCGCGCGCTCGCCGCGCAGGGCACCGCGGTCGTCGTCGCCACGCACGACGCGGAGTTCGCCGCGGCGCTCGCGCCGCGCACCGTGCTCCTCGGCGACGGGCGGCCGGTCGCCGACGCGCCGACGGCCGAGGTGCTCGCCGGCGGCTGGTACTTCGCCACGCAGACCGCGCGGATCCTCGGCGGCGCGGCGCTGCTGCCCGAGGAGGGCGCGGCGCTGCTGCGGCGCGCGACGCGGACCGAGGAGGTCGTCGCGTGAGCTGGATCGTCGCCTCGTTCGTGCTGCTCGGCGCCGCGCTGGCGGTCGGCTTCGGCTGGTACGAGCGCACGCATCCGAGCGCGCGGGTCCTGGCGCTCGTGGCGACGCTCGCCGCGCTCGCCGCGATCGGCCGGATCGCCTTCGCGCCGCTGCCGAACGTCAAGCCGACGACCGACATCGTGCTGCTGACGGGCTACGTGCTCGGCGGCGCGCCCGGCTTCGTGGTCGGCGCGGTCGCCGCGCTCGCCTCCAACCTCTTCTTCGGGCAGGGGCCGTGGACGCCGTGGCAGATGGCGGGCTGGGCGTGCGCCGGCCTGCTCGGGGCGGGGCTCGCGCGCGTGTTCGGGCGGGAGCTCGGCCGCGTCTCGCTCGCCGCCGCCTGCGCCGTCGCGGGGCTGCTGTTCGGCGCGCTCATGAACCTCTCGATGTGGGTGACGTACTCGGGCGACCACACGCTCGAGAAGCTCGGTGCGTTCTTCGTCACGTCGCTGCCCTTCGACCTCGCGCACGCGGTCGGCAACGCGCTGTTCTGCCTCGCGTTCGGGCCCGCGCTGGTGCGCGCGCTGCGCCGGTACCGGACGCGCTTCGAGGTCACCTGGCGCCCCGCGCCCGCGGCCACCGCGACGCTCGGCGCCGTGCTCCTCGGCGCGCTGGTCGTGCTCGCCACCCCGCCCGACGACGCGCGGGCGGACGCGCCGAAGGCGGCGATCCGCTACCTCGAGCGCGCGCAGAACGGCGACGGCGGCTTCGGCCCAGCGCCGGGCGCCGGCTCGACGCAGATGCACACGGGCTGGGCGGTGATCGGGCTCGCCGCCGCCGGGCGCAACCCGCGCGACCTCGACCACGACGCGATCGCCTACATCCGCGGCCACGCCGGCGCGCTGCGCGGCGACCTCGGCGAGCGCTCGCGGACGATCCTCGCGATGCGCGCGGGCGGCCTGAAGTCGTTCAAGGCCGGGGGCCGGAACCTCCTGCGGGAGGTCGAGCGCGCCCAGGAGGCCGACGGCTCCTGGCAGGGGTTCGTCAACACCACGGCGTTCGCGATCCTCGCCCTGCGCGCGGCGGGCCGCTCCGCGGACGGCGACGCCGTGCGCCGCGGCGTCGAGTTCATCGCCGGCGAGGCCAACGACGACGGCGGGTTCAACTTCGCCGGCTCGGGCCGGCCGTCGGGCGCCGACGACACCGGCGCGGCGCTGATGGCGCTGGGCGCGGCGGGCAAGCGCCGCTCCGGCGTCGCGCGCCGCGCGATCGCGTGGCTCGAGTCGCGCCAGAACGCCGACGGCGGCTTCTCGCTGCAGGGCGGGGCGAGCAACGCCCAGTCGACGGCGTGGGCGGTCCAGGGCCTGATCGCCGTGGGGCGCAACCCGAAGCAGGTGCGCCGCGGCGGGTCGCGCTCGCCGGTCGCCTACCTGCGGTCGCTCGTCGGCTCGGACGGCGCGATCCGCTACTCGCGGACGAGCACGCAGACGCCGGTGTGGGTGACCGCGCAGGCGGTCGCCGCGCTGGAGGGCAAGGCGCTGCCGCTCAAGCCCGTGCCCCGCGCCCGCAGGCCGAAGGCGGTCGCGACGCCCGCGCCGACCCCGGCCCCCACCGCGACGCCCGCGGCGGCCGAGCCGGCCCCCGTCGTGGAGCCGGCCGATCTCGAGGCGGACGGCCTCGGCGTGGCCGAGCCCGAGCTCCGGGACGAGGACGGCAACCGGGTGTCGGTCGACGAGGTCGTGGCGCAGATGCCGAGCCCGCTCGAGATCCGCTTCGCGCGCATCGTCGCGATGCCGATCGGCGTCGACGCCGGGGCGGCGGGCGCGCTCGCGGCGGTCATCGCCCGCCTCTGGCGCCCGCCCGCCGCCGGCGTCTGAGCCGCCACCCGGCGCACGGCCGCCGCGGGGTCGGGTAGCTTGCCGCGTCCGTGCGGATCGGAGTTCCCAAGGAGACCGTCCCGGGCGAGCGGCGGGTCGCCCTCGTGCCCGATGTGGTGCGCCGGCTGACCGGCCAGGGCCACGAGGTCGTCGTCGAGCCGGGCGCCGGCGCGCAGGCGGGGTTCCCCGACCCGGCGTTCGCCGACGCGGGCGCCACGCTCGGCGGCGGCGCGTGGGAGGCGGACGTGGTCGCCAAGGTCGCGCCGCCCGCGGAGGCGGAGATCGGCGCGCTCGGCGGCGACTCCGTGCTCGTCGGCTTCCTCGCCCCGCTCACCAACGGTGCCGGCACGAAGTCGCTGGCCGGCAGCGGCGCCACCGCCTTCGCGATGGAGGCGATCCCGCGCATCTCGCGCGCCCAGTCGATGGACGCGCTCTCCAGCCAGGCGACCGTCTCGGGCTACCGCGCCGTGCTCATCGCCGCGCAGGAGCAGGGACGCTTCTTCCCGATGCTGATGACCGCCGCGGGCACGATCCCGCCCGCGCAGGTGCTGGTGCTCGGCGCCGGCGTCGCCGGCCTCCAGGCGATCGCCACGGCGCGGCGGCTCGGAGCCGTCGTCACCGCCTTCGACGTGCGCGCCGCGGTCAAGGAGCAGGTCCAGTCGCTCGGCGCCCGCTTCCTCGAGGTCGAGGGCTCGGCCGACGCGGAGGCCGCCGGCGGGTACGCGCGCGAGCTCACCGAGGAGGAGCAGCAGGCGCAGCGCGACGCGCTCGCGGCGCAGATCGCGAAGTCCGACGTCGTCATCACCACCGCGCTCGTGCCCGGCCGCCCGGCGCCGAAGCTGATCACGGAGGACGCCGCGAACGCGATGAAGCACGGCAGCGTGATCGTCGACCTGGCCGGCGAGGCCGGCGGCAACTGCGCGCTCACGCGGCCGGGGGAGACCTACACGACCGACCGCGGGGTCACGATCACCGCGCCGTTCAACGTGCCGAGCCAGATGGCCGAGCACGCGTCGCAGCTGTACGCGAAGAACGTCCAGTCGCTGCTGGAGCTGATGACGGGCGAGGACGGGGCGCTCGCGCTCGACTTCGAGGACGCGATCATCGCCGGGGCCTGCATCACCCGCGGCGGCGAGATCGTGCACGAGGGCGCCCGCAAGGCCGCCGAGGGGAGCTGACGCCATGGACCTGCTGACCGAGCTCGCGATCCTCGTGCTCGCCGCGTTCGTCGGCTTCGAGGTGATCTCGAAGGTGCCGAACACGCTGCACACGCCGCTGATGTCGGCGACCAACGCGGTGCACGGCATCGTGCTGCTGGGCGCGATCATCGTCATCGGGCCCGCCGAGGGCTTCCTCAACGAGTTCCTGCTCGTGATCGCGATCGCCTTCGGCACGATCAACGTCGTCGGCGGGTTCCTCGTCACGGACCGGATGCTCGGGATGTTCAAGGGCCGCAAGCCCGACCCGAAGGAGCCGGCGGAGTGAGCCGCACCGACTGGGTCGACCTCCTCTACATCGTCGGCTTCAGCCTCTTCATCGTCGGCCTGCGGATGGTGCGGGGGCCGCGGACGGCCGTGCGCGGCAACCAGATCGCCGCCGTCGGCATGGGCGTCGCGCTGGTCGCCACGCTGCTCGACGACCGGATCGGCGACTGGGTGCTGATCGTGGTCGGCGTCGCCATCGGCACGGCGGTCGGCGTCCCGGCCGCGCGCAGCGTGAAGATGACCGCGATGCCGCAGATGGTCGCGCTGTTCAACGGCGTCGGCGGCGGCGCGGTCGCGCTGATCTCGCTCGTCGAGTTCCGCGAGGGGCACGACATCGCGCTCGAGGAGCTGATCCCGATCGTGTTCGCGGCGATCATCGGCTCGATCTCGTTCTGGGGCTCGAACGTCGCGTTCTCCAAGCTGCAGGAGCTGAGCTGGGCCAAGCGGCGCTTCCCGTCGCTCACGGCGCTCAACCTCGGGCTCGCGGCGGCCACGCTCGCCGTCGCCGTGATCATCGTCGCGGGCGCCGACGCGGGGATCCTCTTCTGGCTGCTGCTCGTGCTCGCGGGCGTCCTCGGCGTCACCGCCGTGCTCCCGATCGGCGGCGCGGACATGCCGGTGGTGATCTCCACGCTCAACGCCTTCACCGGCCTCTCGGCCGCGGCCGCCGGCATCGCGCTCGACAACACGGCGCTGATCGTGGCCGGCATGCTCGTCGGCGCCTCGGGCTCCATCCTCACCAAGCAGATGGCCGACGCGATGAACCGCTCGGTCGGCAACGTCTTCTTCGGCGGGTTCGGCGGCGGCGGGGGCGGCGCCGCGGTCGCGGACGACGACGGCGTCGACCGCACCGTGCGCTCCACGAGCGCCGCCGACGTGGCGATCCAGCTCTCCTACGCGCGGCTCGTCGTGGTCGTCCCTGGCTACGGCATGGCCGTCGCCCAGGCCCAGCGCGCGGTCGCCGACCTCGCGGCCGAGCTCGAGCGCCGCAACGTCGAGGTCCTCTACGCCATCCACCCCGTCGCGGGCCGCATGCCCGGCCACATGAACGTCCTGCTCGCCGAGGCCGACGTGCCGTACGACCAGCTCAAGGAGATGGACGACATCAACGGCGAGTTCGCCCGCACGGACGTCGCCCTGATCATCGGCGCCAACGACGTGACGAACCCCGCGGCGCGCAACGTCCGCGAGTCGCCGATCTACGGCATGCCGATCCTCGACGTGGACAAGGCGAGCTCCGTGGTGGTGCTCAAGCGCTCGATGGCGTCGGGCTTCGCCGGGATCGACAACCCGCTCTTCTACGACGAGAAGACCTCGATGCTGTTCGGCGACGCGAAGGCGTCCGTCGCCGACATCACGTCCGAGGTGCAGGCACTCTGACCTGTTAACACCCGCCCGCCGCGAACCAGGCTAGGTTGCCGCCCATGAACCTACGGACCCTGCTGCCCGTGGTCGTGGGGGCGGCCGCGGCGCTCGCACTCCCCGCTGCCGCCCCCGCGGCGTCGAACACCCTCGTCATCAACGAGATCGACTACGACCAGCCCAGCACCGACACGGCCGAGTTCCTCGAGCTCGCGAACGTGAGCGGCGGGGCGATCGACCTCGATCCCTACACCGTCCAGCTCGTCAACGGGAACGCGGGCGGCGCCGCCGTCTACCGCACGATCGAGCTGCCGGCCGTGAGCCTCGCCGCGGGCGACGTCTACGTGATCTGCGCGAACGCGGCCAACACGGCGAACTGCGACCAGGACGTCGCGCCCGACACGGACTGGGCCCAGAACGGCGCGCCCGACGGGGTGGGCCTGCGCAACGGCCCGACGCTCGTGGACGCGCTGAGCTACGAGGGCAACACCGGCGCGCCGTACACGGAGGGCTCGGGCCTCGGCCTCGAGGACACCGGGGCCGTCGGCGAGGGCCTCTCGCGCTGCGGCGCCGACACCGACGTCAACAACGCCGACTTCTCGCTGCGCGCGATCACGCCCGGCGCCGCCAACACGTGCCCGCCGCCGCCGATCCCGTTCGGCGCGTGCGGTGACGGCCTCGAGACGCCGATCCACGCCATCCAGGGCAGCGGCGCGGCGTCGTCCGCCACCGGGGAGCAGCGACTGATCGAGGGCGTCGTGGTCGGCGACTTCGCCGGCGCGGGCGGCCTGGGCGGCTTCTTCGTCCAGGAGGAGGACGCGGACGCCGACGACGATCCGCGGACGTCCGAGGGCGTCTTCGTGGCCTCGGGCCAGGCCGTGGACACCGGCGACGTCGTCCGCGTGCGCGGCACGGTCGCGGAGAGCTTCGCGCGCACGCAGATCGGCACGGTCACCCGCGTCGAGGTGTGCCCCGGCGATGCGACGGCGAGCACGACGACCGTCCAGCTGCCGGTCTCGAGCATGACCGACTGGGAGCCGCTCGAGGGCATGGCCGTCACGTTCCCGCAGGACCTCACGATCTCGGAGTACTTCGACTTCGACCGCTTCAACGAGACGGTCCTCTCCGTCGGGCGCCAGATGACGCCGACGGCGGTGGTCGAACCGGGCTCGGCGGCGTACACGGCGCTGCTCGACCAGAACCTCCGCGGCCGGATCATGCTCGACGACGGCCGCAACACGGAGAACTCCGATCCGGCGATCCATCCCGACGGCGCGGTCTTCGACCTGTCGCACCGCTTCCGCGGCGGTGACACGGTGGGCGGCGTCACCGGCGTGCTCGACTTCGCCTTCGGCGACTACCGCGTGCAGCCGACGGCGGCGGCGGAGTACACCGAGGTCAACGAGCGGCCCGCGGAGCCGGAGCCGGTCGGCGGCAACGTCAAGGTCGCGTCGTTCAACGTCCTGAACTACTTCACGACGCTCGACGGGCGCGGCGCGAACACGCCCGAGGAGTTCGAGCGCCAGCGGACGAAGATCATCGCCGCGATCACCGAGATCGATCCGGCCGTCGTCGGCCTGATCGAGATCCAGAACAACGACGAGGCCCTGCAGGACCTCGTCGACGGCCTCAACGACGCCACGTCGCCCGGTCGCTACGACTTCATCGAGACGGGCGTCATCGGCACGGACGAGATCAAGGTCGCGTTCGCCTACCAGCCCGCGCGCGTGACGCCCGTCGGCGACCACGCGATCCTCGACTCGTCGGTCGACCCGCGCTTCATCGACACGAAGAACCGGCCCGCGCTCGCGCAGACGTTCCGCACGGCCGACACGGGCGGTGTCTTCACCGCGGTGATCAACCACCTCAAGTCGAAGGGCTCGGACTGCGACGACGTCGGCGACCCGGACACGGGCGACGGCGCGGGGAACTGCAACCTCACCCGCACCGCCGCGGCGGAGGCGCTCGTCGACTGGCTGGCGACCGACCCGACGGGGAGCGGCGACGACGACGTGCTGATCCTCGGCGACCTCAACTCCTACGACAAGGAGGATCCGATCGACGCGCTGCTCGCCGGCGGCTACACGGACCTGATCCGGGAGTTCCAGGGCGAGAACGCGTACTCGTACGTGTTCGACGGGATGATCGGCTACCTCGACCACGGCCTCGCGAGCGAGGGGCTGGCCGACGAGGTGACGGGCGCGACGGAGTGGCACATCAACGCCGACGAGCCGGACATCCTCGACTACGACATGACGTTCAAGCAGCCGGCGCAGGAGGCCCTCTACGAGCCGAACGCATACCGGTCGTCCGACCACGACCCCGTGATCGTCGGGCTCGACGCGTGCGACGAGATCGCGCCGGAGATCGAGGTCTCGGTCACGCCGGACTCGCTGTGGCCGCCGAACCACAAGTACCGCACGGTCCAGGCGACGGTCACGGCCACGGACAACCTCGACGAGGAGCCCGACGTGCGGGTGCTGTCCGCGACGTCGAACGAGCCCGACAACGCGCCGGGCGGCGGTGACGGCGACACGACGAACGACATCGTCGTCGTCGACGAGGACACGTTCCAGGTGCGCGCCGAGCGCGACGAGAACCGCAGCGGCCGGGTCTACACGATCACCTACGAGGTGACCGACAGCTGCGGCAACAGCAGCACCGCGAGCGCGACCGTCGGCGTGCCGGTCAGGCGCTGAGCGCTGCAGCGGCGGCCGGCCGGGGGCCTGTGGCTCCCGGTCGGCCGGCGCGCGAAGGGTGCTAGACGCCCGGGGGCGGGGTGGAGCCGTCGACGGCCGCGTCCGGCGACGTCGTGGCGACGCCGACCGAGGGGACCACGTCGCCCAGCAGCTGCTGGACCTCGGCGGACGGGTCGGGCGTGTGCGCGTCGCGCGGCGGGAACTCGCGGCGGACGGTGAGCAGACGCTCGGCGCCGAAGCGGAGGAAGGAGACGGCGAAGGCGGAGAGCTCGACGCCGTGGCGGCGGGCGAGCCACTCGACCGTGGAGACCGTGGCGGCGTCGAAGCCGCCGGCGATCATCACGACCTGCGGCGAGTCGCCGGGGACGGCGGCGGACATGAGCTCGCCCGCGGCGGCCAGCGCCGACGCGTCCCAGCTCGCGACCTGCGCGGCGGCGGCCAGCGCGCGGCCGACCTCCGAGAAGTCCACGCCGTTGGTCACCTGGACGACGACCGCGCGGCCCGCGGACTCGTCGAAGGCGAGCAGGTCGACGCCCGGCACGGGCTCGGCGGCCACGAAGCGCAGGCTGGGGTGGCCCAGCTCGGAGGCGAACGCCTCCCAGCCGGTCGCGAGCAGAGCGAGCAGCTCGGCACGGTCAGGGTTGACGTCCGTGACGAGGCCGCCCGCCTGGGGGGCCACCAGCGTGTTGGACGTCTCGTCGATACGAAGCACAGCCAGATCCTCTCCGGTCGCGGAAGACTGGCGGTCTTATCGGCGCGAAGCGGGCGGTTCTGTAGTGGCGGTCTCCCCGACCGCGATCCGGCCGCTCTGCACCACGCGCGCGTTGATCCCGAACAACGTCTCGTGGCGGGCGTCGAGGTGGCGCAGCAGCTCGGGCCACTTGGCCGTGGTGACGGGGTCGCGGGTCGGGATCGCGCAGCGCACGCAGGCGTGCAGCAGCCGCAGCACGACGCCGCCGGACAGCCGCAGCGTGCCGCCCTCCCAGCCGTGCTCGGCCCAGGGCTCGGCGTCCAGCTCGAGGTGGACGTTGGTGCGGAAGCGGCGCAGGTCGATCGAGGTGCCCAGCTCGTCGGCGAGCGCGGCCCGCGTGGCCTCGGTGGTGACGAGCACGCTGCGCTCGAGGTCCTGGATGCCCGCCAGGTCGCGGCGCAGCCGCACGTCGCGCCCGAGGTCCTCGGCGAGCGCGTTGCGCAGCCGCGGATCGCCCCAGCGCCAGCTGCGGCCGTCGGGGCCGGTGACCTGGGCGTGCGGCGGGTCGTCGGGGCGCAGGCCGGCGTCGGGCGCGAACGGGTACGACGCGTGCCAGGCGAGCAGCCGCGGCGCCTCGCGGGCCGTGAGCGGCTTCCACTCGCCCTTGTGGTGGTGGATCACGGCGTGCGTGCGGTCGCCGCCCACGCCGCGCTCGTCCAGCCGGAACGACCGGACCTCCTCGCCGCCCATGGACTTCACGGGCCAGCGCCACATCTCGGCCACGCGGCCCTCGGGCATGGGGCGGGAGCGTAGTGCGCACTCGGTGACCGCGACTACTCTCAAGCGGTGGACTTCCCGACGCTGGTCCGCTCGCGGCGGACGCACAAGGCCTATGCGCCCGCGCCGCTGGACCGAGCGACCCTCGACGAGCTCTTCGAGCTGGCTCGCTGGGCGCCGAACCACAACCTCACGAACCCATGGCGCTTCCGCGTCCTCGGCCCGGACGCGCTCGTCGCGCTGAAGGCGGCGGCGGGACCGGAGGCGGCGGCGAAGCTGGAGCGGGCGCCGACGCTGGTCGCCGCGTCCGTGCTCGTCGACGAGGACCCGCTGACCGCCGAGGAGGACCGCGACGCGGCCGCCTGCGCGTGCTACATCGTGCTCCTCGCGGCGCATGACCGCGGGCTCGGCGGCTACTGGCGCACGCCGGGCGTCCTGCGCACGCCGGAGGGCCGCGCGGCGTGCGGGATCCCGGAGGGCGAGGCGGTGCTGGGGCTGCTGCACCTCGGCGAGGCGCGCGGCGGGAAGCCCGCGCCGGAGCGCGCGCCCGTCGGCGAGATCGTCGCCTACCTCGCCTGATGCTCGCGCGCGCCGACGCCCTCGCCGCGCTGGCCGACGAGCCGTTCGACGTGCTCGTCATCGGCGGCGGGATCACGGGCGCGGGCGTCGCGCTCGACGCCGCGAGCCGCGGCTACACCGTCGCGCTCGTCGAGAAGGGCGACTACGCGCGCGGGACCTCCTCGCGCTCGAGCAAGCTCGTCCACGGCGGGCTGCGCTACCTGCAGACGTTCGACCTCGGGCTGGTCCGCGAGGCGCTGCTCGAGCGCCAGCTGCTCGCCGCCCTCGCGCCGCACCTCGTGCGGCCGCTGCCGTTCGTCGTCCCCGCGTTCGACGGCGCGCGGCCCGACCGCCTGCTCGGGATCGCGCTGAACATGTACGACGTGATGGCGGTCGACCGGCGGCGCCGCCGGCGCGGTCGCGAGGACGACTGGAGCCCGGAGCGCCACCGGATCGTCGACGGCGCGGAGGTGCTCGAGCTCCTGCCCGCGCTCGCCGCGCGCGAGCCCACCGGCGGCTACCTGTTCTACGACTGCCAGACGGACGACGTCCGGCTCGTGCTCACCGTGCTCGCCGAGGCGGAGCGCTTCGGCGCGGTGGCGGCGAACCGGGTCGAGGCGGTCGCGCTCGCGGACGGCGGCGCGCTGGTGCGCGACGCCGTGGGCGG